>NZ_JBTVWW010000002.1:0-314551 GCF_054819825.1 Desulfocurvus sp. DL1XJH-121
AGGCGGCCGAGGCGGCCGCCTAGAAATCACCCCGCCAGGGGCGGCAGTGTCAGGTGAATACTATCTCTGTACAATTAGTCAAATTGTTGTCAAAGTTCATAATATATGATTTTAAACTCTTCGGAAGATCATCATGTTCTTCGAGAAGTTCTTTTTGCTCATCATTTATCGTCGAAAATTGGAGGCTAAATGATAGATGCTTTTCAATTCCGTGCTTATCACCAAAAAGAGATTTTATGTACTGGTTGTAGTTTAGACAGCAAGCTTGGAAGCGAGCACTGAGTACGTCATCAATTCTTGAGGTCATCTGATGCTCAATTTCGTGCCTCAATCCGATTAAAAATTTGAGATTATTTGTTGTGTCTTTATCAATGGGAGAGTTTCGATCATTCAAGCATCTTTCTAGTTCCCAATATCTGTATGCTCCGCTTTTTGTCTTGTCATAGATCTTTCGTGTTCCTTTTTGTTCGTAATAACAATAAATTGTTTTTTTAGAACGATAATGTGCGTGTAGGAGATATGTCCACGATATGATCATCAAGGCAACATAGCTCTCAGCCTTGAACGTGATGCTCGGGTTATTAAAAATTTGAACAGCAGCAAGAGCAGCTTCTCGTGATTTCTTGATGAGTTCGTCTTTGATGGATCCCCATTTTCGAATTCGTTTGCTTGTCATGTTTTTCTCAGGAATGTTTATCTTTCTATGTCGACATTCAGCGGTGGTCTCATCAATCCAATCGCCAAGTCTTCCAGATAGAATCTATTGGCAGCGTGCTGATCGCCATCAAGCAAAACGTAGGACAGTCCAATATTCTCAAGAATTAATGTTCTTGTATCTTCTGTGGTTTGAAAAAAATGCTCAATGCCAGCTCGTAGTTGACATGACGTGGTTGGTGGCTTGGCCTTTTCTGCTTTTTCTCCCAGGGGAAGTATGCGCTTCGCCCTCAGCATGAGATGTTGGCCGATTCTTTTGTTTATCCCCGAAGTGGTTTTGCCAACATATAATGGGATAGGGTAGCCTGCTTTTGTCCCAAGCCAATCATCGTCAAAGAGAAGCTTGACGGGCCGTTCTCTGGGGCCTTTTAAGACGATATTTCTGTTCCGCGTGCTGAACAGATCAAAGTTTCCTGTCCACCAGAAAGCATAAACTCCACTCTCTTTTGGTAATGAATTTTTGCTTAACTGTTTGTTTTTATAAACAATTTCCGCTAGCTTGAGGTGTTTTGTCCGACAGAGTTTTTCAAACCAGCGTCCAATCGTTCCACCATGAACTGAAGCCATAATTCACCTTTATATTGCTTGTAGTCACCATAGCCGCATACTCCGCTGTTGATAAAATGCCAAGGTCCGAAATAGAAAGGGCTGGATCTTTTGTTTCATCACGCCGGAGGCCACAAAAAAGCCCCCGCACCATCTGGTGCGGGGGCTGATATGCACTTGGTCTCGCGCCGCCAGGGCGCAGTCCCCTAGATCACCTTATTCAGCGAATACTCAATAATCGCCAGCGCGCCCTTGGCCCGCAGGCAGGGGATCAGGTCCCTGACCACCTTCTTGGGCACCACGATCTCGATGGACACCCAGTCGGAATCGTGCAGGTGCGCCACGGTGGGGGAGTTGGCCGAGGGCAGCTCATTCAGCACCACGTCCACCTTGTCCCCGGGCACGTTCATCTTCAGGGCCACCATGGACTCGGCGTCCAGGGCGCCGTTCAACAGCACGTCGATCTGCTCGATCTTCTTGCGCTTGAAGGGGTCCTTCATGGCCTCGTGGTTGGCGATGAGCCGGGTGTTGGTCTGCATCAGCTCGGCGATGATGCGCAGGCCGTGGGCCCGGATGGTGGTGCCGGTCTCCGTGACCTCCACGATGGCGTCGCACAGGCCCTCCACCACCTTGGCCTCGGTGGCGCCCCAGGAGTATTCCACCTCCACGGGGATGCCCGCGTCGGCGAAATAGCGCTTGGTGCAGCCCACCAGCTCGGTGGCGATCTTCTTGCCGGCCAGGTCCTCGGGGCGCTTGTACGGGGAGTCCCCGGCCACGGCCAGGACCCAGCGCGCCGGGCGGTTGGAGACCTTGGAGTAGATCAGGTCGCGCACCACGTGCACGTCGGACTGGTTCTCCATGATCCAGTCCTTGCCCGTCAGCCCCAGGTCCAGTGTGCCGTCGGCCACGTAGCGGGACATCTCCTGGGCGCGGCACATGGAGATCTTGAGATCCTTGTCGTCCACGTCCGGGAAATAGTTGCGGTGGTACTGGCGGATCTTCCAGCCCGCCTTTTCAAGGAGGGCCACGGTGGCGTCCTGCAGGGACCCCTTGGGAATGCCGAATTTGAGTTGTTTGCCGTTGCTGGTGGACATTATTTGTAGACCTCCTTGGGGTCGAAGACCAGGGGCGAGCACTGGCTCACCCCCCCGTCCTTGAGTTCGCGGTAGAAGCAGGAACGGTAGCCCTTGTGGCAGGCCGCCCCGCCGATCTGGTCGATCAGCAGGACCAGGGTGTCGTCGTCGCAGTCGATGCGGATGGCGCGCACCTTCTGGGTATGGCCGCTGGTGCCGCCCTTGTGCCAGAGCTCCTGGCGCGAGCGGCTCCAGTAGTGGGCCTCGCCCGTCTCCAGGGTCTTGTCCCAGGCCAGCTCGTTCATATAGGCCATCATCAGCACCTCGCCGGTCTCGGCGTCCTGGGCGATGGCCGGGACGAGGTCGTTCATTTTCTTGAAATCGGGTCGTATCATGGTCCTGTGTCCTTTGGGTTTCACTTCCCCGCGCCCGTCCCGCGGCTCTCGGCCTTGAGCTGGCCGCAGGCGGCGCTTATGTCCTGCCCCTTGCTGTGGCGGATGGTCGCCGTGAGGCCCTTGACGTGGAGCATGGTCTCGAAGGCCAGCATTTCGTCCGCGGTGGGGGCCTCGTAGGGGCTGCCGGGCCCCGGGTTGCAGGCGATGAGGTTCACCTTGGCCTTGCGCTGGCCGAGCAGCCGCACCAGTGCCTTGGCGTGCTCCGGGCGGTCGTTGACGCCCCTGAGCATGATGTATTCGTACGTGATGCGCTGCCGGGGCCGCAAGGGGTATCGGTCCAGGGCCTCCATGAGCTCGGGCAGCGGCGTCATGCGCGCGGCCTTGGGCATGATGGCCTCGCGCAGTTCCTGGGTCGGCGCATGCAACGAGACTGCGAGCATAGCCAGCCCGCTGTCTCCGAGCACCTCCAGTCCTTTTGGGATCCCCACCGTGGAGACGGTGACCCTGCGTGACGAAACATTCAGGCCCTTGTCGCTGCCAAGCGCCCCCAGGGCGCGCATCAACTCGTCCAAATTCAAGAGCGGCTCGCCCATGCCCATGATGACCAGGTTCTTGAGCTCCGCGCGGTCGCGGCCCTGGCGGCCCAGCCAGTCCCGGGCCACGAGCACCTGGCCCAGGATCTCGCCCATGGTCATGTTGCGCGCGAACCCCAGGCCCCCGGTGGAGCAGAAGGTGCAGCCCATGGCGCAGCCCACCTGGGTGGACATGCACAGGGTCAGGTGCGTGCGCTCGGGGATGAGCACCGTCTCCACCAGCTCGCCGTCGGCCAGGCGCAGGAGGAACTTCACGGTCTCGTCCCGGGACACGCGTTCCTCGGCCACCTCGGGCCAGCGGATCACGGCCGTCTCGGCCAGCTTGGCGCGCAGGTCCTTGGAGAGGTTGGTCATCTCGGAGAAATCGCGCGCGCCCTTCTGCCACAGCCATTGCCACAGCTGCTCGGCGCGGTAGGCGGGCTCCGAGAGCCCGGAGACGAACCGGACCAGTTCGTCCTGGGTCATGTCCAAAAGATTCTGCATGGGTGTTCCGGATCGCGGCCTGCCGCCAGCAGTATGCCGCGGGGATAAGCCGCCGCGGCGCAAACCCCCGGCTCGGGCAAAGCCCGTGCCGGGGGAGGCATGTGTTATCGCGTATCGGGCGGTTCGTAAAGTGCGCGCCCCTGGGGGGCCGCGCCCGACATTTACGTCAGGTTTTCGCGTTCCTTGTAGCGGATGGAGAATTCCACGGCCTCGGGCACGCTGGACACGTCGCCCCGGATCTGGGCCTGGAGCAGCGCGTCGCGGATGATGCCCACGGCCGGGCCGGGATGCAGGCCCGTGAAGTCCATGATCTCGCGGCCGTTCAAGAGCGGCTCGAGCATCTCCTCGGGGGTGTCCGTGCGCTCCATCATCTTCATGTTGTGGTTGAACTCGGTGTAGTTGCCGCCCCGGGCCTTGACTCCGGCGCGCTCCATCTCGATGAGCCTGGGGTATTCCTCAAGGGCCTTGAAGCGGCGGATGCCCTTGTCCGTGAGCATGAAGCCGAAGCGCTTGTGGTTGCGCGTCATGTGGCAGACCAGATCGGTGTCCACGGGGTCGAAGCGCATGCGGTGCATGATCTTGCGGGCCACCTTGGCCCCCACCCTGTGGTGCTGGTAGAAGGTGGTCCGGTCGTCGAAGGTCTCCACGGTGAAGAGCTTGCCCACGTCGTGGAACATGCAGGCCAGGGTGCCGATCCAGTCGTAGGGGCGCTCTTCCGGATAGTAGCGCATCACGTTCAGGGTGTGCTCGAAGACAGTCTCCTCCTCGCCGTTCTCCTCTTCGTTCTTCAGCTGTTTGACGCGCGACAGGGCGGCGATCTCGGGGATCAGGCCGTGCAGAAGCATGGAGTCGAAGAGCAGCTGCACGAACTTGTGCATGTTCTCGGCCTCCACCATGCGCCACTCGTCCATGATGTCCGTCACGGACACGTAGTCCAGGATGCGCTGGGAGTTGCGCACGATGGCCACCCAGGAGTTGGCCTCGATGGGAAAGTCGAAATTGGCGGCGAAGCGCAGGGCGCGCACCCCGCGCAGGTAGTCGTGGCGCAGGGTATCGTCGGGGAAGCCCTTGAACTTGATCTCGCCGGCGTCCAGGTCCTCGAAGCCCTTGTAGCGGTCCTCGCTCTCGGGGACGTAGGGGCAGGCCAGGTTGGCCGGGATCTCGCCCGTGCCCTCCAGCTTGCGCATCAGCCGGGGGGTGATGCGCGAGACGCATTCCTCGGGGTGCGAGCCGTCCTCGATATCCGTGGGGTAGAAGTGGAACAGCACGCCGCCCTCGTTGAGCTTGGCGATGGCCATGTGTTCCTTGGAGAACTCCACGGCCGGGAAGAGCTTGTCCAGGCCCTTGAAGTCCATGTCCGTGGCGATGTCCAGTTCCGTGGTGCCCTTGCCGTCCATGGCCGCCTTCTGCATGCGCGCATTGACCACGTAGGCGTCGTAGCCGTTGCGCATGATGGTCTTGCAGATGCCGACGGCTTCTTTGTAGGGGTCGCTCATGTATGTCTTCTCCGTGGGCGGTTCGTTGTCCGGTGGTTCCTGTCCCTGAAGCTGGCTGAATATAGGGGCGTGCGGGGGCCGCGTCAAACGATTCGCCTGCCGTCCACGAACAGGGCGCTGACCCTGCCGGGCATGGTGCGGCCCATGAAGGGCGTGTTCTTCCCCTTGGAGTACATGGCCTCGGGGCGCACCTCCCAGGCGGCGGCGGGGTCGTAGAGCACGAAATCCGCGCTGTCACCGGGCTCGAAGGAGCAGTGGGGCAGGCCGAAGATCTCCGCCGGGCGCGAGCACCAGGCGCGCATCACCGTGTCCAGGTCCAGCACGCCCTCGTCCACTAGGCCCATGGTCAGGGACAGGGCCGTGTCCAGGCCGGAGATGCCGCAGGGTGCCTCGGCGAAGGGCACTTCCTTTTCGTGGGCCGCGTGGGGCGCGTGGTCCGTGATCAGGATGTCGATGACGCCCTCGCGCAGGGCCTGGCGCACGGCCTCGACGTCGTCCTTGGTGCGTAGGGGCGGGTTGACCTTGGCCGCCGTGTCGTAGCCCGTCACGGCCTCCTCGGTGAGCAGCAGGTAGTGGGGGCAGGTCTCGGCGGTCACGGGCACGCCCCGGCCCTTGGCCCAGGCCAGGAGCTCCACGGCCTGGCGGCAGGAGACGTGGGCGATGTGCATGGGCATGTCCAGGTACTCGGCCAGGAGGATGTCCCGGGCCACTTGGATGGCCTCGCCCGCCGTGGGCTGGCCCTTGAGGCCCAGGCCCAGGCTGACCCGGCCCTCGTTGACCCCGGCGGCCGGGGCCATGTGCGGGTCCTCGCAGTGGTCCACGACCACCAGGGAGAAGTCGCGGGCGTATTCCACGGCCCGGCGCATGAGTTCGGTGCTCTTCATGGGCAGGCCGTCGTTGGACGCGGCCGCGCAACCGGCCCGGCGCATCTCGCCCATGTCGGCCAGCTCCTGGCCCTTGAGGCCCTTGGTCAGCCCGGCGATGGGGAACAGGCGCGGCCCGTGGGGCCAGGCGGCCCGGGCCTTGTCCAGCATCTGCTCGGTGACCGCGGCGCAGTCGTTCACCGGCGTGGTGTTGGCCATGCACATGATGTTGGCGAACCCGCCGTGGGCGGCGGCGGCCAGGCCCGAGGCGATGTCCTCCTTCCATTCGAAGCCCGGCTCGCGCAGGTGCACGTGGGCGTCGGTGAGCGCGGGCAGGAGCAGCGCGCCCGAGGCGGGCACGCTCTCGGCGCCCGCGTAGGTGTAGTTGCCCGTGGGCCGCAGCTCCAGGACCTTGCCCTCCTTGAGCAGCAGATCCATCTTCCGGCCCTTGTACAGGGCCCCGCGGATCACGCAATCAGGACTGGACATGCTCGCCTCCCTGGTCTTTTCGCGTCAGCAGCAGGAACAACAGGGCCATGCGCACGGCTACGCCCGCCTCCACCTGGTTCAGGATCAGGCTGTCGCCCGCGTCCACAAGGTCCGAGGAAATTTCGATGCCCCGGTTCACCGGCCCCGGGTGCAGGATCACCGCCCCCTCGTTGGCCCTGAGCATGTGGCGCCGGGCCAGACCGAAGAAGGCGGCGTATTCGCGCTGGCTGGACAGGAGCCCATCCTGCTGGCGCTCCAGCTGCAGGCGCAGGCACATCACCGCGTCCACGCCGCGCACGGCCTCGTACAGGTCGTGGAAGACCTCCGCGTCCCAGGTTTCCACGCAGCGCGGCAGGAGCGTCCTGGGCCCGCATACGCGCACCTTGACGCCCAGGCGCGTGAGCAGGTTCACGTTGGAGCGCGCCACGCGGCTGTGGGCGATGTCCCCCAGGATGAGCAGGGTCTTGCCCGCGAATTCACCGTTCCAGGCCCGACGCAGGGAAAAGCCGTCCAAGAGCGCCTGGGTGGGGTGGGCGTGCCAGCCGTCCCCCGCGTTGATCACCGAGCAGTCCAGGCGCTCGGCGATGAACTGCGAGGCCCCGCTGTGCCCATGGCGCAGCACGATGACGTCGGGGTTCATGGCCTGCAGGGTCAGCGCCGTGTCCTTGAGGCTTTCGCCCTTGGTCAGGCTGCTGGAGGATTTGGCCAGGGAGAACGTGTCCGCGGACAGGCGTTTGCCCGCCATGTCGAAGGAGGTCTTGGTCCTGGTGCTGGGCTCGGCGAAAAACAGGACCACGCTGCGGCCCTTGAGCGTGGGCACCTTCTTGATGGGCCGGCGGTTGATTTCCAGAAACGAGTCCGCAGTCTCGAACACTCGTTCGACGTCGGCCGTGGAGAGGTCGCTGACGTCGAGCAAGTCCTTGTGTGTCCACTGCATACACACCCTCTTGGGAGTTGTCTGATGAAACGAAGGCCCGGTGGCGGGGCCGGATTCGCGGGGGCGGACCTACAGCAATCGCCCCAACTCGTCCGGAACTATGCTGTACCCTGCAACCTTGCCGGATTCAAGTGTTCCGTGCGTGTTTTCCAGGCCCAGGATCCGCGCCGGGGAGAGGGTCAGCCAACTGAGGGCCTCCATGGCCGAGACCGCGCCTTCCGAGGCCCGGACCACGGCCAGGGCCTCGTTGCGGACGTCCAGGTCCGTGTTGGATGAGAGGCTGTCCGTGCCCAGGCAGAGGGGGATTCCCGCGTCCCGCAGGGCCTCCCAGGGCGCGCGGCCCACGCCGATGTAATCGTTGGAGCGCGGGCAGAGGCATACGGCCGCGCCGCTTTTCGCCAGGGTGTCCACGTCCCCGTCCGCCAGCTGCACGCAATGCACGGCCAGGGTTCCCGGGCCCAGGAGGCCCAGGTCCCGGGCGTGGGCCACGGGCGAGCACCCGGGGGCCAGGAAATCCTCGGGCAGGACGCGCTGGCGCAGGAGGTCGGCGAACTCCCCGCCCCCGTGGGCCAGGAGCTCCACCTCGCCCCGGTGCTCGGCCAGGTGCAGGGGGAAGATGCGCCCCCGTTCACGACACCAGGCCCGGGCCGCGCGCAGGGTGCCCGCGTCCGTGGAGTACAGGGCGTGGCCCGCTGCGCTGACGCGCTCCCACTGGGCCGGGGTCAGGTTCGCGGTGTCCGGGGGCCAGGCCAGGTCCCCGCCCCGGCGGTGGCCGAAGAATTCCACGCCCAGCACGTAGCCCAGCCCGGCGCGGTCCAGGGCCCCGGCGACCAGGGCCGGGTTGCGGTCCCCGATGTCCGCGACCCAGGCCGTGCCGCAGGCCGCGAGGCCGCCCACGGCGGCGTCCAGGGACGCGGCGTCCAGGCCGCTCGCGGGCAGGGCCAGGAGGCTTTTGACCCAGGCGGTGAAGCCCCGCCCGGCCACGGTGCGCCCGAGCAGGTGCGAGAGCTCCAGGTGCGCGTGCATGTTGAGCACGCCCGCGCACACGGCCACGGGCCCCAGGTCCTCTACCGGGCCGGAGTATGCACGGCGCTCCTCGCGCCACGGCCCGCAGGCGGCCACGCGGCCGCGGTCAAAGACCACCAGCCCGTCCTCCAGGACCCGACCCGGAGCCTGGACCACCGTTTTCGCGCGTATCGCCCGCATGGGGCGCAGGATAGCCCGTTGCGCCCGCCGGGGGAAGGGGCGGGTTCGCGGCCCGGCCGCCGGGGGCGGACTCCCGGCCTTGCGCCGGGCCCGGGGCATCGTGTACTGGAAGGCGAAGCAAAGGAGCCGAAGAACATGGAAGATTGGCGTCGACGCGGGCTGGGGCTGTTGTGCTGCATCCTGCTCCTGGCCCTGGCCCTCTCGGGCTGCGGCCGCAAGATCGTTCCCACGCGGCCGGACGGGGCCGCGCGGCCGTCCACCCAGACCCCGACCACCGCGGGCCCAGCGCCCAAGGGGACCTTCAAGCCCTACACCGTGTCGGGCCGGACCTACTATCCCCTGGCCACGTCCGACGGCTACGTGGAGCGGGGCGTGGCCTCGTGGTACGGCCCGGACTTCCACGGCCGCAAGACCGCCAACGGCGAGACCTACGACATGCACGCCATGACCTGCGCGCACAAGGTCCTGCCCATGAACACCTACGTGCGCGTGACCAACGAGGCCAACGGCCGCGTGGCCACGCTGAGGGTCAACGACCGGGGGCCCTTCGTGGCCAACCGCATCGTGGATCTGTCCCGGGCCGGGGCCCAAGCCCTGGACATGCTGGGGCCGGGCACGGCCCAGGTGCGCCTGGAGGCCGTGGGCGTGGCCGGAAGCAAGCCCGTGTCGGTGGCCCGGGCCGTGGCCCAGAGCCTGTTCTACGTGCAGGTGGGATCGTTCACCGAGCGCGCCAATGCGGAGCGGATGCAGGAGTCGTTGCGCGCGGCGGGCTATGTCCAGACGCGCGTGGAAAGGGCGCAGGTGAAGGGCAGGACGTTCTGGCGTGTGCAGGCGGGCGCGTTCAGGGGCATGGACCGCGCGAACAAGGCCCATGCCGCACTGAAGCGCGAATATCCAAGATCGTTTCTTATTGCGGATTGAGTTCCGCGCGGAACTTCCGCGAGAGCCGGAACACGACCACCTTGCGCGGGGGCAGGGTGATGGTGTCGTTGGTCTGCGGATTGCGTCCCTTGCGGGCCTTCTTGTCATAGGCTTCGAACTTGCCGAAGCCGCTGATGAGCAGTGAATGGTCCTTTTTCACGGCCTGCTTCATGATTTCCAGCAGGTCCTCGACCTGCGCCTTGACTTCGGCGCGGTTGCGTTCGGACTTTTCGTAGATGCTGTCCACGATGTCAGCTTTGGTCAGGGTCTTCCCAGCCATGTTGTCCTCCGTCTTCCCCTCGGATAGTCCCGCTCCGAACAGCCGGAGCGGCATTGTTCCCCTCGAAGTTGTCGTGTCGGCGCTCCGGGAGCGCTAGCGCATCCGCGCCCCGGGCACGGGAAATGCTCTCCCCGATTGATCTTGCAAAAAGCGCAATCGGTTGCCACCATCATACGGCGACGCGCAAAAAACGCCGCGTGTTCGTCCTTGGCAGCGCCAAGGGGCCTCTTGCATGAAACATTATTACCTAACGTTTCTTTTTTTATCAAGTATTTTGCATTCGATTCGACAAATATCCCCTCCGGGGCCACCTATGTCCCCCGCAAGCGGCGGGGGGCAAGGGTTTCCGCATCCCGCGCCCGAGGTCGGACGGCCCCGCATCAGGCCGTGTTTCTTGCCTTTTGCGGGCTGCGTCGCCCGCTGTACGTTCTGCAACCAGCATGCCGTCACCGGCCGGGGCCCGGAATCACTGGACGTGGAGCTCGCGGCCCTCGCCAAGGCCCTGGAAGAGGATTCCAGGGTCATGGAACTGGCGTTTTTCGGCGGCACCTTCACGGCCCTGCCCCTGCCCTGGATGGATCGCTTCCTGGAACTGGCCGAGGCGCACAGGGCGCGCGGCACGGTGTCCCGCGTGCGCTGCTCCACCCGGCCCGACGCCCTGGGGCCGGAGGTCCTGGAGCGGCTCCGGGCGCGCGGCCTGGACATGGTGGAGCTGGGGATACAGAGTTTTGACGACCGCGCCCTGGCGGCCGTGCGCCGGGGCTACGGCGGCCAGGCGGCCCGGGAGGGCTGCCTGCGCGTGCGCGGGGCCGGATTCGCCCTGGGGGTGCAGCTGATGCCCGGGCTGCCCGGCCAGGACCGCGCGGCCTTCGAGCGCGACGTGGAAACGGCCATCGGCCTGGAGCCGGAATGCGTGCGCCTGTACCCCTGCATGGTGCTGCGGGACACGGCCCTGGCCCGGGACTGGGAGCGCGGGGCCTATGCGCCTTGGCCCCTGGAGCAGACCGTTCAGGCCGTGGGCTGGGCCCTGGAACGGTTCTGGGCTGCGGGCGTCGCCGTGATCCGCGTGGGCCTGCCCGCCGAGCCGGGGCTCGCGGAGCACGTCCTGGCCGGGCCCGCGCACCCGGCCCTGGGCCAGCTGGCGCGCTCCGAGGCCCTGTTCCTGCACCTGCGGGGCAGGCTGGAGGCGCTGGACGCGGCGCCTCGGGGCCTGGCCGCGCCGCAGCGTTGGCGCTCGGACGTCCTGGGCCACGCCCGCTCCATGCTGCCGCGCTACGCGGCCCTGGGCCTGCCCGAGGAGCGCATCCGCTTCCACGACGGTGAATTGTTCTGGTTCGATTCCCCGCAGGGCGTTCCAAAGGTGTGAGATGCGAGGAAGCGGAACAATCCAGGACGCGTGATGTACCGGGCGTACATGAACGGTCTGGATTGTTTCGCTGACGAAGCAGATTGCCCCTTTGGGGCGGGCTGCTAGAGGCGGCGGAAGGACCGGCCTAGATCTTGAGGCGCGCCGCCGCTCCTGGAACCCTTGCGGCGCACCAGGACCAGCACCGCGATGGTCAGCACGTAGGGCAGCATCTTCAGCACCCAGGCGGGCACGAATTCCACGCCCCCGGCTTCGAAATGCCATTGCAGGGCCGCCAGGGCCCCGAAGAGCAGCGCGCCCAGGGCCGCCCGGCCCGGCCGCCAGCCCGAGAAGATGACCATGGCCACGGCGATCCAGCCCTGGCCCATGGTCATGCCGTCCTTCCAGCCCGGGGTGTAGGCCAGGGACAGGTAGCAGCCCCCCAGCCCGGCCAAGAGCCCGCCCAGGAGCACGCAGCACCAGCGCGTCAGCGGCACGTTCACGCCCATGGCGTCGGCCGCGGCCGCGTCCTCGCCCACGGCGCGCACCTTGAGCCCGATGGACGTCCTGAACAGCACCCAGGCGGCCGCGGGCACCAGCACGTAGCCCGCGTAGGCCAGGGCGTTCTGGCGGAAGAGCACGTCGCCCAGCACGGGGATGTCCGAGAGCCCGGGAACGGCCGAGAGGTTGAAGCGCACCCCGCGCACGCCGATGAGCGGCCGCCCCAGGAACCCGGCCAGCCCGCCGCCCAGGATGGTGATGGCCAGGCCCGAGAGGGTCTGGTCCGCGCCCAGGGTGATGGCGAAGAATCCGTGCACGGCGGCCAGGGCCGCCCCGGCCAGCATGCCGCAGCCTGCGGCCAGCCAGGGGTCGCCCCAGGCCGTGCCCGCGGCCGCGCCCACCATGGCCCCGAAGAGCATCATGCCCTCCACGCCCAGGTTCAGGACCCCGGAGCGCTCGGCCAGGACCTCGCCCACGGCCGCGAAGAGCACTGCCATGGAGGACTTCACCGCGATGGTGGCGATGAACAGCAGGTCCTCAAGCATCGCCGCCCTCCGCCGCGTCTTCTTGCCCGCGCACCACCGTGAAGCGGGTCAGGGCCTCGGCGGCCAAGAGCCCCAGGAGCAGCGCGCCTTCCAGGACCATGCCGATGGACGCGGGCAGCTGCATCACGGACTGCAACCTGTCCGCGCCGATGAGGAAGGCCCCCAGGACCAGGGCGTAGACCGGCACCAGCAGCGGCTTCAGCCCCGCCAGGCAGGCCACGATGATGCCGTCGTACCCGTAGCCCGGGTTCACGCCCTCGCGGATCACGTAGTGGATGCCGCAGACCTCGCCCACCCCGGCCAGCCCGGCCAGGGCCCCGGCCAGGGCCAGGACCGCGAAGGTCAGCCGCCCGGCGCCCAGGCCCGCGTGGCGCGCGGCCCGGGGACTGTGCCCGGCCACGCGCACGGCCAGGCCCCATTTGGTGCGCGTCAAGAGCACGTGCAGCGCCGCCGGGGCCAGCACGGCCAGGGCCGCTCCCAGGTGCAGGCGGGTCCGGCCCAGGCGGGGCAGCCAGGCGGACTCCGGGAAGATGGGCGTGCCCGGGAAGCCGAAGGCCATGGGGTCGCGCCAGGGCCCGAAATAGAGGTGTTCCATGAAGATGATGGCCACGTAGTTCAGCAGCAGGGTGGAGAGGATCTCGCTGACCCCGAAGCGCACCTTGAGCGCCGCCGGGACGGCCGCCCACGCGGCCCCGGCCAGGGCCCCGCAGACCAGGCAGGCGGGCAGCACCAGGGGCGCGGGCAGGTGCGGCGCGGCGTACAGGGCGGCCCAGCCCGCGCCGATGACCCCCCACACGAACTGGCCCTCGGCCCCGATGTTCCAGAGCAGCATGGTGGCGGCCAGGGCCACGGACAGGCCCGTGAGGGTCAGGGGCACGGCCTTCACCGCCACCTCGGCCAGCCCGCCCAGGCTGCCCAGGGCGCCCGAGGCCATGGTCGCGTAGGCCGTGAGCGGATTCACGCCCTGGCCGAGGAAGACCACGGCCCCGGTGAGCAGGGCCAGGAACAGGGCCAGCAGCCCCGTGACCAGGCCCTTGTGCGGCAGGGGCCGCGTGCGGCGGACGATGCGCAGGCTCATGCCGCGTCGCCCCCGGCCATGAGCAGGCCCACCCGGCCCACGGCGTCGGCGTTCAGGGCGTCCACCACCTCCAGGATGCGGCCCCGGAACATGACCGCGATGCGGTCGGCCAGGGACAGGACCTCCTTGAGGTCGCCGGAGATCAGGAGCACGGCCGAGCGCTCGCGCTGGCGGATGAGGGCGGCCCAGATGTCCTCGGTGGCCGCGATGTCCAGGCCCTGGGTGGGCTGTTCGGCCACGAACAGGTCCGGGTCCCGGGCCAGCTCCCGGGCCAGGATGAGCTTCTGCAGGTTGCCGCCGGACAGGCTGCCCGCCAGGGCGTCGGGGCCCGTGGCGCGGATGGAGAATCGGTCGATGGCCCGCGCGGCCTCGCCGCGCATGGACGCCGGGTCCAGCCAGGGGCCCGGGCCCGCCGCGTCCATGCGCGTGAGCACGGCGTTCTCGGCCAGGGTCATGCCGCCCACGCTGCCCTGCTCGTGCCTGTCCTCGGGCACGTGGGCGATGCGGGGGTGTCCGCGCCAGCGGCGCGCCTCGGATGTCCGGCCCAGGAAGGACACGGTCCCGGCCTCGGGCCGCCCGGCGTCGGAGGTGCCGGTGAGGGCCGCAGCCAGGGCGGACTGTCCGTTGCCCGCCACGCCGATGAGGCCCACGATCTCGCCCCGGCGCAGGGTCAGGTCCACGTCCGCGAAGCCCGCGCTGCCGAAGCGGCCGGAGCCGCTGAAATTCGTGAGCTCCAGCACGGTCTCGCCGGGTTCGATCGCGGGCTTGTCCACGGCCAGCACGAACTCCCGGCCGACCATCAGCCGGGCCAGCTCGCGGCGGCTGGGCAGGTCCCCCGGGGCCAGATGGGCGATCATCCTGCCCCGGCGCAGGATGGCGATGCGGTCCGCGGCGCTGAGCACCTCCTCCAGCTTGTGGGTGATGAAGACCACCCCGCGCCCGCTCTCGCGCAGGCGGCGGAAGATCTCGAACAGGGCCTCGGCCTCGGGCTGGCTGAGCACGGCCGTGGGCTCGTCGAAGACCAGGACCTCGGCGTCCTGCACCAGGAGCTTGAGGATTTCGGCCAGCTGGCGCTCGCCCATGGAAAGGGAGGCCACGGCCCGCGCCGGGTCCACGCCCAGGCCGTAGCGCGCGGACAGCTCGGCCATGCGCCGGTCCGTCTGGCGCGCGGACAGGCCGCAGGCCCCGGCGGACAGGCGGATGTTCTCGGCCACGGTGAGCCGCTCCACGAGCATGAAGCGCTGGTAGACCATGCCCACGCCCAGGCGCATGGCGTCGGCCGGGCAGCCCAGGCGCACGGGCCGGCCTTTGATGCTGATCTGGCCCGCGTCGGGGCGGTAGCGCCCGGCGAGCATGGACATCAGCGTGGACTTGCCCGCGCCGTTTTCGCCCAGCACGGCCAGCACCTGCCCGGGAAACACATCCAGGGAGATGTCCTGGTTGGCTGCGACCTCGCCGAAACGCTTGGTCAGGCCCCGGCAGGAAAGCAGTGGGGCTTGCTCCGTCATCCGGCCACGCGCCCGGGCTGCGGCAGGGTGGCCAGGGAATAGAGCGGCGCGGGCAAGAGCGGATGGCTGTCCCCCTCCTGGGCCACGCAGTAGATGCCGCGGATCTCCGGCGCGGCCACGCCCTTTTGGCGCGCCACCTCCTCCATGAGGTCGGCCAGGCCCAGGATGGTGCCGCCCGTGGAGACCACGTCGTCGATGAGGATCACGCCCCGGGCCTCGGCCAGGAGGTTCAGGTCCCGCTCGTACACGGCCAGGAACTTGCCGCCGCTGGTGATGGAGTCCGTGCCCACCTGGATCACGGGCCTGCGCTCGGCCTCCATGTGCGGCTTGATGCGGTTGTAGGCCACGGCCACGGCGTCCAGGCCCAGGTCCTGGGCCACCACCTGGGTCAGCTGCAAGGCCTTTTCCACCACCGTGAGGATGGCGATGCCCGCCAGGTCGCCCAGGGTCTGCCTGATCTGCGCGGCCATGAGCAGGCCCAGGTCGCGGTTCAGGCGGATCTGGCCCACCAGGTTGAAGGAGGCGATGGTCACCGGCCCGCCGGACGAGGCCAGGGTGACGTAGGGAATTTCGATCTCGTAGGGCAGGCCCGGCACCGCAAGGCGGTGCTTCGCGCCGGATTCGCGCGCGCCGAGGACGTCCATTGTCTTGCTCCGGGAAAAAGGAAGCGGCGCGCGGGCCGGACCCGGGCGCCGCGTGAATCGTTCTACTTGGCGAGCTTGCCCTGGACGCCCTGGACGAGCATCTGCAGGGAAAGGAGCGCCTTGTCGTCCAGCTTCTGGCCGGCGGGCACCACGGTCTTGCCCTTCTGGTCCAGGATGGGCCCGGCCCAGACGTCGTCCTTGCCGCCCTTGAACTCCTGCATGGCGGCCAGGACCTTGTCCTGCACGGCCTGGGGCACCTTGGGGGAGAAGGGCGCCAGGCGCACGGCGTCGGCGTCGAAGCCCTTCCAGTAGGCCCCGGTCTTCCAGGTGCCCTCCAGCACGTCCTTGACGGCCTTGACGTAGTACGGGCCCCAGTTGAGCACCGCGCTGGTCAGGGTGCAGTCCGCGCCCCAGTGGGCCGCGTCCGTGCCGTAGCCCAGGGCGGGCACGCCCGCGGCGCAGGCCGCCAGGGAGCTGTCCGGGGTGTCGGCCATCTGGCGGATGAGGTCGTGCTTTTTGGCCACCAGGGTCTCGGCCAGGGTGGTCTCCTTCACGGAGTCGGCCCAGGAATTGAGCCAGGCCACGGTGTTCACGATCTTGCCGTGCTTGACCCCGGCCTCCTTGAGGCCCCGGAGCTGGCCCAGGGTGAAGGCGTCCACCCCGCGCACGGGCTCGGGGATGGGATGCGTGCCCACGGTGCCCACGTTCTTGTAGCCCATGAGCCCGGCCAGGTAGCCGCAGAGGTAGTCGGCCTGGTACAGGCGCGCCATGTAGGTGCGCATGTTGGGCAGGGACTTGTAGCCCGAGCAGTGCTCGAACTTGATGTCCGGGTAGTCCTTGGCCACGCGGAACTCGGGCTCCATGTGGTCGAAGCAGGTGCCGAAGATGATGTCGCAGCCGTCCTCGGCGAACTCGCGGAACACGCGCTCCGCGTCGGGGCCGAGGACCTTTTCCTTGTAGATCACCTCGATCTGGTCGCCGAGCTTCTCCTCCAGGTATTTGATGCCGTTGTAGTGGGCCGTGGTCCAGCCCCGGTCATCGATGGTCCAGAGGAGCGCGAAGCCAACCTTGAGTTTCTTGGCCTGGGCCGCGGACGGGGCCGCCAGGACCAGGCATAGCGCCGCCAGGGCGCAGAGGGTCGTGATCCGTTTCATGCGTCTTCTCCCTTCACCGGCTTTGGGCCGGGTTTGCTGTCAGCCTTCCAAGGCGGAAAGTGCCCCGAAGCCCGGGGTCCGTCAAGTGCGGCAAACCCCGGCGCGGCGTGGAAAAAAGGGGCCGCGCCATGCGGCCGCGACCCCCGTGTCCCCCCGGCGGGCGGAGAAAGAGACGCCTAATGCCTCATGGTCGCGAAGATGAAGTCGAAATCGTCCACCCTGACCGTGGGCGGGGTCGTGGTCTGGTCCATGCCCGTGAGGGTCACGTCGATGCGCGCGCACATCCCGCGCGGGTCGGCTTCGCCGCCTTCATAGTTCTGGAAGTCGTGCTGCAGCGAGTAGTCCATGGTGACCCCGTATGCGCCCCCGCCCCTGGACTCCATGCTCAGGGCGATGTGGTCGATGCGGGTGTTGCCCATGCTCGTCAGGGTCTGGTCGGTTGCCGCGTTGGTGGCCGGATCCAGGAACAGGGCCTCCTGCGTCGTGACTCCGTAGACCTGGAAGACGCCCCTGGTGGCCCGTCCGGCTTCCTCGACGCTCGGGAAATGGGCGATGAGCCTGTCCAGGGCCCGCTCCCTGGCGACGTCGTCGCTGTTGCCGGTTCCCTCGATGGTTTCGCCGTCCACGGTGATGCCGTTGCGGAAAAAGTCCACCAGGAAGGCCGAGGAAAAATGCGTCACTTTTTCCTGCAAGGATTTGACGGACCTTGAAAAATCCCCTCCGGACGGATCGACCTGTTGCAGGGGCGAGGTCCTGGTGTAGCCGGTGAAGACGGTGGTCAGATGCTCCTTGGCCTTGGTCATGTCGAAGCCCTTGATCTCGGGGAGGCCCACGTCGGTGTGCACGCCGTCGCCCAGGTGCGCCCTGGCCTGGGCGAAGGTCACGCTGTCCATGCCCACGCCCTTCATGTCCAGCATGGACGCCCTGGCGCCCAGGTCCCGGCCCTGGCCCAGGGTCAGCAGCAGCAGGGTGGCGTTGAGCCTGGTCTCCACGAGGAACATGGAGTCCTCGGGATTGCGCAGGGATTGGAAACGGAACTCGTTCATGGCCGAGCCCCTGGCCAGCATGCGGTCCAGGGGCTGGTCGGCCGTGTTTCCGGTCAGCCCGGCCAGCTTGGCCCCCGCCCTGATGAGCATCTCCTTCATGCCCGTGGCCGTGCCCTTTTCGTCGATGCCTTCCTGATACAGGCGCCCGCCTTTCTCCTGCTTGACGTTGGCGTCGAAGGCGGTCTCGAAGGCTTCCAGGGCGGTCTTGGTCTGCGCGGTGGTGGCGGTGGCGTTGGTGACGGAACCGATCATGGCCTGGGCGGCGCCCAGGCTCTTGCACATGGCCTTGGCCATGACGGGGTTGCAGATGTCCGGGGAGGCGAGCATTTCCGCCTTCAGGGCGTCTTTCTGCCCCTGGTTCAGGGAGGTGTCGTCGTCCACCACCTGCAAAGCGTCCAGGAGCGAGGCGAAGAGCTTGTCCGTGACGGATTTGACCTCGGCGTCCGTGGGCGGGTGCATGTTGTCGTCGTCGCCCATGCAGACGAACCTGATCGTTTCGAAGGCCTTGTTCCGCAGGTTTTTCAGGAGCTGCGGGCAGAGCGTCGCGTCCATGCCCCTCGCCTTGGCCGCGTCCTGGAAGCGGGCCTGCAGGTTTTCCAGCTTCTGGTGGATGATGTCCTGGCACTTGCCGGAGACCACGCGGCTGGCGGCCGTGTCCAGCGCGTTCTGGAACTCGGCGTCGGATTCGGGGCTGCGATCCCGGTTGAGGAACGGGGCCTCCAGCTTGTCCTTGACGGTCTTGAGGTCGTTCTCGGTGAACTGGGTCATGTCGTCGGGCATGCCATACTGGGCCAGCGACTTGCGCAGGGCGGCTTCGAGCCTGGACGGCGAGCCTTCGCCCTGGCTGGGGGCGTCGCAGAGCTTGGCGAGGTTGTACTTGATGTTTTCCTTGTGCAGCAAGGCCTCGTTGTCCTTGGTCCGCTTGAGGCCGATGACGTCGGAAATGACCTGGGAGACCTTGCGGCCGGTGATGGGCGTGCCCTTGTCCAGGGCCGCGCCGAAGCGGCCCTTGGCGATGTCCGCGAAGCTGTCGCCCAGGCCCTGGGTGTTGCGGATGGTCTTGACCACGTGTTCCATGATGCCGCTGTTCACGCGCCGCGCGTCGCCGAGGTCCAGGGCGGACTTGATCCAGTTCACGGTGCGGCCGAGCCAGGAGCTGGCCCCGGCCGTGGCCTTGCGGTCCTTGTCCAGGGCGACCTGGCTGTCGCCGATCTTGTTGAAGGTCTGGCCCAGGTTCGCGAGTTTTTCAATGGTACCGCCGGGCATGGCGTGCTCCTTGTGGTTGTGGGTTCGCTCTAGACGCGCAGGGTCATGCGCGAGGGGTCCAGGGGAGTGTCGTTGCCTCCCTTGGGCCGCACCGCGATTTCCTTGATTTCCCGTTCGAATTCCTCGGCCAGATTGACGAAGGCCTGGACGTATTCGCCAAAAATGGTGGCGTTCAGCCAGCCGTCCGCGCCAATCTTGTTGGTGTAGACGAGGGAGTCGCTGTCCGCGTCCAGGCCCAGGATGCCGCCGCTGGTGCGTCGGTAGAAGCAGTCGCTCTCCAGCAGAAGGGCGAAGACGGCGAGCCTGGACTCCTGGTCCTCGGGGGCCTGACCGACCCGGCTGTAGAAATAAAATTCTTCGGAATCAGGCAGATACTCGACGTTGACCACCACCTCGTCGAACTTGAGGGTGCAGCAGCCGTTGTCGTCCAGGACCAGGCCGTCCAGTCCGATGGCCTGTCCGAATTCCGAGATGATTGCGCTGACGTTGTTCATGGTGCGACTCCTTGCGACCCGGGTTCTTCAAGATCGGTGCCACAACCCGCGACCGCCCCTGCCGGGTGCCCGGCGGGATATGTCAATGGGATTTGAGTTGATTGAACATACGTGTCTAGGCTGCCATGTCAACGCGGGCCCTTCCGGGTGCTGGAGGCTCTAGGCTTCCAGGGCTGGAAAGCGCGCGTAGCGGATCGTTCCAAAGGCGTGAGATGCGAGGCGCAAGAAAGCCGCAAGCCCGACGCGTATTCCAATACGCGAGGGTTTGCGGCTTTCGCAGCAACGAAGCAGATTGCGCCTTTGGGACGATCCGCTAAGTGGAGCGTGCGCAGAAGCGCTGCCAGCCCATAAGCGCCGCGGCCCCGGAGATGGTGGTGCCGAAGAAGATCAGCGGCTTGCCCGGCTCCAGGAAGCGGTCCACGGTGTCGTTGGCCAGGGTGGTGCCCGTGACCACCAGCAGGTCGGCCCAGGCGACGACCTCGTCCGTGGCCTCGGGGCCCTCCACCAGACAGCCCCGGCGCACCTGGCCGATATTGTCCGGGTCCATGTCCAGGACGCGCAGGTCCGTCTCCCGGCCCAGGGCCTGGACCATGGCGGGCTGGAAGCCGACCTGGCCGACCTTGACGCGGCCGTAGGTCTTGGCCACGTGCTCGGCCAGGAGCCCGGCGCATTCGGCGGGCCCCGTGTCGCGGCAGTGGATGGTGCCCTGGGCCTGGCCCAGGCTGCGCATGACCGCGTTCAGGGAGGCCACGAACACGGCGCGGCGGAAGTTGTTGCTCAGGGGCATGGCCGCGATGTCCGCAAGGCGCGCCGAGAAATCGCCGAAGCGGTCTGTGAAGGCCTGGCCCGGGCAACCCCGGAACACGGCCTCCATGAGGCGCTCGCGGCCCTGCTGCAGGGGAAAGTCGTCGCCCTCGGGGTTGCCGATGGCCTCCTCGGTGGACAGGACCCGGGCCTTGACCGCGACGGACTCCTCCAGGATGCCCTCGCGCTCCCACAGGGCCACGGCCCTTTCGCGCACTTGGTCCAGAACTCCGGCCATGCCATGTCTCCTTTGTCGTTATAGTGCGGAAAGCCGCCGTAATGCCAGGTAGATGCCTAGGGACACGACCGCGATGATGCCCGAGAGCACCAGGGCGCGGTCCAGTTCGCCGCTGAACACGGCGTTGTATATCTCCAGCGACAGGGTGTTGGTCTTGCCCAGGATGTCGCCGCCGAGCATCAGGGTGATGCCCACCTCGCCCAGGGACCGCCCCAGGGCCAGGAACCAGCCCGCGGCCAGGTTGCGCCGCACCGTGGGCAGCAGCACCAGCACGTAGGTCTGGAGCGGGCTCTTGCCCAGGACGTAGGCCGCCTCGGCCAGGTGCGCGGCGTTGCCCGCCAGGGCCGCCTGCAGGGGCTTGACCATCAGGGGCAGCCCGGCCACGTAGGCCGCCAGCACCACCCCGGAGAAGCTGAAGACCATGTCCAGCCCGAGCATGCCGCCCAGGGGGCCGTTGCGCCCCAGGAGCAACAGCAGGGCGAAGCCCGTGGCGATGGGCGGGAAGACCAGGGGCAGGGTCACCAGAAAGTCCACGAAACCGCGCAGCAACGTTTTGGGACCATTGAGGTAGTAGCCCAGGACCAGGCCGCTGAGCAAGTGCAGGGCGCCCGAGGCGGCCAGGACCTTGGCCGTGAGGATCAGCGGCCCGGTGGTGCCGGGCTGGCGCAGGATTTCCAGGACCGTCATGCGCGCATCAGATGCCGTTGGCCGTGATGATGGCCTTGGCCGCGTCCGAGGCCAGGAAGTTCAGGAAGTGCGCCAGGGCCTCGGGGTGCGGCGCGTCCGGGGTGCTGGCGGCCATGATGGCGATGGGCTCGTACTTGCCCTCGTCGGCCATGGCGTATCCGCCCACCTTGTCCTTGATGGCCAGGACGTGGGTGGAGTTCACGAAGCCCATGTCCACCTCGCCCGTGAGCAGGTAGGACGAGACCTGGGGAACCGTGGCCACCATGAGCAGCTTGTCCTTGATCTTGTCGTAGAGGCCTGTGTTCTTCAGGTACTGCATGGCCGCCCGGCCGTAGATGGCGCGCTCTGTGTTGGGCAGGGCGATGCGCTTGACCTCGGGGGCGAGCAGGTCCTCGGCCGAGGCGAAGTGCGCGCTCTTGGCCCAGACCAGCACCAGGCGGCCCTTGCCCAGGGGGCGCACGTCGCTGAAGGCGATGTCCGAGCGCTTGAGGAACCAGTCCGCGCCGATGACCAGGTCCACCACGCCCCCGGCCTTGGCCTGGGCCAGGGTCCGGGCCATGTTGCCGTAGGCGCGGTCCACGGTGTTGCCGGTGCGGGCCTCGTAGGACTTGGCCAGGGCGTCGACCATCTTCTTGTAGCCCGCGCCCGCGGCCACGACCACGGTTTCGGCGCGCGCCCGGGCGCAGGGCAGGGCCAGGATCAGGGCCAGGAACGTGGCGGCAAAGTAGCGCAACAATGTCTTGGAAAAGGGTTTCATGGCTGCATCCTCTGGGCGGTTGGAGGGGGGGGGAAGGGGCCGGGAGCGGCCTGGGCTTCGGCCAGCAGGCGGTATTGGCGTTCGGGCCAGCTTGGGTCGAGACGGCCCCGGACAAGGGGGGCCAGGGAGTCGGCGAGGTAGCGGGCCTCGTCCAGGTCGTGGGTCACGTGCAGCACGCTCACGCCCAGGGCCCGGGTCAGGGCCTTGAGCTCCGCGCGCAGGGCCAGGCGGGTGGCCACGTCCAGGGCCGAGAAGGGCTCGTCCAGGAGCAGCACGCGGGGCTCGCGGGCCAGGGCCTGGCACAGGGCCGCGCGCTGGCGCTCGCCCCCGGACACGGCGCAGGGCCGGGCCGAAGCCAGGCGCCCGATGCCGAACATCTCCAGGAGCTCGGGCACGCGGGCCTTGTCCCGGGCCGCGAAGGCTACGTTCCTGGCCACGGTCATGTGCGGAAACAGGGCGTAGTCCTGGAACACCAGGGCCAGGCCGCGTTTCTGGGGCGGGACGAACAGGCCCGCGTCCGTGTCCACCCAGGTTTCGCCGCCAAAGGCGATGCGCCCGCCGTCCGGCCGCCCCAGGCCCGCCACCATGCGCATCAGCGTGGTCTTGCCCGCGCCCGACGGCCCCACGAGCACCGTGAAGCTCCCCGCCGGACAACAAAGGTCCACGTCCAGGGTGAAATGGGCCAGGCCCTTGGTCACGGTCACGCGCAGGCTCATGGCGTGTTCCCGGGCAGGCCGGGACGGAGAAATAGGCTCATGTTCCAAGCCTATACGCGCCGCAAGGGGGCCTGACAAAACGGTCACGTACGCGGGTACAAGCGTGACTGAACCTCAGGCCGCCCATAAGGCGCGATCTGCTTCGTTGCTGCGGCCAGTGCGCGATTACCGTTTACTATTTGGGGACATGTCTTGCGGAAAAATTCAATTTTCCTTTGCAGACCGTTCAGAAGGTGTGAGATGCGAGGAAGCGGAAAAATCCAGGCCGCGCAGTGTATTTGGCATACATAAGCGGTCTGGATTTTTTCGCTGACGAAGCAGATTGCGCCTTATGGACGGTCTGCGCCGCAGGACGCCACAGCCCGTAACAGCTCGTAGGAGAAGCGGCCGCCCAGGGCCTCGTGCACCGGGGTCAGACCCACGGCGCCCTGGGCGCGGCAGGTTTCGAAGGCCTGGCGCACGGCCTCGTCGTCCTTGGGGGACAGGCGCAGCAGGTCGTCCGGGGCCAGGCGGCCCTGGCGCACCGCGCAGAGGAGATGGTTCCAGACCGTGCCTTCCTTGAGCCCGCGCTCCCGGGCCACGGCCTCCACGTCCCCGTGCTCCCCGAACAGGGCCAGGGACGCCTCCTGGGTGGCGGACAGGCCTTCGGATTCCCTGGCCTCGGCGCGTTCGCGGGCCGCGCGGCGTTCCCGGGGGATTTCGGCCAGGTCCGCGGGACGGCCGTGCTCCGCCGCATAGGCCGCGAGGGCGTCCACAAAGGCCTGGCCGAAGCGCTGGAGCTTGACCCGGCCCACGCCCGAGAGCAGCCCCAGGCCGTCCAGATCCTCGGGCCGGTAGCGCACCATCTCCATGAGGGTGCGGTCCGGGAAGATGGCGTAGGGCGGCACCGAGCGCTCCTTGGAAATGGACAGGCGCAGTTCGCGCAGGGCGTCGAACAGGGCCCGGGCCTCGGCGTCCTCAGGGGCGGCGGCGGCCGCCTTGCCGCGCTTGGCGCTCGCGGCCCTGGGCAGGGTCGGGTCCGTGCGCAGGCGCACCTCGCGCTCCCCGCGCAGCACGGCCCAGGAGTCCTCGTTGAGGGTCAGGGCGCCCCAGCGCTCCATGTCCACGGACAGCAGCCCGGCCCCGGCCAGCTGGCGGTACACGGACTTCCATTCCTCCAGATTCAGCTCCGTGCCGATGCCGTGGGTGGAGACCTGGTCGTGGCCGAAGCGCAGGATGCGCTCGTCCGTGCGTCCGGTGAGCACGGCGGCCAGGTGCCCGGCCCCGAAGCGCTGGCCCGTGCGGTAGATGTTGGACAGGGCCTTTTGGGCGGCCACGGTGCCGTCCCAGGTGGCCACGGGGTGCAGGCAGTTGTCGCAGTTGCCGCAGGGCTCCCGGCGCTCCCCGAAATAGGCCAGCAGGGACTGGCGGCGGCACCCGGCCGTCTCCAGAAAGGCGAACAGGGCGTTCAATTTGTGGTGCTCGATGCGCTTTCTGTCCTCGTCGGCCTCGCCCGAATCGATCATGGAGCGCAGCACGGCCATGTCCTGCAGGCCGTAGCACATCCAGGCCGTGGCGGGCAGGCCGTCGCGCCCGGCGCGGCCCGTTTCCTGGTGATAGGCCTCCAGGCTCTTGGGCGGCTCCAGGTGGCAGACAAAGCGCACGTTGGGCTTGTCCACGCCCATGCCGAAGGCCACCGTGGCCACCATGATCACCCCTTCCTCGCGCATGAAGCGCTCCTGGTTCTCCTGGCGCACGCCTTTGGCCAGGCCCGCGTGGTAGGGCAGGGCGTTGAAGCCCTCCTTCACGAGGTGGGCGGCGGTCTTCTCCACGTTGGCCCGGCTCAGGCGGTAGACGATGCCCGCGTCGCCCTCGTGGTTCTCGCGGATGAAGCGCGTGAGCATGCGCAGGGGCTCGTGCTTGGGGCGCACGGTGTAGCTGATGTTGGGCCGGTCGAAGCCCGTGGCGAAGGTCTGCGCGCCTTGCAGCTCCAGGCTGTTGAGGATGTCGCCCTGGGTGGGCTTGTCCGCCGTGGCCGTGAGCGCCAGGCGCGGCACCCCGGGGAAGTGCTCGGCGATGATGGAGAGCTGGGTGTATTCGGGCCGGAAGTCGTGGCCCCACTGGGACACGCAATGGGCCTCGTCGATGGCGAAGAGGCAGGGCTTGCAGCGCGCGAGCAGGTCCAGGAACTCGGGCCTGCACAGGCGCTCCGGGGCCACGTACAACAGGTCCAGGTCCCCGCCCACGAGGCGCGCGGTGACCTCGCGGGCGTCGCGCGGGTCCAGGGACGAGTTCAGGCAGGCCGCTCGCACGCCCATCTGGGTCAGGCCCTGGACCTGGTCCTGCATCAGGGCGATGAGGGGCGAAACGCAGACTCCCGTGCCCGGCAGGGCCAGGGAGGGGATCTGGTAGCATAGGGACTTGCCCCCGCCCGTGGGCATCAGCACCAGGGAGTCCCGTCCCGCGAGCACGTTGTCGATGACGGCCTCCTGCAGGCCGATGAAGGCGTCGAAGCCGAAGACCGTGCGCAGGATGTCGCGCGGGCTCTGTGGGGAAGGGGACGGGGGCATGATTCTCCTGGCCGGTTGATGCTGGGTTGCGGGCCAGGGGGAGGTATACCCTCAGCGGCGGGGAAAGGGAAATTGGCGGATTGTCGAGAAAAATCTATTCGCAGGCTGTCCCAAAAGCGTGAGATGCTAGGCGCAAAAAAAAATTCAAGGCCGACGCGTATATGGACATACGCGAGGGTTTGAATTTTTTGCAGCAACGAAGCAGATTATGCTTTTGGGGCAGCCTGCTAGCTGGCGGCCTGGGGACAGTGGTGGAACTTCTCGTCCAGGCGCCGGGCCACGCAGTCGGGCACCAGGCCCGTGATGTTGCCGCCCAGCCGCGCCAGGTCCTTGATGCCCGAGGAGCTGGTGTACAGCCACTGGGAGTCCGTCATCAGGAACAGGGTCTCCACGTGGTGGTCCTGGCGGCGGTTCATGAGCGCCAGCTGGAATTCGCAGTCGAAGTCCGACACGGCCCGCAGGCCCCTGAGCACGGCGTCGGCCCTGCACTGCCGGACGTATTTGGGCAGCAGGCCGTCGAAGCCCTCCACCGAGACCCTGGGCTCGCCAGCGAAGACCTCGCGGGCCATGTCCATGCGCTCGTCCAGGGAGAAGGTCATGGGCTTGGCCGGTATGCTGACCACCGAGACCACCACCTGGTCGAAGATCGCCAGGGCCCGCTGCACCAGGCTGACATGGCCCATGGTGATGGGGTCGAAGCTGCCGGGGTAGGCGATGATTCTCGTGTTCTGGTTGCTCATGGTCTTGCCTTGTTGCGCCCGCCGGGCCGTCCCCCTGTGGGGAGAGGGGAGGCTCGGCGGGCGGTTGGTTCACATCCGGCCGCAGGCCGGCCCTGTGACGGCGAATGCCGTCCGTTCGGAAAGCCAGGTTGGACAGGGCATGGCCGTGCGTTCCGGCGCGACTGCTACTTTCCGCTGAACGCGGCGGCGCGCTTTTCCACGAAGGCGCCCATGCCTTCCTTCTGGTCGGCCGTGGCGAAGCACAGGCCGAAGACCTCGGCCTCGTAGGACACGCCTGTGGACAGGTCGACGTCCATGCCGCGATTCACGGCGGCCTTGCACATGCGCACGGCCACGGGGGCGCGGGACATGATCTTCTTGGCCATCTCCACGGCGGCGTCCATGAGCGCCTCGGGCGCGGCCACGGCGTTGACCAAGCCGATCTCGGCGGCGCGGTCGGCCTTGATCATGTCGCCGGTGTACAGCAGCTCCTTGGCGCGGCCCTTGCCCACCAGGCGGGGCAGGCGCTGGGTGCCGCCGAAGCCCGGGGTGATGCCCAGGGTGACTTCGGGCTGGCCGAACTTGGCCTTTTCCGAGGCCAGGCGGATGTCGCAGGCCATGGCCAGCTCGCAGCCGCCGCCCAGGGCGAAGCCGTTGATGGCGGCGATGACGGGCTGGGGCAGGTTCTCGATCTTGTTGAACACGGCCTGGCCGACCATGCCCCAGTTGCGGCCCTCGATGGCCTGCATTTCCTGCATGTAGGCGATGTCCGCGCCGGCCACGAAGGCCTTGTCGCCCGCGCCGGTGATGATCACCACCTGTACGCCGGCGTCGGCGGCGATTTCGTCCAGCAGGGAGTCCAGTTCGCCCAGGAGATCGGCGTTCAAGGCGTTCAGGGCCTTGGGCCTGTTGATGGTCACCGTGGCGATGCCGTCAGTGCATTCATACAGTAAATTCTGGTACTCGCTCATATCTCTATCTCCTTGTCAGGATGGTAGCTTCTATTTGCGGGGCATGTTCCGCCCCGCCCTCCTCCGACCCCCGTTGGCCGGAGGAGGGCGCAGGCGGCTTGCCTCGTTCTGCGCCGCACGGTGCGGCGCCCGCGAAATGCGGTTTGTTTATTGTTTGTTGGTTATGCCTCTGTGGGCCTCGCTCCTAGAGGATGCCGGTCACGGCGTGGAAGAAGATGACCACGAACGCCGTAGCGAAGGGGATCACCAGGGAGACCATGCCGATGTCCTTGTAGGACTGCTTGTGGGTCAGGCCGCACACGGCCAAGAGCGTGATGACCGCGCCGTTGTGGGGCAGGGTGTCCATGCCGCCGGAGGCGATGGAGGCGATCCTGTGCAGGATGTCGGGGCTCATGCCGATGGCGTTGGCCATGGCCAGCCAGTCCTTGCTCATGACGTCCAGGGCGATGGACATGCCGCCGGAGGCCGAACCGGTGATACCGGCCAGGGTGGAGACGGAGACCGCCTCGGACACCAGCGGGGAACCGCCGATCTGGATGCCCAACAGGGCGTGGGCGATGGTCTTGAAGCCAGGCAGGGAGGCGATGACGTTGCCGTAACCAACCTCGGAGGCGGTGTTCATGATCGCCAGCAGCGATCCGATGGCACCGGCGTTCAGGGCCTTCTGCAGGGAGCCCTTGTTATTGAGGAACTTCTTGTTGCCCAGGGCGATGGCGGTGAGGATGCCGAGCACCAGGGCGATGATCAGGGACCAGATGCCGACGACCTTCTTCACGGAGGCGACCATCAGGGGCAGCTTCATGCCGGACAGGGGCTCCAGGATGGAGGGGCTCCAGGTCACCCAGTGGGACAGGGCGTAGTTGGACGCCAGCACCACCACCAAGGGCAGCAGGCCGACGATCCAGGAAGGCAGGCTGTCGTCGCCGTTGCTTTCGGGCTCGTTGATGGTGTGGTCGCCGTAGCCCTCGTTCACGGCGTCGGCGGCCTTGCGGCGGCGCTCCAGCCAGAACATGCCCACGCCCATGACGATGATGGCGGCCAGGATGCCGGAGACCGGTGCCGCGAAGGCGTCGGTGCCGTAGAAGTTGGTGGGAATGATGTTCTGGATCTGCGGGGTGCCCGGGATGCAGGTCATGGTGAAGGTGAAGGAACCCAGGGCGATGCAGCCAGGCAACAGACGCTTGGGAATGTTCGCTTCGCGGAACATGGCCGCGGCGAAGGGGTACACGGCGAAGACCACCACGAACAGGCTCACGCCGCCGTAGGTCAGGATGGCCGCGGACAGCACCACCGAGAGGATGGCGTGCTTATGCCCCAGCTTGCTGATGATGGTGTGGGAGATACCCTTTGCCAGGTTGGTGTCTTCCATGACCTTGCCGAAGATGGCGCCCAGCAGGAATACCGGGAAAAAGGCCTTGATGTACATCACGCCCTTGGTCATGAAGATTTCCGTGTACGTGGGCATGATGGGCATGCCCTGCAGCCCTGCAGCCAACAGGGCGAGGATCGGGGCGAAGAGGATGACGGAGAAGCCCCTGTACGCGATGTACATCAGGAGGAACAGGCTGAGAACGATTCCTAAAACTTCCATACTCATGTCTCCTTGTGCAGCCTGGCGGCTGCACCGCGTTACGGCCGGGAGCTGCTTCCCGCCTCGTCTTTCGATTGCCCGCGAAAGACGCTTGGCGGGGAGCGTGAGGCCAATGTCCGGTACTCAACTCAAATGCTCCGTTGACTGGCGGGGCGAATCCCCGTCCAGCCGCACTCGCCCAATGAGCATGAGTGGCCGCGTCCGCCCCAACAACCGGGCGCGACCAGTTGGAGGAGGCTAGGCGTCGAACATCACCAGGGCCTCGCCATCCGTGACCGTGTCGCCCGCCTGATTCGTGACCCAGGTCTTCAGGCGCAGGCGCTTTTTGGCCTCAATCTTTTCGGCCACTTCCACATGGGCGGTGAGCTCCTCGTCCAGGTACACGGGACGCTTGAAGATCAGTTCCTGCTTCATGTAGATGGTGCCGTTTCCCGGGAGCCGGGTGCCAAGCACCGCGGAGATGAGGCCCGCGCTGATCATGCCGTGGGCGATGCGGTGCTTGAACATGGTGCCCTGGGCGTACTCCTCGTTCAGATGCACGGGGTTGTTGTCCAGGGTGATTCCGGCGAATCCTTCCACGTCGGCGGCGGTGATCACCTTGCTGATCGAATCGCTGCTGCCGACTTCCAGGCTTGCAAAAGTCCAGCTCATTTTTAGCTCCTTTTATTGCTTGTCGAGGCCCATGGGTTGGTCGGTGAAGATGCGCGCGTCCATCAGCTTGGGCGGGACGTCCATCTTGGGAATGAAGTCCATCTGGTCCAGGACGTCCTTCTGGATATCCACGCCGGGGGCCACCTCGGTGAGGTGCAGGCCGTCGGCGCGCAGTTCGAACACGGCGCGTTCCGTGATGTACAGCACGGGCTGGCCGATCTCGGCGGCGTACTTGCCGCTGAAGGTCACGTGCCCGACCTTTTCCACGAACTTCTTGCTCTGGCCTTCCTGGGTGATGGTCAGCTTGCCGCCGCCCACCTCGAGCTTCAGGCCCTTGGCGGTGAAGGTTCCGCAGTAGAACAGGCGTTTGGCGTTTTGGGTGATGTTGATAAATCCGCCGCAACCCGTGACGCGCTTGCCCAGCTTGCTGACGTTGATGTTGCCCTCGGGGTCGCATTCGGCCAGGCCGAGGTAGGCCAGGTCCAGGCCGCCGCCGTCGTAGAAGTCGAACTGGGTGGCCTGGTCGAGGATGACCTCGGGGTTCATGGACAGGCCGAAGGCCAGGCCGTTGGCCGGGAAGCCGCCCACGGGGCCGGCCTCGACGGTGAGGGTCATCTGGTCGCCGATGCCTTCCTCGCCGGCCACGGCGGAGACCATCTCCGGGATGCCGATGCCCAGGTTGACCACGGCGCCGGGGGTCAGCTCCATGGCGGCCCTGCGGGCGATGACCTTGCGGGCGTCCAGGGGGATGGGGGGCAGGCTGTCGGCGGGCAGGCGCACGTCGCCGCAATAGGCGGGGGCCAGCTCGGGGTTGGCTTCGAACATGTTCTCGGCCGGGGGCACGACCACCACGGCGTCGACGTAGATGCCCGGGATCTTGACCAGGCGCGGGTCGATGCTGCCGCCCTTGACCTTGCGCTCCACCTGCACCACGACCTTGCCGCCGGAGTTCTTGGTGGCCTGGGCGATGACGGCGGCGCCGAGATACAGCCCTTCCTTCTCCATGCTGATGTTGCCCTTCTCGTCGGCGGTGGTGCCGCGCAGGAAACAGACGTTGATGGGCATGGACTTGTAGAACAGCTTCTCCTGCCCGGCAATCTCGATCAGTTCCACCACGTCCTCGGTGGTCACGTCGTTGATCTTGCCGCCGTCCAGGCGGGGATCCACGAAGGTCTTCAGGCCCACGTGGGTGATCAGGCCGGGGCGGCCGCTGGCGATTTCACGGTAGAGCTGGGCGATGGCGCCCTGAGGCAGGTTGTAGGCTTCGATCTTGTTGTCGCTGGAGAGCTGCCCCAGCTTGGGCGAGAGGTTCCAATGGCCGCCGATGACGCGCTTGAGAAGCTTCTCGTGTCCCAGGTGGTTGAGGGCGGCGTCCTTGCCGTCGCCTTGTCCGGCGGAGAACAAGAGGGTCAGGCCCGCAGGGGTTCCCGTCTCCAGGAACCGCTCCTCCAGAGCCGCGCATAGGGATTCGGGGTGGCAGTTGACCACGAATCCTTCGGTAACCAGGGTGTCGCCGTCCTTGATCAGGTCGGCTGCTTCCCTGGCGGTCATGAATTTTACCATTTTATCGATCTCCATATATAAGGTTTCTTCGAGGCCCGTTATTTGCTGTTAAAGCAAAGGATGTGCCACGCAAGGCGCCCGTCAGGGCCCTCTATTACAGGCCGTTTATGTGATTCTTAAGAACATTGAAGATTGCATATGGTGATGGAAGTCACCAGAGAGGTGGGCAGCAATAGGCTTGACAAGGCTTTCCAGCTGGTGAATGAATTCACCTGCGGGTGAAAAAATTCACCGCTCAGTGTTGGGGCGCTATAAACACTGAGGAGACAGAAAATGTCGCACAAGGTCGAGGCAAAGACAGTATGTTCCGTAATCGACGAGTCGGGTGAGTTTCTATACTGCGAACCTAATGATATAATGCGGTGCAGTTTCGTGTCGCGTTCTATCAAGGAAAAGGTGCTTGCAAGCGATCCGAGGCAAAGGTCGTTCGTTTTCAAACATGGCGAGGGGATGTTCGAGATCACTCGCATAAGACAAGGCGATAGGGATATTTTCTTATGTGTATACCATCATGCGATCGACGAGGAAGAACTAGCCAGAATCATTGAACTCAAACGCAGGAACATGGAGCTGGAGGCCATTTTCGAGGCTTCGCACGACGGCATCGTCGTGGCCGACGCATGTGGCGTATATCTCAGAATAAACAAGAACTACGAAAACATAACCGGCATATCCCCCAGCGAGATTATCGGGCTGGACAGCCACCAGATCGTGGACCTGGGAATGGTCTCCGATTCGCCCACCTACAAGGTCCTGGAGTCGTGCAAGACCGAATCCATGACCCAGATATTCCGCACCGGCCGCATGAGCCACATCACGGCCACCCCCGTCTTCGACGAGAACGGCCAGCTTTTCCGGGTCGTCGTCAACATCCGCGACACCACCGAGCTGAACAAGCTGCGCGAAGAGGTCTCGTCCTCTCGTGAAAAACTGGACCAGTACGCCAAGCTCGTCTCCACCCTCACCGGAGAGGAGGACGGACGCATCTTCAACAGCCCCTCCATGCGCAAGGTCAAGGCCATGGCCATCCGCTTCGCCCAGGTGGACGCCCATCTGCTGGTGCTGGGCGAGACGGGCACGGGCAAGGAGGTGGTCACGGACCTGGTGCACAAGCACAGCGACCGCCGCGACGGGCCGTTCATCAAGATCAACTGCAGCGCCATCCCCGAGTCCCTGCTGGAGTCCCAGCTCTTCGGCTACGAGGAGGGCGCCTTCACGGGCGCGCGCAAGGAGGGCTGCATCGGCCTCCTGGAGATGGCGGACAAGGGCACGGCCTTTCTGGACGAGGTCAGCGAGATTCCCATCTCCGTGCAGGTCAAGCTGTTGCGCTTCATCCAGCAGAAGGAATTCTACCGCGTGGGCGGCAAGAAGGTCCGCAAGGTGGACGTGCGCGTCATCGCGGCCACCAACCGCGACCTGGAGGAGATGGTGGAGGAGGGCTCCTTCCGGGGCGACCTCTTCTACCGCCTGAATGTGCTCAAGCTGGTCCTGCCGCCCCTGCGCGAGCGCCGCGAGGACATCTATCCCCTGGCCGAGCTGTTCCTGAAGCAATGCAACGTCCGCTACAAGCAGAACAAGACCTTTTCCCCGTCCCTGTGCCATCTGCTCATGGAGTACGACTGGCCGGGCAACGTGCGCGAGCTGGAGAACATGGTGGAACGCCTGGTGGTGGTCAGCGCCCAGGACGAGATCCAGCCCCAGAGCCTGCCCGCGAGCATGTGCAAGGGCTTCGACCCCGAGAACGCCGTGGCCCGCGGCGACGACAACCTGTCCTACCGCCAGGTCCGCGACCAGTTCGAGCGCCGCTACTGGCAGGACGCCCTGACCCGCTACGGGTCCTGCCGCCGCACGGCCGCGGCCGTGGGCGTGGATCACTCCACGGTGGTCAAGAAGGCGGCGCGCTACAATCTGGAAACGGGCGCTAAGGTCACGGCCGACGAGGAAAAGTGATTCGGGACACTGGCCCCGCGCCGCAGGCGTGAAAAAACGGCCGGCCCTTTTGGGCCGGCCGTTTTTTGCGGCCCGCCGTGCGCCGCGCAAAGGAAATGAAGAGGGCCCATGCCGCGCTAGGAGGGGTGAGGGTGAGCGCGGCATGGGCCATAAGGCGGGGTGGTGTGTCTATGGCAGAGGACACCCTATCCGAAGCGGTAGAACACTCCGAAAGAGGGGCGTGGATGCTCCCAGGTCATGGCCCCGGGGCAACCGGCGCAGATCACGCGGCAGGTGCCGCATTCCAGGCAACCGGCCACCTCGAAGGCGAGCTGTCCGTTCTCGTTGAGGGTGTACAGCCCCGCGGGACAGCCGACGGTCAGGGCGCGTACGGTCGCTTCGTCCATCTTGCCCTGGTCGATGGTGATGTGAGGATGGCCCTCGTCCACCACGAACTTGTCCAGGGACAGCTTCTGTTCGATGCTCATGCTCATATGGATCGCACTCCTTTCCAGCCGTCGCGGGCCAGATTCAGGAAGCCGACCTTGCGCACATGCGGCAGGAGCTTCTTCACGGCCATCTTGGCGGGCTCCCCGTCCACGCGGAACAGTTCCATGAAGATCTGCTCCATGAGTTCGGGGTAGTCCTTGTACATCCGGCTGTTGTCTATGAATCCCGGCGCGTTGGCGTAGGTCTTCATGTCCTTGAGCACGATGCTCTGCTCCAGCAGGGTCTTGTACCCGGACAGGGAGGCCTTGCTGTAGTCGTCCTTGGCCTTGGCGGCGATCACGGCCTTGGCGGCCATTTCGCCCGAGGCCACGGCATAGTCCATGCCGCGGATGGTGTATCCGAGGTTCAGGCACATGCCCGCCGCGTCGCCGGCAATCAGCAGGTTGTCGGTCACCAGCTCGGGCAGCATGCCCATGCCGGCCTCGGGCACTAGGTGGGCGCCGTATTCCGCGATCTTGCCGCCCTCGATGAGGGGCCGCACGGCCGGATGCTGCTTGAAGCGCTCCAGCATGTCGGGCAGGCGGGTGGCGGACTTCTTGACGTTGTCCACCGTGACCACCAGGCCCAGGGAGAGGCTGTCCTTGTTGGTGTACAGGAAGCCGCCGCCCACGAGCCCCTGGGACGGGTCGCCCGCAAACAGGCGGGCCACGCCCTGGCCCGACTCCACTCCGAAGCGGTCGTTGATGACCCCCTCGGGCAGTTCGATTATCTCCTTGGCGCCCACGCCCACGCTGTGGGCGGTGAGTTCCTTTTTCAGCCCGGCCTGCTGGGCCAGCAGGCTGTTCACGCCGTCGGCCAGGATGACCACGTTGGACGTGAGCTCATCCTCGCCGGCGACCACTCCCGCGATCCTGCCTTCCTCCCTGAGCAGGGAGTCGACGTGGGCCGGGTAGACCACGTCGCACCCGGCCTCCTCGGCCTGCTCGGCGAGCCAGGCGTCGAAGTCCGAACGCAGAACGGTGTAGGACACCGCGTCGGCGGGGCCGCCCAGCTTGGCGGACTGGAAGTCGATGCTGAAGGCGCTGTCCTCGGTGAGCATGGAGATGGTCTCCCGCGTCACCTTGCGCTGCACGGGCGCCCGCTCCGCAAAGCCCGGCATGACTTTCTCCAGGCTATGGGCGTACAGGCGCCCGCCGCTGACGTTCTTGGAGCCGGGGGTGTCCCCGCGTTCCACCATCAGCACTTCGAGCCCTTCCTTGGCCATGCAGTAGGCGGCCACGCTGCCCGCAATGCCGGCTCCCACGACTATGGCGTCGTAATCAGGCATTGCCGTGTTCCTTGAAGGCCTTGGTCAGGGCGGGAAGCACTTCCTTGACGTCGCCCACGATGTAGTAGTCCGACGTCTGGAAGATGGGGGCGTTCTCGTCCTTGTTCACGCCGACGATGACCTTGGAGTCGCGCACGCCGTAGACGTGCTGCGCCTGCCCGGACACGCCGGCGGCGAGATAGACCTGGGGCTTGATGACCTGACCGGAGATGCCCAGATAGAGTTCTTCGGGGAGCCACTTGAAGAACTCGGCAATGGGCCTGGTGCAGGCCACTTCGGCCTCCATGGCCTCGGCCAGATCCCTGGCCAGCTGCAGATCGCTTTCCTCGGTGAAGCCTCGGCCCACGCCCACCACGCGGGTGGCCTCGGCCAGGTTAACGCCGCCCTTCTGCCTGGGCTCGCGGGCCACGACCTTCACGGCCCCGGCCTCGGGGGCCAGGGTCTGGACGTCGCCGGAGCGCGAGGCGTCCGGAGCCAGGGCTTCGAAGCACTGCGCGGATATCGTGGCCACGACCGTGGGCGAGGTGCTGCTCAAGGTCTTCACGGCCATGCCGCCGTAGACCATGCGTCCGGCCTCCAGGGTGCCGTTGTCCAGGCGCAGGTCCTTGGCGTCGGACACGCAGGGCGCGTCCAGAAGGCCCGCCAGCTGCGCGGCCATGTCCTTGCCGCGCTTGGTGGCGCCCACCAGGATCAACCGGGGCGCGGCGTCCTGGGCCAGCTTGGCCAGCACGGGCACGTAGGCCTCCCACGGGGCGTCGGCGGGCAGGGGCATGGCCCGGGCCGCGTCGGCCCCGGCGGCCACCAGTTCCTGTGCCGCGCCCTCGTCCGCGCCCACAAAGGCGACGACCTGGGCGTCGGCCCCGGCCACGGCCCGGGCGCCGGCCACGAGCTCGGCGGCGAGCTGCTTGCTTTCAGCTATTGTCCATACGATGACGCTCATCTGTATTCTCCCTTATCGCCTTTACAGGACACTCTCGGCCACGAGCTTCTTGACCAGCTCGGCCGCGGCGGCCTCAAGGGACGTGCCCTCGGGGTTCAGATGGACCATCTTGCGGTCCACCTTGGGAGCCAGCACGGAAAGGGTGGTCAGCTGCGGGGCGCAGTCGCCTTCGCACAGGCCCACGCTGGCCAGCTCGCACTCGTTGCTGGGCTTCTTCTTGGCCCCCAGGATCTGCTTGACGCTGGGGATGGGAGCCTCGTTCACGTCCGGGACCACGGAGAGCACCGCGGAGCCCGTGACCTGCACGCGCTCCACGCCGTCCTCCAGCTTGCGGTCCAGGGTCAGGGACTCGCCGTCCAGGGCGATGGCGCTGACGCAGGAAACCGACGACATGCCCAGCAGGGCGGCCAAACGGCCGCCCGTCTGCTGGGCGTATTCGTCACTGGATCCTTCGCTGCACAGCACCAGGTCCACGTCTCCCATGGCCTTGATGGCCGCTGCCAGGGTCTTGGCGGTCGCGCCGCTGTCGGCCTGTTCCAGGGCCGGGTTCTCGATGTAGGTCACGGAATCCAGACCGCGCGACAGGGAGTCCTTGCAGGACGCCTGGGCCTTGGGGCCGCAGGTCAGACCCACGAGCTCGCAGCCCGTGGCGTTCTTGATCTGCACGCCCGCCTCGATGGCGTTGCGGTCGTATTCGTTGAGCATCCACTTGGCCTTGTCCGGGTCGAGGGTGCCCGTGGCCTCGTTGACGCGGATGTCCGCGACATCCAGGAGCCACTTGAAGCAGACGACTATTTTCTTCATCTGTGCAGCCTCCGGTCCTTAGGCCAGGATGTTGCCAGCGATGACCATGCGCTGCACTTCGCTGGTGCCTTCGTAGATTTCCGTGATCTTGGCGTCGCGGAAGAAGCGCTCCACCGGGTAGCTCTTGGTGTAGCCGATGCCGCCGTGGATCTGGATGGACTTGGTGGCCACGCTCATGGCGGTCTCAGCGGCGAACAGCTTGGCCATGGCGGCTTCCTTGCTGAAGCGGGCGCCGGAGTCCTTGGTGATGGCGGCGTTGTAGGTCAGCATGCGCGCGGCCTCGACCTGCACGGCCATGTCGGCCAGCATCCACTGGATGCCCTGGTTGGCGCTGATGGGCTTGCCGAACTGCACGCGCTCCTTGGCGTAGGTGATGGCCGCTTCCAGGGCGCCCTGGGCGATGCCCAGCGCCTGGGAGGCGATGCCGATGCGGCCGCCGTCCAGGGTCTGCATGGCGATGCCGAAGCCCTTGCCCTCGGCGCCCAGCATGTTCGCCACGGGCACTTCGCAGTCCTTGAACAGGATCTCGGTGGTGGAGGAGCCGCAGATGCCCAGCTTGTCCTCGACCTGGCCCACGCTGAAGCCCGGGAATTCCTTCTCCACGATGAAGGCGGAGATGCCCTTGAGGCCCTTGGACTTGTCGGTCATGGCGAAGACGATGAAGGTCTCGGCCACGGCGCCGTTGGTGATGAAGACCTTGCTGCCGTTGAGGATGTACTTGTCGCCCTTGAGCTCGGCCACGGTCTGCTGGGACGCGGCGTCGGTGCCCGCGCCGGGCTCGGTGAGGCAGAACGCCGCGAGCTTGCGGCCGCTGGCCAGGTCGGGGATGTATTTCTGCTTCTGCTCCTCGGAGCCGAACTTGAGGATCGGATGCACGCCCAGGGACACGTGGGCCGAGAGGATGACGCCGTGGGTGGCGCACACGCGGCTGAGTTCCTCGACGGCCAGGGTGTAGGACAGGGAATCCCCGCCGGCGCCCTCGAGCTCCTCGGGGACGGTCAGGCCCAGGAGGTTCAGGTCGGCCATTTCCTTAACGGTCTCGGCGGGGAAGCGATGCTCCTTGTCGATGGCCGCAGCGATGGGCTGGACCTTCTGCTCGGCGAATTCGCGTACCATCTGCTTAATGAGCGTTTGCTCTTCAGTTAACTGGAAGCTCATTTTCTGCTCCTCGTGTGTTGTGAGTTCTTGGAGGCAAATCCACTCAGTCGGTTAGGTAACGGGCCTCACGTCAGTGAACGCGACTCCCCTAAAGCAGGGGTCATGCCAATACGCTTGTGAACAAAAAAACCCAATAATATCATGGGGTAATTGGAACGATGGTTTTGAAAACAGCGCGCCCGGCGGTGAAGTTCATCACCACCGGGCGGCCCTGTTGCAGGAAGATGCAATAAAATTATGTAGTTGCTTGGAAAAGGTGTTTTTTCACCAAGCGGTGCGATTCGTCACCGCCCCTTCGCGGATCCGGCAGCGCCGTGGGGGAGAGCCTTGCGGGGCGGTGGATTCCGGCACCACGGGCCGCCGTCAGCGCTGCATGGACCCGATGATCCCGTCCAGGGTCCCGGCCAGCTGGGATAATTCGCGCACCGCGCAGAAGGACTGTTCCATGGCCGTGGAGGTTTCCCCGCTGATGCGGTTGATCTCCTCGGCGCCGCGGCTGATCTGCTCCACGGCGGCGGACTGCTGTTCGGCGGCCGTGGCGATGGCCCGGACCTGGTCGGACGTGCCCGTGGCCATGTCCACGATCTCGCGCAGGCAGTCCCCGGATTCCCGGGCCAGGACGCTGTTGGAGGCCACCAGCTCCGCGGCCTGGCCCGTGAGCTCCACGGCCTCGCGCGTCTCGTCCTGGATGGCGGACACGGCCAGGCCCACCTCGTGGGTGGCCTGCATGGTCTTCTCGGCCAGCTTGCGCACCTCGTCGGCCACCACGGCGAATCCGCGTCCCGCGTCCCCGGCGCGCGCGGCCTCGATGGCCGCGTTCAGGGCCAGCAGGTTGGTCTGGTCCGCGATGTCCGTGATCACGCCCAGCACCGAACCCACGCCCCGGGCCCGGTCGCCCAGGGAGCTCATGTCGGCCTTCAGCGCCATGATCCTTTCCTGCAGGCGGCTCACCGCCTCCTCCACCTGCCCGACCTTGAGGGCGCCCTCGCGGGCCTTTTCCCTGGACAGGTCCGCGCTTTGCGCGCTCATGGAGGCGTTTTTGGCCACTTCCAGGATGGAGGCGTTGATCTCCTCGATGGCCGAGGCCGTCTCGGTGGAGCGCATGTGCTGCGCCTCGGCGCCTTTGCTGGACTGCTCCACCTGGGCGGACAGCTCCTCCGAGGCCGAGGCCACGCGGGCCGCCACGTCGGCGGCGGACTCGGCCGCCGAGGCGATGCGCTCGTTCTGGGCGCTGATGTCCCGCTGCTGCTCCATGATCACGGAGAGGTCCGTGATCATGGCGAAGGAGCCCGTGAGGGTCCCGTCCAGGTCGAAGAGCGGGGCCGCGTCGATGCGCACCTGCAGGGTGCGCCCCTGGCTGGTGCGCAGTTCCCGCTCCAGGTTCAGCAGGGGGCGTTTCTGCCGCAGCACCAGGGAGGTGACCGTCTGCTTCCCGGGGTCTCCGTACAGGAATGCCCCGGCGGCCTGGCCCCGGAACTTCGAGCCGTCGCCCTGGCGTCCCGCCAGGGCCACCATCTGGTTGTTGACGAACACGATGCGGCCCTGGAGGTCGCAGACCACCGTGGCCAGGGGCATGTTGTCCAGAAGGCCCTGGGCGAATCCCAGGCGCTCCTTGAGGGCGCCGGTCATCTCCTGGATGTTGTGGGCCAGCCCCTCGAATTCATAGCTGTATTTTCCCTTGAGCTGTGTCCGGTAATCGCCCGCGCCCAGGTCCCGCGCGTATTCCAGAAGGCCGGACACGGGTTTCTGGATCAGCCGCCGCAGGGCCACCACGATGGCCGCCACCACCAGCAGGCCGCACAGGGCCCCGCCCGCCATGAGCATGTTGCGCTGGGAGATGGCCGTGGCGGCCAGATCGGATTCGTAGGCCGACATGCCCGTGAGCCAACCGGTCCGTTCGAATGTCTTGAAGGTCATGTACTTCTTGTCGTCGCCCCAGCCGTATTCCAGGCTGCCATTCTTCCGGGCCAGGGCGTCGCGCACGAAGGGCTGGTCCGCCACGTTCTTGAAGCACATGGCCGGGTCCGCATGGGCGATGATGGTGCCCTGGCCGTCGATGATGAATCCGTAGCCGGACTGGCCGATGCGCACCGGGGCGATGTAGCGCTCGGTGAGCACGGTCCAGTTGGGAAACAGGCCCACTCCGCCCACGACGCGCCCCGAGTCGTCGCGCACGGCGTGGGCCACGGCGGCCACGGGCAGCCCGCCGCCGCTCTTGGCGCGCAGGAGGCTCTTGCCCAGGAAGGTCTCGTGGCCCGCGAGGATGTCCCGCACGTAGTCCCTGGCGCTCCTGTCGCCTCCGGTGAGGTCGTCGCCCCGGGCGTTGCCTCCGGCCAGGATGCGCCCCTGGGCGTCGAACACGAACAGGGCCCAGTAGTTATCGTTCTGTTCGAGGATGCCGGCGAGCATGCGCTGCACCTGGGCCTGGCCGTCGCCCCGGGCGGCGAGGCCGCGCACTCCCGGGGCCAGGGCGACGGTGCGGGCCACCACCTGGGCGTTGGACACGAAGCCCTCCACTCCGGCCATGGCCGCGTTCACCGCGTTGCCCATGGCCTTGGACTGATCCGCGAAAGTGGATGTATAGCTGGTTCGGCTGACCACGACGACCCCCGCTGTCATGGCCACTGCGATGATGACCGCGACGCACAATGTTATAACAGGAGTCATGCTTTTCATCTTCATAAGGTTATCCCCCGTGGTAATATTTGATCGACACTATTTCATAGAACGAGAAGCTGGCTTTACGTGCTTGTTACAGTTTCTTGTCACAATGACAGTGATAAGATATTCAATTTGTGACCATTGAATCATCATAGAGCAGTCGTTTATCTACGTGCTGTAGGATACTCGTTGTTTGTTGATGATTAGCTCCGCAACTATTAAAAATGCGTACTGTTGTTAGTGGCGCTCCCTGTATATTGTTTTTCAAATTATGTCGAGAACGTTACAGTCTTTACAGGCTGGCGAGTTGCATTATGCATGGCCATGTGGAGAGCGCTGCGTCGGACGCGGCCGCAGGGAAGGCGGAACACGCGGCGTCCCGGCGTCTTGACGCCCGGGGCGGGCTTTGTTTCCATGCGTCCATGGAACCCGCTTATCTGGCCCTCACCGTTCGGGCGAGCTCGCGCGCCGGGTGCGGCACGCCCTGGACCTGCTGTCCCCGTGCCGCCTCTGCCCGCGCGCCTGCGGCGTGGACCGTCTGGCCGGGGAGGCCGGTTTCTGCGGCATCGGCCGTGCGGCGCGGGTGGCCTGCTTCGACCTGCATTGGGGGGAGGAGGACCCGCTGGTGGCCGAGGGCGGCTCGGGCACGATCTTTTTCGCGGGCTGCAACCTGGGCTGCGTGTTCTGCCAGAATTCGGAGATCAGTTGGGAGATCAGCCGGGGGGGCGGAAGAGGGGGGAGGGGACGCGCCCGAGGCCTCGCCCGGGGAGCTCTCCGGCGTGATGCTCGAAATCCAGGCCCGGGGCGCGGAGAACATCAACCTCGTGTCCCCGTCCCACGTGGCCGCGCAGATCCTGGAGGCCCTGCCCCTGGCCGCGGAGGGCGGGCTGCGCCTGCCCCTGGTCTACAACAGCGGGGGCTACGACGGCCTGGAGACCCTGGCCCTGCTCCACGGGGTGGTGGACATCTACATGCCCGACGTGAAGTTCCACGACCCCGCCGTGGCCGCGCGTCTGGCCGGAGCCCCGGACTATCCGCAGCGCGCCCGCGAGGCCGTGGCGGCCATGCACGCCCCGGTGGGCGACCTGGAGCTGGACGCGCGCGGCGCGGCCCGGCGCGGGCTCCTGGCGCGGCATCTGGTGCTGCCATCGGGCCTGGCGGGCACCGCCCCCTGGATGCGCTTCCTGGCCGGGCTGTCCACGCGCACCTACGTCAATGTCATGGGCCAGTACCGGCCCTGCGGCCGGGCCCGCGAGCACCAGGACATCGCCCGCCCGGTGAGCGCCCGGGAGGTGGCCGAGGCCCGCGCCCTGGCCCGGCGGGCCGGGCTCGTCCGCCTGGACGAGCGCCGGGGCGGGCTGGTGCGCCACCTGCTGCGCCGCCTGGCCCCGAAACCCTAGCCAAGCCTGCGGAAACGGGTTACAAATTTGACCACTCCCCGGCCGGACAAGGGGGTAAACTCTACGCTTTTGTCAACCTTGCGGGGTCCGGCCCCCGGCCGGGGGCATCAACCTCCCGGTTTTATGCGTGATCAAAATATGGCACTGGTCTTGAAAGCACTTGCGTATCATTAAGCAAACAACGCCTTTTTTTGACAAAAATGACAGACGGAGGGATCAATGGAATCATCGCCTGTTTTCAATTGCCGCAACGCGGACGACGTGCTCAAGGCCGTCCGGGACTACAACGTCAGCTTCATCCAGTTCTGGTTCATAGACATCCTGGGCACCCTGAAGAGCTTCCAGGTCACGCCCAAGGAGCTGGAGGCCTCCTTTGAGGAGGGCATGGGCTTCGACGGCTCCTCCATCCTCGGCTTCACGCGCATCGAGGAGTCGGACATGGTGGCCATCCCCGACCCCACCACCTTCCAGATGATCTCCTGGCGGCCCACGGAACGCCCGGTGGCGCGCATGTTCTGCGACATCAAGCTGCCCGACCTCTCTCCCTACGAGAACGACCCCCGCTACGTGCTCAAGAAGGTCATCGCCAAGGCCGCGGAGAAGGGCTACACCTGCTACATGGGCCCGGAGCTGGAGTTCTTCCTCTTCGCCAACTCCGCCAGCCCCGAGCTCCTGGACTTCGGAGGCTACTTCGACGCCCCGCCCCTGGATCTCGGCAACGACATCCGCCGCGACATCATCTTCTCCCTGGAGCGCATGGGCATCCAGGTGGAGTATTCCCACCACGAGGTGGCCCCGTCCCAGCACGAGATCGACCTGCGCTACGACGAGGCCCTGGCCATGGCCGACATCGCCACCACCTACCGCGTGGTGGTCAAGGAGACGGCCCGCAAGCACGGCTGCTACGCCACCTTCATGCCCAAGCCCATCTTCGGCGAGAACGGTTCGGGCATGCACGTGCACCAGTCCCTGTTCCGCAACGGCCGCAACGCCTTCTTCGACCCCAAGGACCCCAACAGCCTGTCCGCCGAGTGCAAGTCCTACATCGCCGGGCTGCTCAAGCATGCCAAGGAGTTCTGCTGCGTCACCAACCAGTGGGTCAACTCCTACAAGCGCCTGGTGCCCGGCTACGAGGCCCCGGTGTACGTGGCCTGGGCCCAGCGCAACCGCTCGGCGCTCATCCGCGTGCCCATGTACAAGCCCGGCAAGGAAGCCGCCACGCGCATCGAGATGCGCAACCCCGACCCGGCGGCCAACCCCTACCTCTGCTTCGCGGTCATGCTGGCCGCCGGCCTCAAGGGCATCGAGGAGGGCTACGAGCTGTCCCCGGCCGTGGAGAAGAACATCTTCGCCTTCACGGAAAAGGACATGGACACCCACGGCATCGAGGCCCTGCCCGGGGACCTGCACTCCGCCGCCCGCGAGCTGGAGGCCTCGGAGCTGATGAAGGAGACCCTGGGCGAGTCCATGCACGCCAACCTGGTGAACAACAAGCTGGCCGAGTGGGACGAATACCGCACCCATGTCTCGGAGTTCGAGATCAAGAAGTACCTGCCCGTCCTCTAGGAACGGGAGGCATTCAAGCGACCCAGGCCCTCGGTCCGCGCGGACCGGGGGCCTTTGTTTTCGCCCTGCGGCCCAAATGCGCGGCGGGTTTTGCCTCCCTCCGGGCTTTGGGGTATGCTCCCGGAAGGGCTTTCTTCCGCGCCCACGCGAACCCAACGAGCGCCGCACAGCCCCAGCACGGAGACCCGCCATGCCCCAGACGCGCAAGCCCGGCCGGATTCGGAAAGACGACCCCCAGTGGTACAAGGACGCCATCATCTACGAGATGCACGTGCGCGCCTTCTGCGATTCCGACGGCGACGGCATCGGCGACTTCAAGGGCCTGGCCGGCAAGCTCGACTATCTGCAGGAGCTGGGCGTCACGGCCATCTGGCTGTTGCCCTTCTTCCCCTCGCCGCTCAAGGACGACGGCTACGACACCGCCGACTACACCGGGGTGCACCCGGCCTACGGCAGCCTGGCGGACTTCAAGCGCTTCCTGCGCGAGGCCCACAAGCGCGGCCTGCGCGTGATCACCGAGCTGGTGCTCAACCACACCTCCGACGCCCATCCCTGGTTCCAGAAGGCCCGAAACGCCCCTCCCGGCAGCAGGCTGCGCGACTTCTACGTGTTCAGCGACACCGTGCACCGCTACGAGGAGGCGCGCATCATCTTCAAGGACTACGAGTCCTCCAACTGGACCTGGGACCCCGTGGCCGGGGCCTACTACTGGCACCGCTTCTATTCCCACCAGCCGGATCTGAACTTCGACAACCCCCAGGTGGTCAAGGCCATGTTCCGGGTGGTGGACTTCTGGTTCAAGCTCGGGGTGGACGGCCTGCGCCTGGACGCCGTGCCCTACCTCTACGAGCGCGAGGGCACCAACTGCGAGAACCTGCCCGAGACCTACGACCTGCTGCGCAGGCTCCGCGCCCACGTGGACGAGCACCACAAGGACAAGATGCTCCTGGCCGAGGCCAACCAGTGGCCCGAGGACTCGGCCGCCTATTTCGGGGACGGCGACCTCTGCCACATGGCCTTCCACTTCCCCATCATGCCCCGGCTGTACATGGCCCTGCATATGGAGGACCGCTTCCCGCTCCTGGATATCCTGGAGCAGACCCCGACCATCCCGGACACCAGCCAGTGGGCCCTGTTCCTCCGCAACCACGACGAGCTGACCCTGGAGATGGTCACCGACGAGGAGCGGGACTACATGTATCGCGTGTACGCGGGCGACCCGCGCATGCGCGTGAACCTCGGCATCCGCCGCCGCTTCGCCCCGCTCATGGGCAACAACCGCCGCACCATGGAGCTCCTGAACGCCCTGCTCCTGTCCCTGCCCGGCACGCCCGTGCTCTACTACGGCGACGAGATCGGCATGGGCGACAACATCTACCTCGGCGACCGCAACGCCGTGCGCACGCCCATGCAGTGGTCCACGGACAAGAACGCCGGGTTCTCCGACGCCAACCCCCAGCAGCTCTACCTGCCGGTGATCATCGACCCCGAATACCACTACCAGACCGTGAACGTGGAGGCCCAGGAGGCCAACCCCCATTCGCTGCTCTGGTGGATGCGGCGCATCATCTCCCTGCGCAAGCGCTTCAAGGCCTTCGGGCGCGGGGACATCCGTTTCCTGACCCCGGAGAATCGCAAGATCCTGGCCTTCGTGCGCAGCTTCGGGGACGAGAACATCCTGGTGGTGGCCAACCTCTCGCGCTACGTGCAGTTCGCGGACCTGGACCTCTCGGAGTTCGCGGGCATGGTGCCCGTGGAGGTGTTCGGGCGCAGCGACTTCCCCCTCATCGGGCTGATCCCCTACACCCTGACCATGGGGCCGCACACCTTCTACTGGTTTATCCTCAAGCCCGTGCAGGCCTCCCTGGGCGTCGAAGACCGGGGGCGCTCCGAGCTGCCCGTGCTGGACGGTCCGGGCGGGCGCGAGGACATTCTGGCCGACGGCGTGCGCTCGGCCCTGGAGGGGGCCCTGCCGCGCTATCTCGTGGGCTGCCTGTGGTTCAACGGCCAGGGCAGGCGCATCAAGCGCGTGCGCCTGCAGGAGGCCCTCACCGTGTCCGGCGTGGACCCCAGGGCCTACATCACCCTGGTGGACGTGTCCTACGTGGGCGGGGACGAGGAGGTCTACGCGCTGCCTCTGGCCTATGCGGGGCCGGACAAGGCCAACCGGATCCTGCGCGACAGCCCGGCCGCGGCCGTGGCCCGGCTGCGCCTGGCCGAGCCCCGCGAGGTGGGGCTGCTCTACGACGCCCTGGCGGACCACGACTTCTGCCGCGCCATCCTGGACGCCGTGCCCTGCCGCGCCAGCATGCAGGGCGAGGAGGGCCGCCTCATGGCCTCGCGCACCAGGGCCTTCACCAAGGCCATCAAGCGCCACGACTTCAGCCTGCACGCGCCCTCGGCGCGGGTGGAGCGCAACAACACCCTGGTGGTCTTCGGCCAGACCCTGGCGCTGAAGTTCTTCCGCCGCCTGGAGCCGGGCCTGAACCCCGAGCTGGAGGTGGGCCGCTTCCTGGACGAGCGCGGCTTCCCGGGGGTGCCCGAGACCATGGGGGCCATCGAATACCGCCGCGAGCGCCAGACCCCCATCACCCTGGCCGTGCTCCAGAGCTACATCCCCAGCGAGGGCGACGCCTGGGCCTACACCCAGGACGTGCTGGAGGGTTTTTTCGAGGACCTGCGCTCCTCGGACGCGGCCCCGCCCCCGGAGCCCGAGGGCCACGTCGCCGAAAGCCTGGGCCAGGCCCCGCCCGGGGCCGTGTCCGCGCATTTCGCCCCCTGCCTGGAGAAGATGGAGCTGCTCGGCGGGCGCATGGCCGGGCTGCATCTGGCCCTGTCCTCGCCGGACCCGGCGTCCCCCGAGGCCGACGATTTCCGGCCCGAGAGCTTCACGCGCCTGTACCAGCGTTCCCTGTTCCAGGGCTGCCGCAGCCAGGTGGGGCGGGTCTTCCCGCTCCTGGAAAAGTCCCTGGACAGCCTGCCCGAGCACGCCCTGGTCCTGGGCGCGCAGGTGGCCGCGGCCAAGCGTCCGGCCCAGGGCTTCTTCCAGGGCCTCCTGGAACGGCGGCTCACGGGCAAGCGCATCCGCACCCACGGCGATTTCCACCTTCAGCAGATGCTGCTCACGGGCCGCGACATCGCCATCATCGACTTCGAGGGCGACGCCTCGCGGCCCCTGTCCGAGCGGCGCATCAAGCGTTCGCCCCTGCGCGACGTGGCCTCGCTGCTGCGCTCCCTGCACTACGCGTCCTTCGCGGCCCTGTCCTCGGCCCGGGAGCACGGCCTGGCCCGCGACGAGGACCTGGACGAGCTGCGCTCCTGGTGCCGTTCCTGGCGTTTCTGGTGCGCCTCGGCCATCCTCACGGCCTATTTCCGGGCCCTGGGGGAGGCGGACATCGTGCCCGTGCGCCCGGACGAGTGCCGCATGCTCCTGGACATCTTTCTCATGGACCACGCAGTGGCCGAACTGGACGAGGAACTGCGCAACCGGCCCGCCTGGGCCGAGGTGCCGCTCAGGGCCATCCGCAGGCTGCTCACCGGCGGCGGCCCCGTTCCCGGCAAGGAGGACTGACCCATGCTCAACCTGCGCTCCGCCGGGGTGCTCATGCACCTCACCAGCCTGCCCTCGCCCTACGGCGTCGGCGGCCTGGGCCCCGAGGCCTACCGCTTCGCCGACACCCTGTGCCGGGCCGGGCAGCGCGTGTGGCAGATCCTGCCGCTCACGCCCACGTCCCTGGCCACGCACAACGACCCCTACCACAGCGTCAGCGCCTTCGCGGGCAACCCGCTGCTGCTGGACCCCGGGTTCCTGGTGCGCGACGGCTGGCTGGAGCCGGAGGACGTGGCCTCGCCCCCGGATTTCCCCCGGGACCATGTGGACTTCGAGGCCGCCACCGCCTGGAAGACGCCGCTCCTGCACAAGGCCTTCGCGGCCTTCGACCCGGATTCGGAGCCGGGCTTCGGCCTGTTCTGCGCCGAGAACGCCTCCTGGCTCATGGACTACGCCCTGTTCGCCGCGCTCTCCGAGCGCTACGCGGGCGCGCCCTGGAACACCTGGCCCGAGCCCCTGCGCCGCCGCGAGGAGGACGCCCTGGAGCGCGCGCGCCAGGACCTGGCCGAGCCCGTGCTGCGCGCCGTGTTCCTGCAATGGGTCTTCGCCAACCAGTGGCGGTCGCTGCGCGACTACTGCCGCAAACGGCGCATCGCCCTGTTCGGGGACATGCCCATCTACGTGGACCTTCAGAGCGCCGACGTCTGGGCGCGGCCCGGGCTCTGGAAGCTGGACAGGAACCTCGCGCCCACGGCCCAGGCGGGCGTGCCGCCGGACTATTTCAGCGCCACGGGCCAGCTCTGGGAGAGCCCGGTCTACGACTGGCCCGCGCACCGCGACCAGGACTTCTCCTGGTGGCTGGCGCGCATTCGCCGCAACCTGGACCTCTTCGACATCCTGCGCATCGACCATTTCCGGGGGCTGGTGGCCTACTGGGAGGTGCCCGCCGGAGAGAAGACCGCCATGAAGGGCAAGTGGGTCGAGGCCCCGGCGCGCGCGTTCCTGGACGCCCTGCACGCCGAGCACCCGGCCCCGGCCATCGTCGCCGAGGACCTGGGCGTCATCACCCCGGACGTGCGCGAGATCATGCGCCAATACGCCCTGCCGGGCATGAAGATCCTCAGCTTCGCCTTCGGCGAGGACATGCCGCGAAACCCCTACGCGCCGCACAACATCGTGCCGCATTCCGTGGCCTACACCGGCACCCACGACAACAACCCCGTGCAGGCCTGGTATCAGGAGGAGATCGACGCGGACACGCGCGACCGCCTGTCCCGCTACCTGGGGCGGCGGCTGGTCACCGACGACATGCACTGGTCCATGATCCGCCTCTGCATGTCCTCGCCCGCGCAGCTGGCCGTGGTCCCGGTACAGGACCTCCTGGGCCTGGGCCCCGAGGCGCGCATGAACCGCCCGGGCAACCTCGCAGGCAACTGGACCTGGCGCATGCGCGAGGGCGCTCTGACCTCGGACGTCGTGGAACGCCTGCGGGACATGGCCTGGCTCTACGGTAGGTAGGAAGGGGAAATGCGAGGGCGGGGGAAGGGGGCTTTGGAAAAAGCCCCCCTTCCCCCGCCCTCGCGCTCCCACCCCCATCCCCCTAAACCTTTTCTCTGGGTAGGGGACATAATTCACCTCGCCCCTTGACCCAAGGTCGCCATGGCGATACCGGCTTGTCTATGGCAAACCCGGATCACGTCAAGGAACTGCTCAAGGGCGTCGAGCATTGGAACGAGTGGCTCTACGACCAGCGCAAGCAGGACCCGTCTTTTCGTCCGGATTTGATCGGGTTCGATATCTGGAGCCCTGAGGCCCAGGAGTCTGTGTTGGTCGTGAAGAGGAAAGACACTCCTGAATTCTTTGAGGGGCGGACACCATCCCAGTTCCTTTGTCTTGTTCCCGACCTTCAGGGCATTTGGCTCTCCGGTGTCATTCTTTTCGGTGCACGCTTGGTTGGCGCTGACCTCAGGGGGGCCCATCTGGAGGGGGCAAATTTGAGTGGTGTCTATCTGGAAGAGGCAGATTTGTGTGGGACGCACCTGGAGAAGGCAAATTTGAGTCTGGCCCATCTTGAGAAAACAGATTTGAGCGAGGCTCATCTAGAAGGATCACATTTGAGTATGACTTTTCTGGAGGGGGCATATTTGCGGCGGGCTCATCTGGAGAAGGCAAATTTGAGTCTGGCCCATCTTGAGGGGGTATGCTTGGGTCAGGCTCATTTGGAGGGGGCTAATTTGTGGGCTGCCCATCTTGAGGGGTTAGATTTGAGGGATGCCCATTTGAAGGGGACTGTCTTACGAGGTGCAGACCTGAGAAATTGTAACGTGGCTGGGGTCAGATACAATCGCAGGGGGCCATATCGAGGTATTCGCTTGGAAGGGGCATATGGCAGCCAGCGGTTTCTTCGTCACGCCAAGGACCAGGATTTCATCGAGGAGTTTCGGGATTGGGACGTGGATATGCGGCCCTGGAAATGGCCCTGGAAACGCCTGTTGCAATGGAAAACCTGGCGTTTTTGGGAATGGAATTGGAATCCGCGCACTTGGAGATGGCGCTTTTTTCTCCTTTATCTCCCGTGGCTTATTTTTGCCGACTGCGGGCGTGGTTTTCTCATTTGGGCTGGATGGTCCATACTGCTGGCCTTTCTCTTTGGCTGTGCCTACTGGGGGCTGGGGGAAGGGGCGTTTCATGCCTCCCATCTTGCCTCAACAAAAAGCGGCGCAGGCTCTCCTGGCTTCTTGGCTTTGCTGTACTACAGCATCGTGACCTTCACGACCCTGGGTTTTGGGGACATCGTGCCCAAGACCGGGTTGGCCGCCTTCTTCGTCACCCTTGAGGTGATCTTCGGCTACGTCATGCTTGGTGGGCTCATCTCCATCTTTGCCAACAAGTTGGCCCGGCGCAGCGGTTAAGCGGCGGCTAAACGGCGGGGCTCTGGCCTTGGTTTCCAAGGAAACCGATGGGTTGGGTTCTGTGCGGGGTTGCTGTGTCTGGGTGACGTATCAGGAAACCGGAAGGGCTTTTTCGGCTTGAAAACAGGGGCGGATTTGGGGTAATGTCGCGGCTGTTTGCCATCCGGATGCCAAGGAGCCTGCCGCAACCATGGACCACGCCTCCCGGCCCTGGGTCAGCCCCGCCCTCAAGGCCGCTTCCATCTACGCCACCGTCGGCGGGCTTTGGGTCTTGCTTTCCGACGAGATTCTCGGCTGGCTTGTCTCAAGCCTCGATTCCTACGTCATGTTCCAGGTCTGGAAGGGCTGGCTCTTCGTGTTGGCCACGGCCCTGCTCGTTTACTTGCTGGCATCCAGATATATCAGAAAGATCGTGTGCCAACAGGAAGAAATCGCCGCCAGCCAGGACCGCCTGCAACGGGCTCTGGACGCGGTGCGGGACGGGGTCTGGGATTGGAACGTGGCCACCGGCGACGTCTATTACAGCCCCGGATACACGGCCATGCTCGGCTATGAGGACAACGCGGGCTTCACCACCCTGGACGACTGGATGAGCCACCTGCACCCCGACGACAAGGCCCACGCCTTGAAGACTTGCGAGGATTGCATGGCGTGCCGCCTCGTCCATTTCGCCATGGAGTTCCGCATGCGGGCCCTGAACGGGGAGTGGCGCTGGATTCTGGCCCGGGGGGAAGTCGTCAGGCAGGACGACCAGGGCCGGGCGTTGCGCCTGGTGGGAACCCACACGGACATAACCGACCGCAAGCAGTACGAGCACGAACTCAGGACCCTGCGCAACTATCTGGACAGCATCATCAATTCCATGCCTTCGGTCATCGTGGGTACGGACCGCGAGCTCCTGGTGACCCAGTGGAACCGGGCCGCCCAGTCCATCACGGGCCTTTCGCCGGAGCAGGCCCTGGGCCGCTCCCTGCCCGAGTTGGACGTGCTGCCGTCCGGCCTTGTGCCGGAAGTGGCCCGGGCCGTGCGCCAGGGCCGAAGCCTGGAGCGCACGAGCCTGCCCCTCGGGGATCACGATGGCCGGTATGTGGACCTGCTGGTCTTTCCCCTGGAGGGGGCGGGCATGGACGGGGCGGTGATCCGCGTGGACGACGTCACCGAGCGGGTACAGCTGCGCCAAGTCATGATCCAGTCCGAGAAGATGCTTTCCGTGGGCGGGCTGGCCGCGGGCATGGCCCACGAACTGAACAACCCCCTGGGCGGCGTGCTCCAGGGGTTGCAGAACATCCGCCGCCGCCTGTTCGCGGACCTGCCCGCCAACCGGGAGGTCGCGCAGAGCCTGGGGCTCAGCCTGCCGGCCATGATGGAGTATTGCGAGCGCAGGGGGATCATGAAATTCATGGCCGGGGCCCAGTCCGCCGGCGAGCGCGCCGCTGGCCTCGTCCACAGCATCCTGGCCTTCAGCTGCCAGAGCGATTCGGTGCTCGCGCCCTGCGACGTGGCCGGGCTCCTGGAGCGCTCCGTGGAGCTGGCCGGGAGCGGCTACGACCCGACCCGCAAGATCGACTTCGGCCGCATCCGCATCGTGCGCGAATACGCGCCGGACCTGCCGAAGATCGCGGCGGAGCAGATGGAGATGGAGCAGGTGCTTCTGAACTTGTTCAGCAACGCGGCCCAGGCCATGGCCGGGATGGCCGACGCCGGGCTGGAACCGACCCTGGTCCTGCGCACGGCCCGGGACGGGGACATGGTGCGCGTGGAGGTCCAGGACAACGGTCCGGGCCTCAGCCAGGACGTCATCAAGCGGCTGTTCGAGCCCTTCTTCACCACCAAGCCCATGGGCACGGGCCTGGGCCTGGCCGTGTCCTACTTCATCGTGACCCGCAACCACCACGGCCGGATCACGGCCGAGGCCCCGGCCGAAGGCGGCGCCAGGTTCGTGCTCCAGCTGCCGCAGGCGGCAGAGGAGCGGGCCGCCGTGGCCTGACAGGTCGCCCCAAAACAGCAATCTGCTTCGTTGCTGCGAAAAATTCAAACCCTCGCGTATAAGGATACGCGTCGGTCTTGCATTTTTCTTGCGCCTTGCATCTTAGCGAAGCGCTATTTTGGGACGGCCTGCGTAATTTGACTTTTTCAACAGGTTGCGGAGTCGCCCCGGTTCCCCAACGCAAGGCCCCCCTTCCGAAGCTTCGGAAGGGGGGCCTTGCGTTGGGCGGGGTGCGTTCTATTCGAACAGCGGCTCCACGCGCGTGCCGTCGAGTTTGAGAAAGGCGTTGAAGGATTTGCCCGCCTTGGACTTGAACTTGCCGCGTTTGAAGGTCCGGCCCTTGACCACCAGGTCCCGGGCCTGGGCCCGGGGCAGTTCCCCGCCCAGGAGCTTCTTCTTGATGCAGAGCACGCAGGACCCGTCGTCGCGGCCCGCGCAGTCGTACGACTCGGGCTGCTCCAGCACGTCGCGGCCGCACAGGGGGCAGGGCCCCAGGGGTTCGGCGGGCAGGGGCGCGGCGGGCTTCTGTTCGGCCTGGGCCGGGGGCGCCTCGATGGGGAATCCGTCGCGGTCCAGCCCCCGGGGCCTGGGCGGCGGCGGGGGAGGCGCCTGGGGCGCGGGGCGCGGGGCCTGCTGCGCGGGGGGCGCGCCGGGCGGGGCCACCGGGAATCCGTCGCGATCATAGGCCCGCCAGTTGCGCACGGTGCTCACCCCGCCCTGCACCTGGGCGCGGATGTCGCGCATGAAGGCCGCGTAGGTGTCCTGGGCCTGCTCGATGTCCTTGAGGCGCTTTTCCCAGTCGCCGGTCATCTGCGGGCTCACCAGATCCGGCAGCAGGGATTCGATGAGGTCCACGGCGTGCATGCCCGCATCCGTGGCGATGAGGCGCTTCTTGTCCTTTCCCACGTACTTGCGCGAGATGAGCGTCTCGATGGTCTGGGCCCGGGTGGCCGGGGTGCCCAGGCCGCGCTCCTTCATGGCCTCGCGCAGCTCCTCGTCGTCCACCAGCTTGCCCGCTGTCTCCATGGCCGCCAGCAGCGAGGCGTCCGTGTAGTGGGCCGGGGGCTTGGTCTGGTGCTTCTTGGCCTCCACGGTCTCGGCGGTGACGTCCGAGCCCTTGCGCACCTTGGGCAGGGGGTTGTCCTTGGCCGTGCGCCAGGGCTCGGCGGCCAGCCATCCGTGGTCCTTGAATATCTTGCCCGTGGCCTTGAAGCGGTGGGTCTCGATTTCCGCCCAGACCGTGGACGAGGCATACTTGGCCGGGGCCATGAACGCGGCGCAGAACCGGCGGCAGACCATCTCGTAGATGTTCCACTCGTCCTCGGACAGGGCGTTCTTGTCCGCCTGGCGGGCCGTGGGGATGATGGCGTGGTGGTCCGAGACCTTCTTGTCGTTGACGCAGTCGAACTTGTGCTTGCCGCTCTTGATGCGCTCGGCCGCGGCCGAGGCCGCCTCCGGGAACAGGCGGTACACCGCGCGCAGGTGGGTAAGCGCCTCCTTGAACAGCTCTCTGGTCAGGTAGCGGGAGTCGGTTCGCGGGTAGGTCAGCAGCTTCTTCTGCTCGTACAGGGCCTGGGCGATTGTCAGCGTGTCCTTGGCCGAGAGCCCGAAGCGCGAGTTGGCCTCGCGCTGCAGGGTGGTCAGGTCGAAGGGCAGTGGCGGCTTCTGCTGGCCGTTGCGGCTTTCCACGGACAGGACCTTGCCCGTGCGACCTTGGCAGGCCCCGGCCACGGCCTGGGCCTCGTCCTCGGCGTCCAGGCGCGTGTCCTTGTACTCCTCGGGCGCGTGCCACACGGCCTCGAAGGCCTCGCCCTCGCGCGCCAGGGAGGCCTCCACGGTCCAGTAGTCCTGGGGCGTGAAATGCTCGATCTCGCGGCGGCGGTCCACCAGCAGCTTGAGCACCGGGGTCTGCACGCGGCCCACGGTGATCAGCGATTTGTCCTTCAGGGTGAACAGGCGCGAGAAGTTCATGCCGATGAGCCAGTCCGCCTCGGCGCGGGCGAAGGCGGCCAGGCCCAGGTCGCGCTTCTGCTCGTCGGGCACGGTGCGCGCCAGGGCCTTTTTCAGGCCTTCCTCGGTCATGTCGTTGGCCCAGAGGCGTTTGACGGGCTTGTCGTACCCGGCCATGAGGGCGATGCGCCTGAAGATCAGCTCGCCCTCGCGCCCGGCGTCCGTGGCGTTGATGACCTCGCCCGTGTCCTCGGCCGTGAGCAGGGCCCTGACGATGGAGAACTGCTTGCTGGTGGATGGCAGCACCGCGAGCTTGAAGCGCCCCGGGATCATGGGCAGCTGCTGCTGGCTCCAGCGGCCGCCCCAGGCCGGGTCCTGCTCCTCGGGCTCGGCGATGTTCACCAGGTGCCCGATGGCCCAGGTGACCACGTAGCGCTGGTCCGCGATGTAGCCGTCCGCGCGCGCGCCGCGCACGCCCAGAACCTTGGCCAGCTCCCGGGCCACGGAGGGCTTTTCCGCGACGATGACGGTTCTCTTGGAGGCGTTTTCCATAGGCGGCAGTCATAGCAGGTGCCGCGCCGCTTAGGAAGGCCGGGATTCGGGCCGGGGGCTATGCCTGCGCGGCCAGTTCGGCCCGCTGTGCGCGCAGGGCCACGGCCCGGGTTTCCAGCCCGGCCAGGGTGGAGACGTCCCCGGCGTCCGGGGTTTCGCCTGCCAGCCCGGCGGCCTGCACGGCGCGCAGGGCGCGCACGGCGGCCAGGTCCAGGGCCGCGAGTTGCGCGTCCATCGCCGCCAGGGCGGCGGCGTCCATGACCGCCTGGTCTTCCACCCAGGTCGCGGAGTCCTCGTCCCATATCTGATGGGTCCCGGGCGCGTCCTGGGTGATGCCGTCGGGCAGCGCCCCCAGTTCTGCGATGGTCACGGCCTGGCCCGTGGCCGTGCCGTAGTAGGTCTCGCCCCGGTGGTCCTCCACCTGGGTCCAGGCCCCGTCCACGAAGCAGCGCGCGTATCCCGCCACGGCCTCGGGCGGGGCCCCGGCGGTGGCGTTCGCCGGGATCAGGTACGCGGGCTGCCCGCCGCGCGCCGTTTCCAGGGGATCCGGGCGCGCCGTGCCTTCTCCCAGGTATTCGCCGCTGTCCGCATCGTAGTTGTAGATCAGCATGGGGGCCTCCTAGTATTTGATGATGGGCAACAGCGCCACGTTCCTGGGCCGGGCCTCGCCGCCGCCGCTGCCGCCGGTGCTGGCGCTTGATATGGATGCCGTATGGCTGCCGGGTGACCCTCCGTACGAATCGCAAATCAGCGTGTCGGACGACGCCTTGTCGTACGAATGCGAGTGCGAGGCGTTCTGGTCGCTTTGCGCGCCGCCCAGGGCGCGGCCCGGGTCCACTCCCGCGCCGTTGTCCCAGCCGCGCACGAACTGGCCGCGCAGGTCCGGCAGGGCGAAGGTCGTGGACCCGTCCCCCGCGCCGAAGGCCTCGCCGATGGCCGTGAACAGGTCCGCGTAGGTGGTGCGCGACACGGCCGCTCCATCGCATTCCAGCCAGCCCTCGGGCGGCGTGTCCGCGCCGAACCAGGCCACGCATCCCGGGGGTACGCCCGCGATCATCCCCCACGCCCCGGAGCCCAGGAGCGCCTTGCCCGCGTCCCCGGCGGCGGGAGCGGGCACCAGCCCGCGCGCCCCGCCCGCGCCCGCGTCCCCCTGCATGTCCGCGACGAGCCCGGGGGCCAGGAGCCCCTCCGCGTCCAGCACGGGCACGTTCCCCGCCGCCGCGCCCGTGTCCGCCAGGGCGGCCGCGCCCAGGCACAGCTTGGCCCGCGCGGCGGCACCGCCCGCGTATTCCAGGGCGTCTCCCCCGGCCGTGACCGAGAGGAAGGTTCCGGCCCCGCCCAGGGCGGGCAGGGCCACGGACCCGGCAGCCGCCACGGCCTCGTCCCGCGCGGCCAGGGCCCGGGCCACGGCGGCCTGGGCCGTGGACGCGGCGGCCAGGAGTTCCTCGGGGTCGGCCGGGTCGTCCTCGGCGGTAACGGGCATCTTCACGCAGCGCTCCAGGGCCTCGCCGAGCTGCAGGCAGATGCGCGTGAGCTTGTCGTCGGCCTTTTCGATCTCCGCCGTGTCGATGACGTCCAGGTTGCCCCAGGATTTCTCCTGGGTCATGGGCACGTGCTGGTGGATGGTCAGGGTTTCGCCCTCGGCCAGGGGCGCGCCATCCAGGGGATAGGTCAGGGTGCCCTGGCCTTCGCCGCCCGCGCCGGACAGGGCGTAGTCCTCGCCCAGAGCCAGCTCCAGGTCCTCGTTGCCGTCGACGTCCGGTCTGCGCAGCACCGCGCGCACGTGGGCGTCCCGGGCGAAGGCGAAGCCCGTGGGGAACTCCGTGGCCGAGCCGTTGCCCCGGTAGCGGACCTTGGTGGTGGTGGATTCCACGGTCATGGAAGGTTTCCTCCGCACGGCAGGCCGCCCCAAAACAGCGATCTGCTTCGTCGCTTCGCTGCTGCGAAAAATTCAAACCCTCACTTACTAGGAGTAAGCTTCGGTCTTGAAAATTTTGCAGGAAGGCAAAATTGGTCGATGCGGCGAAGCGCATCGCCCGCAGGGGCGCTGGCCAGGACGGCCAGCAAACAATTTTTCTTGCGCCTTGCATCTCAGCGAAGCGCTATTTTGGAACGGCCTGCGCAAAATGATTTTACGACAGTCTGATGAGGCGGCATACATACCACGCCCGCCAGCGTGCGGGGCGGCGGATGTGCATTGGCGGGGGGAGGGGATCAGGAACCGGAGGGGCGCTTGCCCGGGGGCAGCACCTTCGCCAGGACCAGCTGCAGTTCGTCCATGTCCATGGGCTTGGCGATGTAGCCGTCCATGCCCGCCTGGAGAAAGCGTTCCTGGTCGTCGCGCATGGCGTGGGCGGTCATGGCGATGACCGGCACCCGGGCCTGGGGGCCGTCGGATTCGCGGATGGCGCGGGTGGCCGAGAGTCCGTCCATCACGGGCATCTGGATGTCCATGAGCACGCAGTCGAAGGCCTCGCGCTCCAGCATTTCCAGGGCCTGGGCCCCGTTGTCCGCGCAGGCCACCTTGTGGCCGTTCTTTTTCAGGAACAGGCCCGCGGCCATCTGGTTGACCTTCTCGTCCTCCACCAGCAGGACGCGCAGTCCGCTGGGCGGCTCGGGACGCGCGTCGCCCGGGGACGGGGCCGGTGATTCGGCCAGGCCGAAGGGCAGGCTGAAATAGATGTCCGTGCCCCGGCCCGGTTCGCTGTCCACGGCAAGGGAGCCGTGCATGGCCGCCACCAGCCTGCGCACGATGCCCAGGCCCAGGCCCGTGCCCGAGTAGCGGCGCGTCGCCGCCCCGTCCACCTGGGTGAAGGCCTTGAACACGTACTCCAGCATGTCCTCGGGGATGCCGATGCCCGTGTCCGACACGTGGAACAAGAGGCGCACGTCCTCGCCCCTGGCCGCGCGGGGCAGCACGGACACGTCCACCAGCACCGAGCCCCGGTCGCAGAATTTCACGGCGTTGCCCACGAGGTTGAACAGCACCTGCCTGATGCGGCCCTTGTCGCCCGTCAGCAGGCGCGGGATGTTCCGGTCCATGGACAGCCGCAGGTCGAGGCCCTTGTCCCGGGCCTGGACCGTGAAGTTGCGCATGACCATCTCCAGGGAGCGGCGCAGGTCGAAGGGCTCGCTGGCGATGAGCAACTGCCCGGCCTCCAGCTTGGAGAAGTCCAGCACGTCGTTGATGATGGTCAGCAGGCTGCGCCCCGTGGACAGGGCCGTGTGCACGTATTCATCCTGTTCGGGGCTGAGTTCCGTGCCCTGCATGAGTTGCAGCATGCCGAACACGCCGTTGAGGGGCGTGCGCAGCTCGTGGCTCATGTTGGCCAGGAATTCGCTCTTGATCCTGGTGGCGTGCTCGGCCGCCTCCTTGGCGCGGGTGAGGTCCTCCTGGACCTTCTTCAGCTCGGTGATGTCGGTGACCGCGCCCACCATGCGCAAGGGGGCCTCGCCCTCGCCCCATTCCACCACCCGGCCCCGGGAATAAAACCAGCGCCAGTCCCCGTCCCGGGTGCGCAGCCTGAATTCCGCGCTGAACTCGGAGGCGCGGCCGTGGAGATAGCTTTGGATCCGCCTTCTGTATTGGTCCTGATCCTCCGGGTGGACGTTGGCCGGGGCCAGGCACTCGGACGGGTTCTTCTCCGCCGGGTCCCACCCGAGCATGGCGCATATCCTCGGGGAAACCCTGAAGGCCTCCGTGGGCGCGTCGTAGGACCAGATACAGTCGTTGGCCGCGTCCAGGGTCAGCTGCAGTTCGCGTTCGCTGGCGGCCAGGGCCTCCTGGGCCCGGCGCTGTTCGGTGATGTCGCGGCCCGTGCCCACGGTGCCGATGAGCCGGCCCTCGGCGTCGAAGAGCGGGGATTTCTGTACGTCCATGACCATGAAGCGGCCCTGGACCTTGCCTTGTTCCAGGAAGCGCCCGGGCCGCCCGCTGTCCAGGACCTTCCGGTCGGAGACGAGGCATTGGCTGCCGAAGGTGTGCTCGTGGCCCAGGGCGTGCTGCCGCCGGGCGAAAAAGGCCTCGTCCTTGCCGATGGGGTCGATGTCCTCGCTGAGCAGCAGGCGTTCCCGCGCGGCCTTGTTGGCGAACAGGTAGCGGCCCTTCAGGTCCTTGGCCCAGAGCATGTCGATCATGTTGTCGGCCATGGCCGTGAGCAGCAGGCGGAACTCTTCGAGTCTGGCCTTGGCCCGCTTGGACTCGGAGATGTCCTGGAACATGAGCAGGTGCCGTCCCGTGTCCGGGATGCGCTTCATGGTCACATGCACGGGCAGCCAGGTGCCGTCCTTTTTTCGGTAGCGGCGCTCGAAGCGCAGGGTCTCCCCCTGGTCCGCGCGGGGCATGGTCTGGTCCAGGGGCAGGGCCGCGAAGTCGTCGGGGTGCACCAGGTCCCGGGGGCCGAGCCTGTCGAGTTCCTCACGGGTGTAGCCCAGCATGTCCAGGGCGGCCTTGTTGACGTCCATGAGGGTTCCGTGCCCTTCCCCGTGGCGCGCGTTGATGACGAAGATGCCGAAGGCCGCGTCCTTGAACAGGCGGCGGTAGCGCAGCTCGCTCTCCATCAGCCGGGCCTGGGTCCGGCGCATGCCCGTGACGTCCACGCCCAGGCTGGTGATCCCCGTGACGATGCCGCTTTCCGCGCGGTCGGCCACGCTGGACCAGAGGAGCGTCAGCCGGTCGCCGTTGCGGGTCAGGATGTCGGTTTCCGCGCGGAAGAATTCCACGGTCTGCTTGTCGTCCAGGGTGGCGTCCAGCAGTTCCCGCACCAGCCCCTGCTGGTCCGGGGGCACGAAACCAGCGACCCAGTCGCTGCCCAGGGCCTCTTCGCGCGGCCAGCCCGCGAGGTTCAGGAAATGGTTGTTGGCGAAGGTCAGCCTGCCCTGCCGGTCCAGGGAAACTCCCGCCAGGGAGGCGTTCTCCAGCACGTTGCGGAATTTGGCCTCGGAGCGGCGCAGGAGCCTTTCCGCTTCCCTGCGCTGGGAGATGTCGCGCGACACGCCCACCAGCCCGACGGGCTCGCCGCGCCCGTCGAACAGGGTGCGGACCAGGACCTCCAGCCAGACCTCGCTGCCGTCCTTGCGGCGATGCAGGATCTCCAGGCGGCTGTGGATGTCGTCGTGTTCACTGGGGTTCGAGGCCCAGCGAGTGGAGACCAGGCGCTGGGCGTCCTTCCTGGATTCCGGGGTCAGGAGCTTGAGCGAGCTGGTACCCAGGAGCTCCCGAGGGGCGTAACCCAGGATGGTTCGCACCGAGGGGCTGAGGTAGGTGTAGGCGAGGTCCTTGTCCGTGGACCAGATGACGTCGGCGATGTTCTCGGCCAGCATGCGGTAGAGGTTTTCGCCGGACTGCGATGGGCCCATCGGCGCGGGGTCGATGCGCGCCCTGAGGGTCTCCACTTCCCGCCGCAGAGAATGGAGTTCGGCGATGAGCTCCTTTTTGGTCCGCCTGGAATCGCCCACGGGGCAGTCCTCCCGCTGTTTCCCTAGATGTAGCACAAGGCCCGTGCGGAGGAAACACGCTGCGAAGGGCCGCAAGATGCGGCCATGGGCGTGTCAGTTGCGGGCCAGGGCGGCCTTGAGGTGCGGGATCAGGCGACTGGTGCGCAGTTCAGCGCCCGTGTCGCTGGGGTGGTAGATGGTGTCGTACATTAGGTCAACGGGCAGCCTGCATTCCTTTGGCCCGCCCAGCATGGGCACGCCCTGGGCGGCGTAGAACGCGCGTACCCGGTCCGCGAAGCCCTCGAATTCCGGACCGCTGAAGCCCGGGACCTCGGCGGTGTTGGGCCAGGTGGCCAGCACGGTCACGGAATGCTCCGCGCACCAGGCGATGAAGGCGCGCATGGCCTCCACGCTCCTGCCGTGGTCCAGGAATACGGGGACGCCGTGGCCCTTGCCCAGCTCGTGGGCCAGGCTGCGGCGCGAGTCCTCGCTCGGCGCGTGGGCGGTCTCGTCGCCCCAGCGGTTCACCGTGGAGACCTTGTAGGTGTCCGTGGGGCGCTGTTTCCAGGCCGCCACCCGGGCCAGGGCCTTCATGAACAGCCGATCCAGGGTCAGATGGCGCAGGTAGGTGGCGCGCACCTCCCAGGGCAGGGACAGGAAATAGTCCAGCCCGCGCGCCAGGGAGGCCCCGGCCACCATGCGGTTGATGCCCCGGGTGTCGTCGCCGTAGAGGTTGTATTCCATGACCATCAGGGCCGCGTCCCCGGGGCGCAGGCATTTTCGGGCCTCGTGGAGCATGTAGTCCGCGCCCAGGCCGCCGTGGACGCCCATGTTCACCGTGGGCAGGCCCGTGGCCTCCTCGATCTGCCGGGCCTTAAGCCCGAAGAGCACGTTGGAGCCGCCCAGCAAGAGCATCTTGCGCCCCTGGACGGCCTGGGCCGCGTCGGCCTTGCGCTGCATCAGCGTCTCCACCCAGTAGTACTTGGGGCTGACCTGCCCGGAGGCCAGCAGCACCAGCCCGGCGGCCAGGACGGGCAGCAGGGCGGCGGTGGCGAGGAGTATGGCGCAGTATCGTTTCATGCTCAGAAATTGAAATAGATGAAGGCCGGGGGGGTGTCCTGGGACAGGTATTGCCAGACCACGGCCACCAGCAGCGCGCCCATGGCCACGGCGTAGCCCGCCCGGGGCCGCCACTGCAGCACACGGCCCAGGCGCGAGGGCACCGGGGCCACGCGTCCCAGGCAGGGGGAGAAGCGCGCCAGCCACTGCTGGGAGTTGGGGCTGAGCAGGCAGCAGGCCATTGTGCCGAGAATCCAGAGGAACTGGTCGTCGCCGAACTGGAAGGGCAGGGCGCTCTTGTGCACGAAGGCCCCGCCCAGGGCGTGGACCGCCTCGCGCACCAGGGGCGCGTTCAGGCCGTCGGGCAACAGCAGCCCCCGGCCGCCCCCGCACATGGCCGAGAGCACCGCCCCGGCCGCGCCCCAGGTCTCGGCGCGGAACAGCACCCAGCCGCAGGTCACGGCCAGGAAGGTCAGGGCCCAGGCCAGGGGCGCGCCCATGGCGGGCAGCTTGGGCGCGGCCAATTTGCGCCAGAGGTGGTTTCCGGCCAACAGCAGCCCGTGCAGCCCGCCCCAGACCACGAAGGTCCAGCCCGCGCCGTGCCACAGGCCGCAGAGCAGCATCACGGCCGCGAGATTCACCAGGTTGCGCGCCGGGCCCCGGCGGCTGCCGCCCAGGGGGAAATACACGTAGTCGCGGAAGAACCGGGACATGGTGATGTGCCAGCGCCGCCAGAAGTCGATGATCGAGCGCGCCTTGTACGGGGAGTCGAAGTTGGCGGGCAGGCGTAGGCCGAACAGGCGGCCCAGGCCGATGGCCATGTCCGAATAGCCCGAGAAGTCGAAGTACAGCTGTAGGGTGTAGGACAGGGCCGCGCCCCAGCCCTCCAGGAAGGACAGGGCCGTGCCCGCGGCCGCGGCGTTGAAGGCCGGGTCGGCCCAGGCCGCGAACTGGTCGGCGATGAGGATCTTCTTGCCCAGGCCCGCGATGAGCAGGGTCAGGCCCACGGCGAAGTCCCGGGACCCGGGGTGCAGCCGCCGGGGGTCGTTGAACTGGGGCAGCATCTCGCGCTGGCTGACGATGGGGCCCGCGATGAGTTGGGGGAAGAAGACCACGAACAGCCCGTAGGACAGGGGGCCGTGGGGGGCCGTGCGCCCGCGCGAGGCGTCCACCAGATAGGCGATCTGCTGGAAGGTGAAGAAGGAGATGGCCAGGGGCAGGTCCACGGCGGGCAGGGGCAGGCCCAGGCCCGTGAGGGCGTTGACGTTGGCCGCCAGGAAGGCCCCGTACTTGTAGAAGCCGATGAGCGCCAGGTTGAAGCCCACGCCCAGGGCCAGGAGCCGCGAATCGGGCCTGCGGCACAGGCGCGAGCCGATAAGGTAGTTCACGCTCACCGAGGCCAGGAGCAGGGGCGCGTACACCGGCTTCCACCAGGCGTAGAAGACCAGGGACGCGCCCAGGAGCCAGGCCATGGATGCCTGGCGGTCCCTGCGCTGCAAGACCAGGAACACCCCCAGCACCAGGGGCAGGAAGGCGAAGAGGAATTCCGGGGTGTAGAACAGCATGCTTGGTGCGTCTCCCGGCGTTTCAGCCGAGTGTTGAAGAAAATTTTTTTTCAGGCTGTTCAAAAATGTGCGAGTGCAAGGCGCAAGAAAAATTCAAGATCGACGTGTACCCCCGTACACGAGATTTTGAATTTTTTGCAGCAACGAAGCAATCGTGCGTTTTTCAACAGCCTGTCAGTCCAGGAGCCCGAGCACGTGGCGCTCCAGGGCCTGGTCCAGGGTCATGTCCCGGAACAGGGTCGCGTAGTCCATGTGCCGGTCCGCGCGCTCGGGCTCGCCCATGGCCTCCAGGTCCGCGAGGGTCACCTTGCGCGCCAGGCCGTCGGCCACCATGTCGTCCAGCAGCCGGAACTCCGTGTCCAGGACCCAGGTGTGCTTGCCGTAGGGCAACAGGTCGTAGAGCAGCGTGGTCATGGCCCCGGCCACGATGTTCACCTCGGCCATGAGCTCGTCGGTGACGTCGAAGACCTCCACCAGGCGCGAGCGGTAGTCCTCGGGCAGGCGGTAGCTGTCCAGCTGGCGGTGGGGGCGCTCGTCGGGCTTGAACTTGAAATAGACCGTGTAGCCCAGGTCCATGAATTTTATGATGAAGCGCCCGAGGGTCCGGGTGTTGCCCCAGAACTCGTAGGGCACCAGCACGTTCTTCACGTTGAAGCGTTCGGATTCCAGGCGCCGGTAGCCGAAGGCCAGCTTGTTGGTCCCGGGCAGGAAGAAGCCCTCGGGGTAGGCGTCGGAATGGCGCAGGAGCGCGTTCTCCCAGTAGGGGCCCCAGGAGATCACGTGGTCGAACCACTGGTATTCCCCCTGCCCCCAGCCCGGGATGGTGTATCCGGCCTGGCGCTTGGCGTACATGCCCAGCTGGTAGCCCACGCTGGGGATGCCCAGGTCCTTGCAGGCGAAGAGCGCGGGATAGACCTCGTTGGCGTCGTCGATGCCGAAGAACACGCGGGGCTGCAGGCGCGCGAGGTTCTCCTTGTGCAGCTCGTACTCGCGCACGTTGTCGGACATGCGCTGCTCGATGCTCTCGATGACCGCGCCGAGGAAGCGGGCCTCGGAGGGCTCGCGGCCCGAGAGGTCGTAGGTGTTCCTGAAGACCCGGGGCGCGGCCAGGTCGCGGTACAGGAAATAGGTCTCCGGCTTATCCGGACCCTGGGCCGCCGTGTCTTTCAGCAGCTTGCGGCTGGGGGAGAAGGCGTGGATGAAGGGGGTGTTTCGCTCCTGGAACACGCGCAGCATGTCCCTGGAGCGGAAGTCGCCGGGCCCGTAGCGGTAGAAGAGCACGCCCTTGCGCGGCCCCCCGGTGCAGAGGGCCTGGTTGCGCTGGTGCGTGGCGCGCACGAAGGCGGGCCTGCGCCAGAACTTCCAGGTCCGCGGCGGGTGCGTCAGGTCCCAGATGCGCGCGAAGTTGAGCTTGTTCACGAAGCGGGGGCGTTTGCCCTCCAGTTCGCGCAGCAGCTCGCCGTACTGGGCGTAGCGGAAGAAGACCCGCCAGAACAGGAAATTCACCTGGCTGGACAGCCAGTTGTAGCCGTGTAGGCGGTAGTTGTCCTTGAGGGGCGAGCCGTCCTGGTTCCTGAGCTCCCAGAAGTCCAGGAGCCACCGCATGGGGCTCTCGAGGTCGTTGTGCGGGCACCAGTCCCGCCCGCGCCCCGTGGGGCCCGAGAGGGTCAGGATGCCGCTGGTGCCTTCCTTGATCAGGGGAAACATGGCGCTCCGCGTGGCGCTGAGGGTTTTTGGCTTAGCCGCCGATGCCTAGCAACCGCTGCAATTTTGTGCGGTGGGGCCGCTCCTCGCACTGCCCGCAGATGGCCATGGCCGCGCGGTCGGTCTTCAGGCGCTGCATGAACTTCCTGCGCGCTTCTCCCGCGTAGATGGCGCTGTAGCGCTCCTCGGCCAGGTTGCCGAAGACCCCGGCGCGCGGGTGCACGCAGCAGGTGACCACCGTGCCGTCGTAGTCCACGTACAGGGTGCGGAACTGCATGTATTCGCACAGCCCGTTCTTGACCCGGGTCTCGCGGCCCGAGGGGTTCTCCTTGGACTGCGGCAGGTTCAGCCAGACGCGGAATTCGGGCTTCCAGCCCAGGGGCTCCAGCACGGCGCTCCAGCGGGCGCGGCCCTCCTCGGACTCGCAGATGGTGCGGGTCATGAGCCGGGTACCGGGGCTGTGCCGGTCCCGGAACTCGGCGGCCTTGGCCAGGAACTCCAGGAGTTTGTCGAATTTTCCCGGGGGACGCAGGCGCTCGTATTCCTGGGGCGTGCCGTCGCCGTCGCAGCTGACCACCAGCCGCCCCAGGACCTTGGTGCGGAAGACCTCTTCCAGCTGCGGGAAATTGTGGTGCTGGGCGTTGGTGGAGATCTCCACGCAGCGCGTGTGAAAGGCCTGGCCCGGGATTTCCGCCAGCAGCCCGGGCACGTCCGGGTGCAGGAAGGGTTCTCCGAAGTTGAACAGCCTGAGCAGCTTGACCTCGTCCACGTCCAGGTTGCCCAGGCAGGCCCGGAAGGTCTCCGGGGTGGTGAATTCTATCTTCGGCTTGAGGGTCGAGTTGGGACAGCCCACGCAGCGCAGCTGGCAGCCGCGCACGATCTCGTACCCGAATTTCTCTATCTTGGTGGACACCGCATGGCTCCGGTTTGCTGGTGGCGCGGGGCGGGCCGCCCCGTCGGGGCGCACAATGTAGCAGAAGCCCCCCCGGCCCACAACCGGGCCCGGGTTCAGCCCACGGTGTTGGTCAGGATGCCCAGGCCCTGGATGGAGCACTCCACCACGTCGCCCTTTTGCAGGTAGCGGGGCGGGGTCATGGCCATGCCCACGCCCGCGGGCGTGCCCGTGGCGATGATGTCCCCGGGGCACAGGGTCAGGCCCTGGGAAAGGTCGGAGATGAGGTAGGCCACGTCGAAGATGAATTGCCGGGTGTTGGAGTTCTGGCGCAGCTCGCCGTTGACGCGGCTCTGCACGTCCAGGTGCAGGGGGGCGGGCAGCTCGTCCGGGGTCGCGATGCACGGGCCCATGGCCGTGAGGGTGTCCAGGCTCTTGCCCTTGTACCACTGCACGTGGCGCTGCTGCAGGTCCCGGGCCGAGAAGTCGTTGACCACGGTGTAGCCGAACACGTGCTCCAGGGCCTTGTCCCTGGGGATGTCGCGGCCGCCCCTGCCGATGACCACGCCCAGCTCGGCCTCGTAGTCCAGCTGGCCGGTGTGCGCGGCGTGGCCCAGGACCACGCCCCTGTCGCCGATGGGCTGGCCCACGCGCTTGGAAAAGTAGATGGGCGCCTGGGGCAGGGTGAAGCCCGCGTCAAAGGCCTGGTTGGTTTCGGCCACGTGGGCCCGGTAGTTGAGGCCCACGCAGACCATGTCGTGGCGGGTCTCGGTGAACACGGGCAGGGGGGTGGCACGCGCCTGGTCCACGGCCGGGGCCTTGGCCGCAGCGTCGCGCATTAGCCCGGGGAAGGCGGCGGGGTCTTGGGCGTAGAAGTCCACCAGGGCCTGCATGGAGGCGCCCGCGCCGTTCGGCAGGGCCTCGGTGACGTCGCGCAGTTCGTCCGCGTCCAGCACGCCGGTGCGCGGGGTCCCGTCCAGGGAGAAGGTCGTCAGTCGCATTGTCCGCTCCGTTGTTCCGTGGGCGTCCCGGGCCGCGGCCCGGGGGGAGATTCTCGCGAAGGTAGGACGATTGCCCGCGCCGCGCAAGCGGCAGCCCCGCCCGGTTTCAGGCGGGGGGCGACAGAAGATGCTTCTTCCGGTATGGGGAAATGCAGACAACCAAGGAGGGGACCCATGCGCATCATCGTGGAACAGAAGGGGGAAAGCGTTCTGCTTGTGGTCGAGGGCAGGCTGGACGCCCAGTCGGCTCCGGAATTCGAGGCCGCCTGCAAGGACGGCGGCGGGCGGGACCTGATCGCGGACCTGGCCGGCCTGGAGTACATCAGTTCCGCCGGGCTGCGCAGCATCCTGGCCGTGGTCAAGGACCTCGAGGCCCGGGGGGGCAGGCTGCGCCTGTGCGGGCTGACGGGCATGGTCCGGGACGTGTTCACGCTTTCGGGCCTGATGCCCATGTTCGTCGTGGCGGACACGGTGGACGAGCTGCTGGGGAAGTGATCCTTGCTTGAGGAGACGCTGCGCATTCCCGCCGAAGTGGAGCGGCTGCCCGAGGCCCGCGCCTTCGTGGTCGGCCGCGCCGAGGCCCTGGGCCTGCCCGTGGAGCAGGTCCCGCGCCTGGAGCTGATCCTGGAGGAGCTCCTCGTCAACGTGGCCAGCTACGCCTATTCGGAGGGCGGCGGCGAAGTGGAGATCGCCTGCATCCTGGACAACGGGGGCGCGGCGGAGGCGGGCGAGATATGCCTGCTGCTGCGGGATTGGGGCCGGCCCTTCGACCCGCTGGCCGCGCCCGCTCCCGACCTTGGGCGGGGCATAGGGGAGCGGACTCTGGGCGGCCTGGGGGTTCATCTGGTGCGCGAGATGGCTGACCGCTGCGCCTACGAGCGCAGGAACGGGGCCAATGAATTCAGGGCCGGAATCCTGATCCGCTAGGCCGGAGGCTGGGCATCCGGCGGTGCCGCGTCAGCCGGTCTCCTGCCACTTTACGCGGATGGCGATGATGGCCTCCCGGTTGGCAGCGAAGGCCTGCACGACCTTGGGATCGAACTGCGCGCCCGAGCCGTCGGCGATGATGGCCAGGCTGTCTTCGTCCGAGAAGGCCCGTTTGTACGGGCGTTCGCTGGCTAGGGCGTCGTACACGTCCACCACGGATACGATGCGCGCCTCCAGGGGAATGTCCTCGCCCCGCAGGCCGAAGGGATACCCCGTGCCGTCCCAGCGCTCGTGGTGCAGCAGGGCCAGGGTGCGGGCCAGGTGGAGCAGGGGGTCGTCGGTCCCGGCGTTCGTGGCCAGCATGGGGTCGGCGCAGAATTCGCCGGCGCGCCTTCCCTCGCCCAGGGGGGCGAGGATTTCGCAACCGAACGCGCAGTGCCTGCGCATGACCTCCCACTCCGCTTCGTCCAGCTTGCCGGGCTTGAGCAGGATCGAGTCGGGAATGCCGATTTTGCCCACGTCGTGCAGGGGCGCGCAGTCCCGGAGCATTTCGCAGCGCTCCTCGGACAGGCCCATAGCCCGGCCCAGCAGCGCGCTGATCTCGCCCACCCGGATGACGTGCAGGCCGGTCTCGTTGTCCTTGTATTCCGCGGCCCGGCTCAGGCGCTGCATGACCTGGCGCCGCGAGGTTTCCAGCTCGGCGGTGCGCTCCTTGACCAGCTTTTCCAGGTTCTCCTGATACATGCGGTTTTCGCGCTTCAGGCGCGCCCTTTCCAGGGCCTTGCTGATGGCGTGGTACAGGATCTCCATGTCTTGCAGGGGCTTGGTGATGTAGTCCCAGGCTCCCAGGCGCACGGCCCGCACCGCGTCCTCCACCACGCCCACGCCCGAGAGGACCACGATGGGCGTCTCGGGGGCCAGCTTCAGGGCGTGGGGGATGAAGGCGTAGCCGTCCATGATCGGCATGTTCAGGTCCACGATCACGGCCTCCACGGCCTGCGGGTCTTCGGCCAGGACGTCCAGGCCCTGGCGGCCGTTCTCGGCCTCCAGGACGTCGAAGTCCATGTCCTCCAGAAAGGCGCCCAGGGAGCGTCGCAGGCTCTCTTCGTCGTCGATGATCAGGATTGTCATTCAGGGTTCCCGTGTTTGCGGCATGGGCCGTCTGCGCGTCAGCAGACGGCCCATGTCCGCGGGTTTGAAGAAGACGTCCTGTTCCGCGAGGTCCGCCTCCAGAAGTTTCTCCGACAGGTTCGGGGCCACGGGGCCCGTGTGCTGGATGAAGCGCGGACACAGCCCGAGTTCCCGGGCCGCCAAAATGAAGCCCCCGGCGTCCACGATGATCAGCCTGGGCGGGGTCACGCGCTGCTCTCGCCGTCCGGAAGGTCGATGACGAAGCGTGCGCCCTCGCCGGGGGCGGACTGCACGCTCATCTCGCCGTCGTGGCCCTTGGTGACGATGAAGTAGGATACGGACAGCCCCAGGCCCGTGCCCACGTCCGGGCCCTTGGTGGTGAAGAACGGCTCGAAGATCCTGTTGCGGATATCCTCGGGGATGCCCGGGCCGTTGTCCTGGACCTCGATGCGCACCCCGTTTTTGCGGCGCAGCAGGCGGACGTCGATGCGCGGCTCGGCCACGGGCGGGCCGGCCTCGGCCATGGCCTGGGCCGCGTTGCGCAGCAGGTTCAGGAGCACCTGCTCGATCTCCGTTTCCGTGCATGTGACGGGCTCCAGGTCCTGGTCCGCGAAGACGTTCACCTTGATGCGCTTGAAGTCGAAATTCTTTTTCAGGTCGTAGTCGTTGCGGGCCAGGGTCAGGGCCCTGTCGGCGATGGCCGCGAGGTCGCAGAGCGCGCGCCGGGACTCGCTGCGCCTGCTGAAGTCCAGGAGGTGGCGGATGATGCTCGAGGCCCTGAGGGCCGCGGCGCGGATGTCCTCGATGAACTTGTCCAGTTTGCGCGCGCGCATGTAGTCGGCCAGCCGGTCCATGTCCAGGCCCGCCTCCCGGGCCGCCTCCCGGTTTTTCGGGAAGTCCGTACGCGTGCGCTGGACCAGGTTCTGGGTGGCCTGGAGCACGATGCCCAGGGGGTTGTTGATCTCGTGGGCGATGCCCGCCGCGATGCCGCCCACGGAGATCATCTTTTCCGTCTGGACCATGATCTCCTGCATCCTTTTGACTTCGGTGACGTCGCGGGAGATGGACAGCACCAGGGACCGGCCCTCGATGTCCAGCACCTGGGCGGACAGGGAACAGACCCCGTCCTGCCCGTGGCGGCCCAGGCAGGCGAACTCGAAATTCTCCACCTTGCCCGCCTGTCTGAGGCGCTCGCGCAGTTCCTCGTGCTGGGGGGGGTGGGAGAACAGGCCCAGCTCCACGGCTGTGCGACCCAGGACCTCGTCGCGGGAATACCCCGTGCGCAGCAGGAACGACTCGTTCACGTCCATGATCCGGCCGGTCTCCATGTCCGTGAGCAGGATGATGTCCGGCGAGAGCATGAACAGCCGCGAGAATTTTTCCTCGGACTGCCTGAGCAACTGTTCCGCGCGCCGGCGCTCGGTGACGTCGCGGATCATGGCCATGAGCGTGTCCCCGTTGCCGGAGCCCAGGGATTGCAGGGAAACCTCCGCCAGGATCAGGGCTTCGTCCGGGAGCTGGAAGGTCCAGTCGAAGAGCAGGGGCTTGCCCGCCAGGCTGTCCTTCATGATCTGTTCCTCGGCCTTGTCGCTCTCGCGGCCGTCGGGCTGGAATCTCGGGGAAAAGTCCGAGGGCCGTTTGCCCAGGATTTCCTCCCTGGTGCGGCCCAGCAGGGCCTCGGCGCTGCCGTTGCAATCCACGAAGCGTCCATGGTGGTGGACGAAGATGGCGTCCTGGGCCACCTCGAACAGGGAACGGTATTGTTCCTCGCTCCTGGCCAGGGCCTCCTCGGCACGCTTGCGCTCGGTGTAGTCGTAGATGAACGAGAGCAGCACATCCTTGCCGTCGAGGCTGATGATCTCTGCGGACCACAGGGTGTGGCGCCTGCGGCCGGATTTGGTCACGAATTCGATGGGATAGTCTTTGAGGGCGCCTTTGGCCGCCAGGATATCCACGGCCCGGTCGCGGTCGCTGGGATCGACCCAGATGCCCAGTTCCTTGGAGGTTCGCCCAAGCTGTTCCTCCCTGCTGTGCTCCAGGAGTCCGACCCAGCTGTCGTTGACCGCGAAGATGCGGCCCGTGGCGATTTCCGAAAGCACCTGGGGCGCGGGGCTGGCGTCGAAGGCCTTGGCGAAGCGGCTTTCGCTGGCTTCCAGGGCCTGTTGGGCCGTCTTGACGGCGGTGATGTTGACGTGGGTTCCGGACATGCGCAGGGGGGCGCCCGCCCCGTCGCGTTTGACCACCCGGCCCCGGCCCAGGATCCAGTGCCATTCGCCGGACTTGTGGCGCATGCGGAATTCGGCGCTGTAGGGTTCGCCGCTTTGCATCCGCGCCCGCAGCGTGTCCTGGGTGCGCTGCAGGTCGTCGGGATGCACCAGGCCCAGCCAGGACTCGAAGGTGGGCTCGAAGTCCTCGGGCTCGTAGCCCAACATGGCGTAGTAGCGGGGGCTGAAATACGTCCTGCCCGAGGCCACGTCCCAGTCCCAGAGGCCGTCGTTGGCCGCATCGAAGGCCATGGCCAGTCGGCTCTGGTTTTCCTTGAGGGTCTCCATCTTGCCCTGCATGGTGCGGCCCATGGATTCCAGCCGGGCGTAGAGCGAGGCGAACTCGGCCGCGGGCGGCCGGGACCGGGGCGAGGAGAAGTCGCCCGCCGCATAGGCGTCGATGATCCGGCCCAGGTCGGCAAAGGGCTCGTGCAGCAGCGGCCTGATCAGCGATCTGTGCAGCAGGAGATGGCACAGGGCGATGAAGACCACCAATCCCGCGCCCAGGGGCAGGAAAAGAAGCAGGCTCTGGCGTCTGCGGTCGTCGTTCAGGCCCAGGCGCACGCGGCCGAGGAATTGTCCGTAGTGGTTGATCTTGGCGCTTGCCTCGATGATCCAGGGGCGGTCGCTCTGGTGCTGGGAAATGATCTCGTTTTTCGGCCCGGTGACCTCGACGAATTCCACGTCGTCCTGGTGCGCCAGGGCTTGGCAGAGGTCCTGTGCGGCGTCCATGTCCCGGTTCCAGATGGGGAGTTCCAGGGACCTGGCCAAGTGCAAGGCCGAGGTCCGGGCCTGCAGATCAAGGTCCTCGGAGAGATGCAGGAAGATCAACCCCGCGGCCAGACCCAGCACCGCCAGGCCGAGGGCCGTGGAATACAGGCCGATGACCAGTGTCAGCCGGCTGGCCAGGGAACGTCGGGGGGACGCTGTCATGGTGGCGGTTTCCATCCTTGTCCGCTTCTCCCTCGGGGCTCCGCAGCGGGCCGTGGCCGTCCCCGGGAAACGGGGCTGAAACGGCAGCCGGCGGTTTTCGGGATACCGCATTATGTAGCATAGCGTCGCCGTCCTGCAAAGAACCAACATGGATTCTCCGGGTCCGTGGGGCCGGGGCGGCGGCAAGGGGAAAGGGCTGTTGCCCGGCGGGCCATGGGCGCGGCCGGGAAATTCTATCCCGGCGGTCTTGACAACCCAGCGCGTTTGGATACATATTCGCTCTCCCAAAGCGTGGGGCTGTAGCTCAGTTGGGAGAGCGCTTGAATGGCATTCAAGAGGCCGTCAGTTCGATTCTGTCCAGCTCCACCACCGAAAGTTCAAGGGATTCAGGCTAATACCTGGGTCCCTTTTTTCGTGGCTTGGGGGCTGATTTGGGTTCTGTGTCCGCTATGTGTCCGCCGGTCCAAACGAGGCGATCCAAATCGCTGAAAATTCCCCGCTGGCGGCGTTGCTTCGTCGGATGCAAATCCTCATGTATGCGCAATACACTTCGGCCTTGCATTCTCCTCGCGTCTTGCCAGCGTGGCTTTTGAGCGATTTGGTCAGGAAGAGGAACTATAGTGCGCTGCGAGGATGGACTGGATGGGGTTGTCGCGGGCCGCTTCGAGGTGGGAATAGCGGTCCGTCATCCTGAGGGTCTTGTGCCCGATCATCTCCTTGGCGTGCTTGAGGGTGCCGCCCGCCATGATGATGTTGGAGCAGAAGGTGTGCCGGTTGTCGTGGAAGTGGAAGTTCGTGAGTCCCAACCCGGTGCAAACCCGGTTCCAAGCGGTCTTGAAGTCCCCCATGCGGGTTCCGTCCAGGTGGCCGACCACATGGGTTCCGACCGGTTCGATACCCCGTGAGGATCGGTTTTTGTCCAGGTAGGCCCGGCGTTCTAGCAGGGCTTTTCGGGTCCGGGGCATGATGCGGTGGACCCTTTCAACCCCGGTCTTGGTGCGAAGGAAGCGGATGACCCCGGTTTCGCCGTAGTCCAGAGTGATGTCGTCCCAGGTCAGGTCCAGAACTTCCTGCTTGCTGGCCCCGTGCTCCACGGACAGGAGGATGGCGAGGGGCAGGTAGTGCTTGGCCCGGCCCTTGGCCGCAGCCGCAAGCAGCTTGCCCACCTTGTCGGGGTACATGAACGACTTGCGCTCATGCTCCTTTTCGCTCAGGTAGCGGATTCCCGCGATTTCGTCCTTGTCGATGCAGTCCAGTTCAAGAGCCTTGGCAAAGACCTGTTTCAGGACGAACAGGCGGCGGTTTGCCAGGGCCTTGGATTTCCGCTCGGCCAGGTCCGCACGGTAGTTCAGGACGTCGGTTCGCCGGATGGTCGCCATGAGGGCGTTGGACCACTTTTCTTCCAGCGGCTTCAGGAAGGTCAGATAGCCCTTCGCCGTGGTCGGGCTGAGGTCGCCTTCCTGTTCCCTGCGCCGCCATTCCTGCCGACACAGTTCGGCCACGTCGCCGAAGGTCTTGCCCTTGCGCTGCTTGCGCCTCTGCCTCTTCTCCGGCAATTGCCCGTCGTCCAGAATGACCCTGAGCTTGTTTGCTTCCTGCTGCGCCAAGTCACGCCGCCGAAACGAGGCGTGGTACTTCTTTCGGCCCGTGTCCGGGTCGAGATACTGCACAACGTAGCTTTTTCCGTTGGTGCGCGAACGCGCCGCGATAGTGACTGTTGCCATTGGCTAGTCTCCACGGAGCATCCGCCCGTCATTTCCCTATTTGGCTGTCAATGAACCTCAACAAATCCTCGGTTCGGATCAGCTTCCGGGAACGTACCAGAACACAGGGCAACTCGCCATAGTCCAACATGCGCGAGACCGTAGCCCGATGCACCCGCAGGATGTCTGCGGCTTCCTGAATGGTAAGGAGAATCTTGTCTGCGATCATGCTTACTCCGGTTGTTTGGCAAAAGAGCCTTCATGAATGGACCGAAGTATAACACGCGGGAGGTCAAGAGCGTCAAATAACAGCCCGAAATGGCAGTGCAAAATAGGGGTTTTGAGGGATATGGACCGGTATATGCCGGTGGTTTGGAGTGGCAAATGTGGGGAAATGGGGTGTGTATTTAAATTGTTAGCAGTATTTTGGAGTGTGCTCGCTGCATGGGGCGATATCGGGGTTCTTTAGCGAAGTAAAAAGGGGTATGGACCTGAAAAGGGGAGATTTTGGGAAGAAATGAGAGGAAAATTCTCGGTTCGGAGCAGCTTCCGGGAACGTACCAGAACACAGGTAATTCGCCATATATGATCAGTGATTTACCTCCGTTTCGAACAGATACCCTGGCCTTGCACGGCGGAATGACCGACAGCCTGATTCATCTTAAGAACGCCGTCGGGTGGTTCGAATATACACGACTATATCTGTCTGATTGGCTGGCATCTTGTCATGACGTTATGTTGCTTGATATCAGGGGCTAATCGTTTTTGTTATGGGTGGATGCAAATAATTTTTTGGGGTTAATGTTCGATTATATGAAGCTGCTGACCTAATGAAGAGTGAATAAATAAACCCCAAGCGAGCGAGTGCACAGCCTTTCCAGCGAGGTGGAAGCTTAATGGCGCTGACGTTGAAGGAGAGTAATTCTGTCGTGGAGATGGCCGATATTCTCTATGACTTTTTGCCGGGTACACCACATCCACGTGGAGCCCAGCGTCTTTCTTTCCCTGCCATTGCGTACGATTTAGGGCTGGCTGAGTATTGGACTGGTGGCAGCAAACTCCCCGCGATATCGAAGTTGCTGGAACACACTCTTGAATATAAGAGGGGGTACTTTTGTAGGCTCATCATTGAAATCGTACGCCGTGGAAATGAGAAACGGAGAAAATCCAATCCTGTGACCTTCGAAGAAATTACCGCCCTTAACAAGGCGATACTCGGGGTCGATTTCAAAATTCCCGAGCTTTACGATCCTGAGTTTTTGAATTCGTTGCCGCGTAGCGATCTAAAGAGTAACGACTATCTTGAAAAAAGCATCGATCTAGGCAGCTTCGAAAGCGATCTGACCTGTATCTCAAGCCTTCCTCCACGTGAGCGCGGGTACGCTTTTGAGGGCGTTCTTTCTGGCCTATTTCGAATGTTCGATCTGTTGCCAAGAGGTGGTTTTCGTAATACCGGCGAGCAGATAGACGGTAGTTTTGAATTTGATGGTCAGACCTATCTGCTAGAGGCGAAATGGCAGGACTCCCGGATTGGTCAGGCTGAGTTATTGGTTTTTCATGGCAAGGTTACAGCAAAAGCGGCTTGGGCGCGGGGGCTGTTTGTCAGTTATTCGGGGTTTTCCTCAGAGGGGCTTGAAGCTTTTCGCACAGGGCGTTCAACGAAAATTATATGCATGGATGGGTGGGATCTATGGGAAATGATAAACCATAATCTAGATTTTAAGGAAGTCGTTCGGCGAAAGGCGCGTCGAGCTTCGGAAAGTAATGATGCCTACATCCCTGTTCGAGATCTATTCCCAGAAATATAACGAAGTCATTTAGCTGGAAGAGTCGCTATGAGAATTAATCGCGTACGGATAAAGAACTTTAGAAATTTTCAGGATGTCGATGTCGCCATCGGTCATAACATGGTCGTAATGGGCGAAAATAAGGTCGGTAAGTCCAACTTTCTTCACGCGCTTCGTTTGGTCCTTGATCCCTCGCTGCCTGATTCGGCTCGGCAACTACGCATGGAAGATTTTTGGGATGGACTGGAACGCCCTCTGGCAGCGGATGTCTGCATTTGGGTTTCGATAGATATTACGGACTTTGAGGACAATGTAGACCATCTCGCCGTCCTTGCGGAGCATCTGATCCAGCCCGTGCCGATGGTTTCGCGATTGACCTACGTATTTATGGCAAAACCTGATTTGACTGAACCACCACAGAAAGAATCGGACTATGAATTTTCTGTGTATGGGGCCGATCGAACTGAAAACCGAATAGGCTATGATCTTAGGCGTCGATTGCCGATGGATTTGATTCCTGCTCTTAGGGATTGTGAAGGGGATCTTGCCCGTTGGACTCGTTCGCCTTTGCGTCCCCTGCTGGATCATGCTGCTGGCGAAATAGATCGGGCGAAATTGGAAGCGCTGGCGGGTGAGTTGGACAACATTGCGGGGGGGATTGCCAATCTACCCGAAGTTAAGACTGTATCCGAAGCTATTTCTAAAAAGCTTTACGAGATGGTTGGCTCAGCTCAGGCGCTTGAAATGATGCTTCGGTTTTCACCATCGGACACCGATAGGCTAATCAGGGCCCTTAAGTTGTTCATAGATGGCGGCGACCGTGGTATTTCAGATGCAAGTCTTGGAACTGCAAATTTGCTTTATTTTGCGCTTAAGGCTTTAGAATATGAGCAGCTAGTCATAGAGGGGAGCCGGGATCATACTTTTCTCGCCATTGAAGAGCCAGAAGCGCATCTTCATCCCAATTTGCAACGCTTGATTTTTCGCAACTATCTTCGAAAACGAGATTTCATTAATCAGGAGGCCAAGCTGCCTGAATCTTCGACGGTTATAGTGACCACTCATTCTCCACACATCGCTAGCGTCACCCCCCTTAGGGATTTTGTTTGCCTTCGTTATGACAGTGATTCAACAGCGACTAGGGCGGTGTCGACATCAAGCGTTGAACTCGAGCCGGGTGAATTTGCCGATTTGGAGCGCTATATTGATGTGAATCGCGGCGAGCTGCTGTTTGCGCGAGGCGTGGTCTTGGTCGAAGGGGATGCTGAGAAGTATTTGATTCCCATTCTTGCCAAGCATCAAGGGTATGATCTTGATGAATTAGGAATTTCTGTATGTTCGATTTCCGGGGTCGATTTCGCGACTTATTTGAAGCTGATAGGGCCACGGGGGCTGGATATCCCATACGCTGTTCTGACGGATTATGATCCAAGGTCAACCTACTATGATGGGACGCCAAGATTGAACAAAAATGGAAACCAAGTCCTTAACAATCAAGGTGGCCTTATCCAAGCGCTAAGCGTCTCTAGACTTATATCAATGACGAAAGCTATCCTTCCTATAGGAGAATCTTTCGATGAAGAGATTAAGCCGCTTTTTGAAGGATCACGTTCTAGAGGGCTCTTTGTGAACACCCATACCCTTGAGGTCGAACTATTCAAATGTGGGCTTCACTCGGAATTTTTGACAACGACTAAAGAGCTCAAACCTGGCAGTGTATATGAAACAAGGATGCAACAATGGTCAGATGCTCCTGACAACTTAGATGTCGAAAAGCTTTTGGATGATATAGATACAATCGGGAAAGGAAGATTTGCGCAAAGACTTTCGTGCGCCATATTGAGAACAGGCGCAACAGCTTGTCCGAATTACATAGCTGAAGGGATTAAGCATGTCGCAGCCCGAATCGTCTAGCACCAATTTGGAATCGTCTTTCGCCGTACCGATGTTCTCTGGGAACCCAGAGCAAGCAACGGCTTACGAATCTTCGGGAAACTGTGTGGTCCTCGCAGGGCCAGGGAGTGGAAAAACTTATACCCTTACCCACAAGTTGGCGAAGGTTTTACGGGAGGATGTCCTTCCACCCCGCCGAACTGCATGCATTACATATAATAAGCAGTGTGTGCGAGATTTGAAACGTAAACTTCACTCCTTGGGGCTGCGTGAGGGCAATCGTGTTTCAATCGGAACTGTTCATTCTTTTTGTTTAAAGCATATTATTTTGCCATTCGCTCATTTGGCAGGTGTTGGAATTTCTTCTCCATTCATAGTTGGAACTGATAATGACATTAATGCATTGAAGCAGCAGGCTTATGATAACTGCGGCATTAATGACCAGTGGAGGCCCAACATTGATTCATATCGAAGGGTATACATCGACCGCAATTCGGACGGATGGCGTGAGCAAAATAAAGAAGCCGCTATGGTTATCGAAGAATTCGAAAGGCTTTTGCTTGAAAATGGGATTGTAGATTTCGATTGGATGATGCTGACTGGATTGAAAATGGTTCAAGAAAATGAGTGGATTCGAAAATTATTGGCCGCTCAGTTCCCAGTCGTTTTTGTGGATGAATACCAAGATCTCGGTGTTGTCTTGCATGAGATGGTTAAGGTCCTCTGTGTGCAGGCAGGGATCAGGATCGTTGCTGTCGGTGATCCTGATCAGTCCATTTATGGGTTTTCTGGAGCAAGGCCAGAACTGATAAAGGAATTATCTGATCTTATGGGGTTTGAAACCGTAAGGTTAAAGCTGAATTATCGGTGTGGTAATGCTATTATCAAAGCTTCAGAGGTTGCCCTCGGTGAGGTTCGCGGCTGTACTGCTTACTCCGGTGAACAGGGCTTGATTTTCTTCCACCATTTTCCCCCATCCCTTAGGGAACAAGCGAGCAATATCTGTAGCGAAATTATTCCAGAGATACTTTCCAGAAATTCTTCAATGAATATTGGCGATATAGGTGTTTTTTATCTTGATAGATTTGACGGTGATGTTGTTGCGGAAGAAGTGTCAAAGCAAGGCTGGGATTACATCCGTGTAGACGGTAACAGTCCATATCAACCGTCGGCTGTGACTTATTGGCTAGAAGATTGTGCAGCTTGGTGCGCTGGCGGCTGGCAAAAGGGTGATCCAAGCTTTTCGGGTATAATACGGCAATGGGTTTTGTTTAACGATTTTTTGTCTTCTGATGCAGAAATTCGCTCTGTTAGGGCTTCTCTGGTTGAATACTTGTATGCAAATAGAACGCCTGACATTCCTTTGCATATATGGCTAGAAGGAATCCTTGATTGCTGTGTGATGAAGACTCTGGAGAGTGAATCTAGATTAAGTGACGATAAGCTAAAGGTGACTAGGCTTCTTGAAGTTGCAAAGCCTGGGCACCCTTTGTCCAAATTTACAGTTGCATCCTTTGGAGGGCAGGGGCGTTCACCTAACCATTTGAATTTGACCACATTGCACTCAGCAAAGGGACTTGAGTTTGATGTCGTGATAATGGTTGGGCTAGAAGAAGGCAGAATTCCATGGTCGAGTGATGGGGCGGGTGCCTTGCGCGAAAAGCGTAGATTGTTTTACGTTGGGCTGACTCGCGCAAAGAGCGAAGTTCATTTAGTGTTCTCGGGGCAATATACAGACAGATGGGGTTTTCATAACAACGGGCCATCGCGTTTTGTACGCGAAGTTCACAGAAGTATTCAAGAACAAGAAAGCTTTTCCTGAGGATTTTTCCTCTGCACTTGTCCCCGCAGTTATCTACGACAGAAATCTTTATCCTGCCAGTTTTGTTGGCGTTACCAGCCGATAATTAACATGGAAGTTTGCCGAAGGTGCGCACCCTCTGCCGCATGGCAGCAGAGATGATATGTGGACGGGGAAACTGGACTGTAAAGTTCACCTTAAAATCGTTGCCTAGTGGTTGAAGAACCGAGGCCATCTCTCGCAAACTCTCCATAGGCCCCGTAGGCTTTAGCCCGTCAACCTTAAGTCAGCATGTTGTGTGTCCGCTATGTGTCCGCTTTTAATTTTTGCCCCTGCGCAACTGGTTGAAATCATTAGACACCATGCACACTATGCACACGGCGGCCAAAGGGTGAAATGACGGGCGAAAGTTCATTGATTTAAGGTTGTTATGAGTGTCGTTTGCCCCCAAAGTGCAATGAATGGCATTCAAGAGGCCGTCAGTTCGATTCTGTCCAGCTCCACCACCAAAAGGTCAAGGGATTCAGTCTAATACCTGGGTCCCTTTTTCGTGGCTTGGGGGCTGATTTGGGTTCTGTGTCCGCCGGTCCAGGCGAGGCCGCTACACGGAGCGGGAGCTCCTGTCTGGCGCGGGCTGTTCTGCGAACTGACCCGGCGCCAGGAGCTCTGAGCCGGGACTAAGCCCCTCCGGCCCCGAGCGCGAAACAAGGGGCCCCGACAATGCCGGGGCCCCTTGTTTCGTTGGAAAATATGCCGCTGCCAGATCTGGTTGCGGGCTATGTCGGGGGTTTCGCCAGGGGTGGTGTTGACGGTGCTTCCGATCTGGTCAGTGATCTCGAAGGGGAAGAGGACTCCGCCAGCCACCTGGTTCAGTTTCTTATTGGTCCAGTTCAGCGGTCTCGGGTTTTTCCTCGGACGCGGAATTGTGTCGTTCGTCCTGCATGGGCTTTCTCCTTTGGATTATTACTGTATTGTCGTTTGCAACAGGCATATCAAGCAGGCAAGACGGATGCGGGGCGTGTCCCCGGGAAAAGGAGAGCGATGTGGCCAATACGTATCGGACCGTTGACCTTTCGTGCTGGAAGCGCAGCGTCCACTGCCAGGTGTTCAGACATGCCGTTCAGCCGCGTTATTGCGTGGGGTACGATGTGGACGTGACGCATTTCAAATCCGTTGTCCGGGAAAGGGGGCTGTCCTTTTCACTGGCCTTTGTCTTTGCCGTGGCCAGGTGCGCCAACGCCATCGAGGAGTTCCGCTACAGGTTTCTCGACGGGGAGGTCGTGCTCTACGAGGCCATCGACACGTCGTTCACCTGGCTGGACCGGGACACGGAGTTGTTCAAGTTCGTGAGCGCGCCCATGCGGGATTCCATGGAGGCCTATGTGCGCCTGGCGTCGGCCACGGCGCGGGCCCAGAAGGAGTACTTCGCCGGGCCGCCGGAAAACGATGTGTTCGTGTTCTCCGCCTTGCCGTGGGTCTCGTTCACCCACGTCTCGCACACGGACTTCGGTGACGGGGAAAAGGCCCAGCCCATGTTCGACTGGGGGAAATATTACGAGCGGGACGGCAGGCTGATGCTGCCGTTTTCGGTCCAAGTGCATCACAGCTTTGTGGACGGCATCCACATTGGAAAGCTCGCTACGGCATTGCAGCGGTATTTGGATGCGGTCTAGGGAAGGTGCTGTTCGGCCTCGCGCCCGGCCTGAACTGCAGAACGTAATGTTGACTTTTATGTAAAAAACTATTTTGAAAGCCGCCGTGATTTGACGTAAATTTACATTTATGTGGTATGTTTCTGGTCAGAAATGTCGGCCTTGTTGGATATATTGCTGTAATATAAGAATAAAAATGGGCCTGTTCATTGGCGAGCGCGCGGGTGTGATTCTTGCAAAAATGCGGGCATGGATACCAGCATCAGCGCTCTCAAGATTCAGGTGCTCTCCGACGTCAGCGCCATCATCCACAAGGCCTTGGACCTGGAAGCCGCCTTGCAGGAGGTGCTGCGCATCCTGTCGTCCACCCTGTCCATGGAGCGGGCCACGGTGACGCTCCTGGACCCGGACTCCGAGCATCTGGTGATCATGGCCTCGCACGGGCTCTCCGACGAGGAGCGCAAGCGGGGCGTGTACCGTTCCGGCGAAGGGGTCACGGGAACCATCTTCCGCACCATGCGGCCCCTGCACGTCCCCGACGTGAGCCACGATCCGCTGTTTCTGGACCGCACGGGCGCGCGTGCCTCGAAGCACGAGCGCATCTCCTACACGGGCGTGCCCATCATCCTGAACAACGAGCCCATCGGCGTGCTCAGCGTGGACCGGCTCTTCGGCGGCGGGAACACCCCCGAGGAGGACATCGAATTCCTCAACGTCCTGGCCACGCTCATCGCCCAGTTCATCCGTTTGAACGAGACCGTGCGCGCCCGCGAGGAGGACCTCCGGCGCGAGAACGTGACCCTCAAGTATCAGCTGTCCAAGGAAGCCCAGGGCCTGTACATCGTGGGCAAGAGCCCCTCCATGCAGGAGGTGGAGCGCAAGCTGGCCAAGGTGGCCCCCACCAAGGCCACGGTCATGCTCCTGGGCGAGTCGGGCACGGGCAAGACCCTCATCGCGCGCATCATCCACGAACTCAGCGAGCGCAAGAGCAACCCCTTCATCAAGGTCAACTGCGCCAGCATCCCCGAGAACCTCCTGGAGAGCGAGCTCTTCGGCTACGAGCGCGGGGCCTTCACCGGGGCCTCCGGGGCCAAGGCCGGGCGTTTCGAAGACGCCAACAAGGGCAGCATCTTTCTGGACGAGATCGGCGAGCTGTCCCTGGGGCTGCAGGCCAAGCTGCTGCGCGTGCTCCAGGACCGCGAATTCGAGCGCCTGGGCGGCAACCGCACCATCCGCACGGACGTGCGCATCCTCGCGGCCACCAACCGGGATTTGAAGACCCTGGTGGACAAGGGCAGCTTCCGCCTGGACCTCTACTACCGCCTGAACGTCTTTCCCATCACCGTGCCGCCCCTGCGCCGCCGCAAGGAGGACGTGGTGGGCCTGCTCAACCATTTTCTGCGCAAGGTGGCCCGCGAATACGGGCGCGACCTGTTCTTCACGCCTCCGGCCCTGGCCCTCCTCAACCAGCACGACTGGCCCGGCAACGTGCGCGAGCTGGAGAACCTGGTGGAGCGCCTGGTGATCATGGCCGAGGGCAACCGCATCGACCTGGACCACATCAAGCAGGCCATCGTGCCCGAGTCCTGCGTCCTGCCCCAGGAAAACGGCGAGGCCGCGCCCGCGCAGGCCTGGGGCGGCCCCGAGGCCGCCGTGGCCCCGGCACCCGCCCCGCCCATCAAGTCCCTCAAGGACACGGAGCGCGAGGAGGTGGTCCGCGCCCTGCGCGAGAACAGCTGGATCAAGCGCCGCGCGGGCGAGGCCCTGGGCATCACCGAACGCCAGATCGGCTACCGCATCAGGAAATTCGGCCTCGAAGAGGATGTTGCGGCGGGCAGGATGCGCTGCCGCCGCGAAAAACGTTCAGGCAGTTGAAAAGCGCACGTCTGCTTCGTTGCTGCGAAAAAGGCAAAACCTCGCGTAGCGAAAGCGCGGGGAATACGCGTCGGTCTTGCCTTTTTCTTGCGTCTTGCATCCGCACGTTTTTGAACTGCCTGAGACCGTGAGCGGACCGCGTTGCGTCCGCTTTGGTCCGGGAAGCATCAGGGCCCCGCGCAGTAGCTGCGCGAGGCCTTGTTTAATTAGTTCGTCGGGGGCGGGATCAGCCGCAGCCTTCGCCGCCGCCCGTGCAGCCGCCCAGGGCGCAGCCGCCGCTGACGCGGGCCTTGTAGGGCGAGAGGTCGCCGGTGCCGAAGTGCGCGCCCAGGATGTCGTTGATGAACCCGGAGCAAGCGTGCACGTCCAGGCCCGACTCCTTGAGCAGCAGGATGGGCGTCTCGCCCGCGGCCGCGCAGAAGACTGAGCCGCAGTCCTTGAGGGTGGCGGCCAGGGCGCTCCAGCGCTTGGGGCCGCACCCCGTGGGCGGGGCCTGGCGCTCCTCCAGCATCACGGGCGCGCCGTCCTTGAGCCCCCAGACCTGGAAGCGCTTGGCCTCGCCCAGGTGCTGGTTCACGAGCAGGCCCTCGCGGGTGGCCACGGCCACGTAGGGCTTGGCCTCGATCATGGGCAGCTCCAGCTTGGAACAGGCGGACAAACACCCGGCCATGCTGCCGGAGATGTCCTTGTCCAGGAGGCCCACGGCGTCGGCGCGGCAGCGGCGGCAGTGGGTCATCTGGGGCACGTGGGCCCCGGCGGCCGCGCGCAGTTCCTTCATCTCGGCCTTGGTGGGCTCGGGCAGATGGCCGAAGGCGGTTCCTTCCACCGGGCAGAGGGGGATCAGGTTGTGCAGGTCCACGTCCAGCTCCTTGGACGCGCGGGCGATTTCCTCCACGTGGTGGTCGTTGATCCCGGGGATGACGATGGTGTTGACCTTCACGCAGATGCCCCGCTCCTTGAGGCCCTTGATGGCCGCGAGCTGGCGGTCCAGGAGCAGCTTGCCCGCCTCCAGGCCCTGGTACATGACCTTGCCGTCGCGCACCCACTTGTAGACCTTGCCGCCGATCTCCGGATCCACGGCGTTTATGGTCACGGTGACGTGGGTCACGCCCAGGTCCCTCAGGTCGTCCAGGTATCCCGGCAGGTTCAGGCCGTTGGTGGACACGCAGAACAGCAGGTTCGGGTACTTCTCGCGGATGCGCCGCATGGTGCCCAGGGTCTCCAGGGGGTTGGCGAAGGGGTCGCCGGGCCCGGCGATGCCGGCCACGGTGATGCGCGGCTCCTTGGCCAGCACGTCGTCCATGTAGCGGGTGGCCTGGCCCGGGGAGAGCACCGCCGAGGTCACGCCAGGGCGGGATTCGTTCACGCAGTCGTATTTGCGGTTGCAGAAGTTGCACTGCACGTTGCACTTGGGCGCCACGGGCAGGTGGACCCTGCCGCACTGGCCCTTGATGTCCTTGTTGAAACAGGGGTGCTTGGTGGTGTCGCGCGTATCGCTCATGGGGTGTCTCCTCATGCTCGTCTCAACAAGGTTTTCTAGATGTAGCCGTAGCCGATTTCCGACGTTTCCTGCTTGCGCCGGATGGCCATGTTCACCAGGCGGTCGAACAGCTCCAGGGCGCCCCGGTAGCCCAGGGTGCGGATGCGCTGGGCCCCGAAGCGGTCGTGGACGGGGAAGCCCGCGCGCAAGAGGTCCGCGTTCCATTCCCGGGCGTAGCGGTAGCCCTTGCTGTTGCCCACCAGGAAGTCGGGCTTGAGCTCCGCCGCGCGCTCGGCCATGTCGAAGAAGTCCACCTTCTCCATGACCTCGGGCATCTCGGGCAGGAGCTTGGAGCAGGCCTCGTGCACCTTGCCGCGCAGGCGGCCGCCGCCCGCGCCCGTGCCCACGAGCACCGGCCGGATGCCGATCTCGGCCAGGAAGGAAATCATGCCCAGCACGAGGTCCTCCTCGCCGTAGACCACGGCGCGCTTGCCCGCGATGTACTTGTGGCCGTCCACCAGGGCGTCCAGCAGTCGGCCGCGCTCGGCCGTGAGGGATGCGGGGACGGGCTTGCAGGTGATCTCCGAGAGCGCCTCCATGAGGGCGTCGGTGGCGCGCAGGCCGATGGGCGTGCCCAGGGAGCGGTTGGGCACCCCGAAGCGGTTCTCCAGGGAGGCGCCGGCGGTCTTGCGCCCGAACAGCGAGCCCCCGAACTCCACCGAGGCCAGGGCGCCGGACATGGCCCGGATCTCCTCCAGGGTGGTGCCGCCCGGGGCGATGGGCTCGTATTCCTCGTAGCTCGGGCCGTCCATGGTGTCGGAATAGTCGGGCAAGAGCGTGCCCTTGAGCCTGAAGGCCGCCAGCATGTGGCGGATCTCGCGCAGGTCCTCGGGGGACACGAACCCGGGCATGACGTTGACCTTGCCCGTGGGTTCGGCCTGCTCCACGCACAACTGCTCGGCCATGGCCAGCACGGCCCCGTGGAACCCGTCCATGTGCGTGCCCGAATAGCTGGGCGTGGACACCTGCACCACCTCGGGCAGGGGCAGGTCGCCGAACTCCTTGCGGAACTCGAAGAGGATCATCTTCACGTCGTCGCCGATGGTCTCGGTGAGGCAGGTGGTGGCCACGCCGATGACCTCGGGGGCGTACTTGCGCATCACGTTCAGCAGGCCCTTCTTGAGGTTCGGGCCGCCGCCGTAGATGGCGTTCTTCTCGCCCAGGGCCGAGGACGCGATGTCCATGGGCTCGCGGAAATGGCTGATGATGTAGCGCCGCATGTAGGTGGCGCAGCCCTGGGAGCCGTGCAGGAAGGGCACGCCCTTGGCGATGCCCTTGAAGGCCAGGGTGGCGCCCAGGGGCGTGCAGAGCTTGCAGGCGTTGGTGGTGGACACGTAGTTGGGCCTCATGGCCGTGGCGGTGGCGCTCATGACGCACCTCCTGCTTCCGCCGCCAGGGGCGGACAGGTTTCGGCCTCCGGGGCCTTGCGCCTCCGGGGCATGAAGTTCCAGATGGGGCTCATGGCCGAGGCGTGTATCTCCTTGGCGAAGTTGTACATGCCCACGAAGCCCTCCAGGGCGATCTTGCGCTCGTGGTTGTGGTCGCAGAAGCCCACGCCCAGCTTGAAGGCGATGGGCCGTTCCTTGACCCCGCCCACGAACACGTCCACGTCCTTTTCCTTGATGTACTTGGACAGCTCCAGGGGGTTGGCGTCGTCGATGATCACCGTGCCCGGGTCCGTGATGGTGGCCAGTTCGCGGTAGTCTTCCTTGGTGCCGGTCTGGGAGCCCACCAGGACCACCTTCATGCCCAGATGGCGGAAGGCCCTGACCAGGGAGAAGGCCTTGAAGGCCCCGCCCACGTAGATGGCCGCGCGTTTGCCCTCCAGGTCCCTCCGCAGCTCGGCCAGCCTGGGCATCAGGCTCTCCAGCTCCTCGCGCACCAGCTCCACGGTGCGGGTCTCGATGGTCGGATCGATGTCCATGAAGAATTCGGCGACCTTGTACAGGGACTCGGCCATGTCCTCGATGCCCAGGTAGGACACGCGAACGAAGGGCACGCCGTGCTCCTCCTGCATCATCTTGGCCAGGTCCATGGTTGCGCCGGAGCACTGCACCAGGTTCAGGGCCGCGCCGTGAGCCCTGCGCACGTCGCCCACGCGGCCGTCGCCCGTGATGTTGGCCACCACCTCCACGCCCATGCGCTCCAGGTAGTTGCGGATGATCCAGATCTCCCCGGCTAGGTTGAAGTCCCCGAGGATGTTCACGGACAGGGGGCTGATGTCCGAGGTGTCGCCGGTGCCCACCAGGCGGTTCATGGCCTTGCAGGCCGCGAGGTAGCCCTCGCGCTTGCTGCCCTTGAAGCCCTCGGACTGCACGGGCAGCACGGGGATGCCGTACTTTCCGCCCACCCTGCGGCACACGGCCTCGACATCGTCGCCGATGATGCCCACGATGCAGGTGGAGTAGACGAAGGCGGCCTTGGGGGCGTGGCGCTCGATGAGCTCGCACAGGGCGGCTTCGAGCTTCTTCTCGCCGCCGAAGATCACGTCGTTCTCCTGCAGGTCCGTGGAGAAGGACAGGCGGTGCAGGCTGGGGCCCGAGGACAGGGAGCCGCGGATGTCCCAGGTGTAGACCGCGCAGCCGATGGGCCCGTGCACCAGGTGCAGGGCGTCGGCGATGGGATAGAGCACCACGCGCGAACCGCAGAACACGCAGGCGCGCTGGGACACGGCCCCGGCCAGGCTGGGGCGGTTGCAGGCCATGTCGAAGGCGTCTGCGTCCGGGGCGCCCTCGCCTACGGTGAATATCTGGTCCTTGCGCTCTTCAAGCACGTCCATGGTCATGGGAATCTCCGTTCTCTGTGTGCCGGCCGCCCGGGCGGGGCGGCCGGCCCGTTTTCCCGCCGCGTCAGGGAATCAGGTAGTCCGCGCAGGGTTCGCCGTCTTCCAGGGCGTCCAGGATGGCGTCGATGGCCTCTTCGCCGTCCACGCCCTTGAACCACCAGTTGTCGGGCTGGATCACCATCACGGGGCCCACCTCGCACTGTTTGAGGCAGCCCGTGGTGACGACCTGGCAGTCCAGGCCGCGATCGAGGATCTCCTCCTCGATGTATTGCAGGTAGTCGCCGCTGCCCTGTTTGTTGCACAGGCCCTTGGGCTCTCCGCCCAGGCGGAAGCTCTGACAGACGAGAATCATACGTTCGGGAATAGCCATGGTGATCTCCTATGCGTCTTAGGGGTGTGGCCGGTGGGCCTAGTTGATCTTGCGCCTGCGGCAACGGTCCTTCTTGCCGCCGCCGAACAGGACGTCCACGGCCCCTTCGGTCTCGGCTTCGGTGACCATCACCCGGATGCCGTGGCGGCCGAGCACCTTGCGGGGCCTGTCGCCCGCGCCGGCGGCCAGGAGCGCGAAACAGTCGGACAGGGACAGGGCCAGCTCTTCCCAGCGGGCGTCGCCGCCCCCGGGCCGGGGCGCGTTGCGCGTGCCCAGCAGGCAGGGCAGCCCGTCCTCGCGGGGGCCGTAGATCAGAAATTTGTCGGTCTGCCCCAGGTGCGCGTCCACTTCCATGCCGCCCCGGCTGGCCACGGCCACGTTCACCCGGCGGCCCGAGGGCTTGGGCAGGGCGGAGCGCGGGGCGGAGCCCGGGGCGGAGCCGCAAGACAGGGCGGGGCCCTTGGCCAGGGGGCGCTCCAGGCCCACCAGGTCCCAGCCGCAGGCCGGTTCGCGGGTCATGACCTCGATGTGCCTGCCCGCGGCCTCGCGCACCTCGCGCATCACGCCCATGCCGGGCTGCAGGGCGAAGTAGTCCTCGCCGCCCTCGTCCGCGGCCAGGAAGGGGACCACGGCCATGACCACGGCGCCCAGGGCGGCCATGGTCCTGGCCACGTCCTCGACGTGGGCCTCGTTGCAGCCCCGGTAGACCGTGGTGTTGACCTTCACGGGCACGCCCGCCGCGATCAGGGCCTTGACGGCCCGGGCCTGCTCCTCCACCAGCATCCCGGCGGCCTCGGGCAGGGGGACGTTGCGGGTGCCCGGGCGGATCCAGGCGTAGATCATCTCGGCTATGGCCGGGTCCACGGCGTCCACCAGCACGGTGGCGTGGGACAGGCCGAGCCCGGCCAGGGCCTCGGCGTGCTCCGCCGCGCCCAGGCCGTTGGTGGTCAGGCACAGGGGCAGGTCCGGGTGCTTGGCGCGCACCAGGGACAGGGTTTCCAGGGTGGCCTCGGGCGTGGCCATGGGGTCGCCGGGGCCGGTGATGCCCACCATGCCCAGCTCGCGGCCCTCGGCCAGCACGTCGTCCAGGAGCGTCAGGGCTTCCTGGGGGCTCAGGGCCTCGGGCAGGGCGGCGCTCGGGGAAAAGCGGATGCGGGACGTGGCCCGGGGCGCAACGGGCAGGTGCAGCCTGCCCACGCGCTCGCGCGCGCCGGGGCTGAAACAGGGATGATTGCCTCGAATGGAATGCACGGTGGCCATGTCCGCTCCCGTATTGAACGATGCCTTGGTTATGCGGCGGGGGAGGGGGGCCTCCCCCGCGCGCGGGGTTTAGTAGACGAGTTCGAAGCTCTGCTCGGGAGCGTCGCGGTCCGTGCGGTCCAGCAGGCGGCCCAGGATCATTTCCAGGAGCCTGATTCCGCCCTTGTAGCCGACGGTGGGGAAGTACTGGTGCCCCACCCGGTCGGTGATGGGGAAGCCGAAGCGCACCATCGGGATGTCCTCGTCCCGGGCGATGTACTTGCCGTAGGAGTTGGAGATGATCAGATCCACGGGCTCGTTCTTGATCCATTGGTGGAGCAGGAACATGTCCGCGCCCTGGCCGCACTTGACCTTGACCTCGCAAGGCATGTCGGCGGTGATCTCCTTGATGCGCTTTTCGAACTTTTTGCCCGGGGTGCCGGTGACCACGTAGGCCGGGCACATGTCGATGGAGCACAGGAACTCGGTCAGGGCGATCATCTGGTCGGGGTCCCCGGCCAGGGCCACGCGCTTGTGGTAGAAGTACTGGTGCATGTCGGAGATCATATCCACCAGCTGCCCGCGCTCGCGGGTGATGTCCTCGGGCACGCTGACCCCGGCGATGATGCGCAGGGCGTCGATGAAGCGGTCCGTGGCCTTCAGGCCGAAGGGCATGTCCAGGACCTTGCAGGGCACCTTGAACTTGGTGTCCAGAAGGCGCGCGGCCTCGGAGGAACACCACTCGCCCAGGGCCAGGGTGCCGATGGCGTCGCCCGAACCCTTGAGCTCCTTGATGGTGACTCCACCCTCGGGGAACATGTGGTACTCGCCGGACAGGGGGCCGTTGAGCACGCCGGAGGTGTCCGGGAACAGGGTGATGTCCACGCCGACCAGGGCGGCCATGCGCTTGATCTCCTCCATGTCCGCGGGCTCGACCCAGCCGGGGATGACGTTCACCTTGCCGTTCTTGTGGCCCGTGGACACGGCCAGGTTGACCATGCCCTTGACCATGTTGGAGAAGCCCGTGACATGGGATCCGACATAGCTCGGGGTGTTGGCGTAGATGACTTCCTTGCCCGCCGGGATCTTGCCCTCCTTGCGGGCCTTGTCCGTGATCTGGGGCAGGTCGTCGCCGATGGTCTCGGACAGGCAGGTGGTGTGCACGGCCACCACTTCGGGCTCGTAGATGGTGAACATGTTGTCCAGGGCCTGCACCAGGTTGGCCTGGCCGCCGAACACCGAAGCTCCCTCGGTGAAGGAGCTGGTGCCCGCGGAGATGGGCTCCTTGTAGTGCCGGGTGAGCATGCTGCGGTGGTAGGCGCAGCAGCCTTGGGAGCCGTGGCTGTGGGGCAGGCATCCGTGGACGCCCAGCGCCGCATACATGGCCCCGATCGGCTGGCAGGTCTTGGCCGGGTTGATGGTCAAGGTCTTGCGCTCGGCGACCTCTTTGGGGGTGTGTCTGAGTAACATGTAAGTATCCTCTTGGTGTGGCTTGGGGCTATTCCCAGACGTAGGTGGCCGAAAGTTCGGGGGCTTCCTGCCAGGGCGCCTTCATGTAGCTCCAGACCTTGCTGTTCACGAGGCGGTCGATCTCGTTGTAGAAGTTCACGGCGCCCTTGAACCCGGCGTAGGGGCCTCCGGAGTCGTAGCTGTGCAGCTGCTTCATGGGGATGCCCAGCTTCTGGATGGAGTACTTCTCCTTGATGCCCGCGCAGAAGATGTCGGGCTTGAGCATCTCCACCATCTTTTCGGCCTCGTACTGGTTGCAGTCGTCCACAACCAGGGAGCCTTCCTGCATGTCCGGGATCATCCCGTCGTATTCCTTGAACGTGAACCCGTCCTTTTCCAGGGCCGCCATCTCCTGTGCGGACTTGCGGGGGCTGTAGCGGGTCTCGTCGGGCTCGACGGTGATCTCCTCGATGTTGCGGCTGTCCGCGTCCACCTTGATGTCCGGGATGACCCTGCGGCCCTCGTAGTCGTCGCGGTGGGCGAACTCGTAGCCCGCGGACAGGGTGGCCATGCCGATCTCGGCGAACAGCTCCTGGTAGTGGTGGGCCCGGGAGCCGCCCACGAAGAGCATGGCCTTCTTGCCCTTGGTGCGGGGCAGGACGTCGGCGATGGCGGCCTCCACGGCGGGCATCTCCTCGGCGATGACCTCCTCGATGCGCTCGATGAGGGATTTGTCGCCGAAGTAGGCGCCGATCTTGCGCAGGCTCTTGGCCGTGGACTGGGCGCCGATGAAGTTCACCTTGATCCAGGGGATGCCGTACTTGGTCTCCAGCATGTCGGCCACGTAGTTGATGGAGCGGTGGCACATGACGCAGTTCAGGTCGGCCTTGTGGGCCGAGGCGAACTGGTCGTAGGTGGAGTTGCCCGAGAAGGTGGAGATGCTCGTGATGCCGCACTTCTTGAGGATGCGGTCGATCTCGAAGCCGTCGCCGCCGATGTTGTATTCACCCAGCAGGTTGATGCGGTATTCGCCGGGCTTTTCCGCGTCGTTCTCGCCCACCACGTGGCGGAAGATCTGGTTGTTTGCGATGTGGTGGCCGGCGGACTGGGATACGCCCTTGTAGCCCTCGCAGGAGAAGCCGAACACGTTGCAGTCGCCGAACTTCTCCTTCATCTTCCTGGCCACGGCGTGGATGTCGTCGCCGATGAGCCCCACGGGGCAGGTGGCGAAGATGGCGATGGCCTTGGGATGGAAGAGGTCGTAGGCCTCCTGGATGGCCGCCTCGAGCTTCTTCTCGCCGCCGAAGATGATGTCCTTGTCCTCCATGTCGGTGGAGAAACAGTAGGGCATGTAGTTCTCGGCGCCCTCGGCCGAGGCGTCGGTCTGGTTGCGGCGGGTCAGCCAGGAATAGAATCCGCAGCCGATGGGGCCGTGGGTGATGTTCACGATGTCGCGCGTGGGACCGAGGATAACGCCCTTGCAGCCCGCGTAGGTGCAGCCGCGCATGGTGATGATGCCCGGAATGGTGCGCACGTTGGCCGCGATTTCCGGGGTCTCGTTTTCCAAGGCCTCGTTGACGAGTATCTGTTTGGCCCGCTTGCGCGCCACCTTGGGGGGATACTTCTTGAGCATCTCCTCCTTGACGTCGGTGGGCGTCCAGTTCACGAGCTTCTTCTTGGCGGTCGCCATATCTGGTCTCCTGAGGAAAAGTTAAACGATAGAGGCCGCTCCGGTTTCTCCGGTGCGCACGCGAACGGCGTCCTTCACCGGCACGACGAAGATCTTGCCGTCGCCGGGCCTGCCGGTCTTGTTGGCCTCGATGAGGGCCTGGACCACGTCCTTGACGTCGGAGTCCGGCGCCACCACGGAGACGATGCGCTTGGAGTAGAGCTTGCCGCGCTCGCCCAGCAGCGCCACGGCCTCCTCGTGACCCGCGCCCGCGCCCTCCAGGACCTTGCTGTCCACAAGGCCCTTGCCGCGCCCCTGGGCCTCGCTGGCGAAGAACGCGTCCACGCCGGCTTCGGTCAGGGCCGCCTTGGTGCGGTTCATCATGTTCATGCGCACGACTGCGATGACTTCCTTCATGCCGGGGCTCCTTCCTCGGCCACGGCCGTGTCGCACACGCCGGAGCTGATGGTGTAGACGTCCTCGACCTCGGTGACGAAGATCTTGCCGTCGCCGAAAGCGCCCTTCTTGCCCGAGCGGGCGGCCTGCATGACGGTCTCGATGACGAAGTCCTTGTCCTCGGCCTTGACCACGCTCATGAGCATGGTCTTGGGAATCTCGTCATAGGTGATCTCGCCGATCTTGATGCCGCGCTGCTTGCCGCGTCCGGCCACGGAATACTTGGTGACGGCCGGGAACCCCGCATCCATGAGCGCCGCGAGGACGTCGTCCGCCTTTTCGGGCCTGACAATGGCTCTGACCATGATCATCATAGTATTTTCTCCTGTGATTTATCTGAGTTGAACGCCGAGTTAGGCGGCCATCAGGCCGTAGTCCATGAGCAGCTGCTCCAGGTCCTCGATCTCCAGCGGGGTGGGGACGACGAACAACGTGTTCTCGTCGATGGCCTTGGCCAGGGCGCGGTAGTGGTCGGCCTGACCCACGGTGGGATCCCATTCGATGACGGTCTTGCGGTTGATTTCGGCGCGCTGCACGTCGTTGTCGCGGGGCACGAAGTAGATCATCTGGGTGCCGAGCTTCTTGGCCAGCTCCTGGATCATCTCCTTCTCGTTATCCACGTTTCGGGAGTTGCAGATCAGGCCGCCCAGGCGCACGGAGCCGGACTGGGCGTACTTCATGATGCCCTTGCAGATGTTGTTGGCCGCGTACATGGCCATCATCTCGCCGGAACAGACGATGTAGATCTCCTCGGCCTTGCCGTCGCGGATGGGCATGGCGAAACCGCCGCAGACCACGTCGCCGAGGACGTCGTAGAAGGCGTAGTCCAGGCCCTCGCTCTCCTCGTAGGCACCCAGGGACTCGAGCATGTTGATGGAGGTGATGATGCCTCGGCCGGCGCAGCCCACGCCGGGTTCGGGGCCGCCGGATTCCACGCACCAGGTGTCGCCGAAGCCGGGCTTGCGAATGTCTTCCAGCTCCACGTCCTCGCCCTCGTCGCGCAGGGTGTCGAGCACGGACTTCTGGGCCAGGCCGCCGAGCATCAGGCGGGTGGAGTCGGCCTTGGGGTCGCAGCCCACGATCATGACCTTGCGGCCCATGGTGGCCAGGCCGGCCACGGTGTTCTGGGTAGTGGTGGATTTACCGATGCCGCCCTTTCCGTAAATGGCGATCTTGCGCATTGCTTTGTCCTCCGTTTTGTTGATGGGGGGGTGCCCGTCAGTGTTTGTGCGGACAAGGCAACGTGCGTGCCAAACTGAAAAGCCATAGATAACCACTTGGTTTTGCAAGGCTATTTAAGGAAACTCGCACCAGGGTAAAGAATACAAACCTACACAGCCGGATGGACAAAAATGTCCTGGCCGACAAAAAATGTAGGCTTTCGTCGTGGGTGCGAAATCTGTCGATTTTTCCTTATCCAGCTGTAATTATTGATTTGTAATCTATGGCATAGGATATGCTCATAAGAGGGCGTCACACATGAACGCTCATCCCCAAGGAGACACGCATGCTCATCGACACCACCCTGCGCGAGGGCGCACAGACATACGGAGTGGACTTCAGCAACGCCGACCGCCGCGAACTGGTCCGGGCGCTGGCCTCGGCCAGGGTCGAGGAGATCGAGGCCGGATGGGCCGGGCAGGAGGGCCTTGAGGATCTGGTGGGCTGGGCCAAGGGCCTGGTGGGCGAGTCGGCCCTGTCCATCTGGGCGCGGCTCAAGGCCGAGGACATCGATTTCGCCGCGCGCACCGGCGCGGACCGCCTGAGCATGGGCGTGCCCATTTCCGACGCGCATCTGGGCACCAGGCTGGGCACCACCCGCCAGCGGGTGCTGGACAAGCTGCGCGAGCTGATCCCCCTGGCCCGCAACCGGGGCTTCAAGTACGTGTCCATCGGTCTGGAGGACGCCTCGCGCGCGGACTTCGACTACATGCTGGCCGTGGCCAGGCGCGCGGGCGAGCTGGGGGCGGAGCGCATCCGCATCGCGGACACCGTGGGCATGTACACGCCCATGGCCCTGCGCGAGGTCATCGCCGCCCTGCGCGAGGTGTACCACGGGGATATCGCGGTGCACTGCCACGACGATTTCGGCATGGCCACGGCCAACGCGGTCACGGCCCTGGAGTCCGGCGCGGACTACGCCGACGTGACCGTGCTGGGCATCGGCGAGCGCACGGGCATCTCCAGGCTGGAGGAAGTGGCCTCGTTCATGACCCTCAGCCGGGACGTGCAGTGCTACGACCTGGAGGCCGTGCGCGGTGCGTGCACCCTGGTGGAGGCGGCGGCGGACATCGCGGTGCCGCGCAACAAGCCCATCTGCGGGCGCGACATTTTCGCCTGCGAATCGGGGCTGCACGTGGACGGTCTGGTCAAGGCCCCGGCCCTGTACGAGCCCTTCCCGCCCGAGGCCGTGGGCGCGTCCCCCGAGGCCCGGCGCTTCGGCTTCGGCGCCAAGAGCGGCCGGGCCGCGGTGAGCGCCGCCCTGGGCCTGTTGGGCACGGCGGGCAACCCCGGGAACATCGCCGCGCTGACCAAGGCCGTGCAGCAGGCCTCCCAGGCCATGGAGCGCCCGCTCATGGCCCACGAGGTGGCCGAACTCGCGGCGCACACGTCCCGGACGCACTGACGACAAAAGCCCCGGCCGTTCGGTCGGGGCTTGTTCTCATCCGTTAGGGGCCGGGTCAGGACCGGCCGCGGGCCTCGGTTTCGACTTGGGGTGCCTGGTCCCTTGGCGGGGCGGCCTGTACGATCTCCTCGCACACGTACCTGCCGATGTCGCATTTGAACCGGTACTTGTCCCCCCTGAACAGGGCCCGCGAGAACTCCACAGGCTGCCCGTCCTCCTTGAAGACCACGCCCTCGGCCCAGAGGCAGGGGCAGTCCTGGTCTATCTTCAGCCGTTTCCTTTCCTGCACGGAGGGAATGATCGCCCCGATCTCCGTGCGCGAGGACTTCAGGCTCATGCCATAGTCCCTGCTCAATATCCTGTAGAGCATGGTCTCCAGAGGCCGCGTGAGCAGGTCGGGAAACAGGGCCGAAGGCAGGTAGCTCTGTTCCAGGACCAGGGGCACGCCGCTGGCGAGCATCAGGCGCTGCAGATAGACCACGTCGGTTCCCGGAGCCAGGCACAGCAGGGACGCCACGCGGTCGTCCGCCGGAACGATCACGGCTTCCAGGGTCTTGTAGCACGGCTTGAGACCGGCCTTCACGATGTCGTCGTGGTAGGTGGAGATGGAGCCCAGAGAGCGGGTCAGCACGGGCCGCTCCGTGGAGAGCAGGAAGGTTCCCTGGCTGCGCTTGCGCACCACCAGATGGTCGTTGACCAGCTTGTTGATGGCTTGGCGGACCGTCATGCGGTGCACGCCGAACTGTTCGGCCAGTTCAACCTCTCCGGGGAGCTTGTCTCCCGGTAGGTAGCGTTTGCTGGCAATCTGTTGGGACAGCCATTCGTAGATGACCACGTACTTGGATTTGGCCGCCATGTCGCCTTCCTGGTGTTGGATGTGCATTTTCCCGCGCCCCAGAGAGACGCGCGGGCTTCAGATCGCCTCTGCCCCAGGAAACCCGCTCCGTCAAGACGCTCCGCCTGCATTGCCGTTCGCCTGCGCGGCGCGGGTGGAAAATCGCGAAACTATTACCTAGTGAAAAAATAGGGAAATCGTCCTTGACTTTTTCTTTTTAGCTACCTTATGTCTAGACATAAGGCAAAGGGTATATTGCTGAGACAAAAAAATGGAGTGATTTTGATCTGATATAACGTTTCGCACATAGAAAGGAGGCTCGCATGCGCCAGTTCCAACCCGAAGACGCCGAAGCTTATGTTGACGCGGACAGAAAGTATACCTGGCATCATCTGACCCAGCACAAGGTATTCATCAACACCCCTCCCATGATCATGGTCGAAGGAAAAGGGGTGAAATTGTGGGACTTGAACGGGAAGGAGTATCTGGACGCGACATCCGGCGGTGTCTGGTGCGTAAACGTAGGATACGGCAGAGAGAGCATGGCCCGGGCAATATATGACCAGATGGTGAAGATGCCGTATTACGCGGCAGTCGCCGGAAACCTTCCAACGATTGAACTGGCCGAGAAGCTTGTTTCCCACATGCCTGGGCTGAGTCGGATCTACATTTCCAACAGCGGATCCGAGGCCAACGAGAAGGCCTACAAGATCATCAGGTCCCTGGCCCATATCACGGGCAACACCAAGAAGAAGAAAATCCTCTACCGGGACCGCGACTACCACGGAACCACCATCGCCTGCTTGAGCAGCAGCGGCCAGAACGAGCGCCGCGAATGGTTCGGCCCCTTTGTGGACGGATTCGTCCAGTTCCCCCACGCCTGCTGCTACCGCTGCCCCTTCGGCAAGACCTATCCCTCCTGCGACATCGACTGCGCCCGGGCCGTGGAGCAGGTCATCCTCCGGGAGGGCCCCGACACCGTGGGCGGGATGATCGTCGAGCCCATCACGGCCGGGGGCGGTGTCATCCCGCCGGTCGCGGAATACTACGACGTCCTCATGGACATCCTGCGCAAGTACGGCGTGCTGATGATCATGGACGAGGTGGTCTGCGGCATGGGCCGCACCGGGACCATGTTCGGCTGCCAGCAGTACGGCGTGAAGCCCGACATCATGACCATGGCCAAGGGCGTGGCCAGCGCCTACATGCCCCTGTCCGTCACCGCCACCACCGAGGAGATATTCTCGGCCTTCCTCAACGACCCCTCGGACAAGCTGGCCTATTTCCGGGACATCAGCACCTTCGGCGGCTGCGCGGCGGCGTGCAGCGCGGGCCTGGAGAATCTGCGCATCATCGAGGAGGAGAATCTCCTGGAGCGGGTCGTGCGCATGGGCGATCTGCTCATGGACGAGCTCCAGGGGCTGCGCGACCTGCCCGGCGTGGGCGACGTGCGCGGCAAGGGTCTGCTCTGCGGTGTGGAGTTTGTGGCGGACAAGGAGACCAGGGAGCCTCTGCCCGAGGCCAAGGTGGTGGCCGTGGCCGGGGCCCTGGCCCAGGCCGGAATCCTGGTGGGTCGGACCAACCGCTCCATCCCCGGGCTGAACAACACGATCAATCTCGCCCCGGCCTACGTGGTCACCGAGGATGAGATCAGGACCATCGTCGGCGGCATGCGCGACGCCATCATCAAGGTGCTCGCCTAGCCGCGGGGCTGGAACGCAATGACCGTAGAACGCTGCACGGAGATCAGGAAGACGGAGAAGCCCGCGGTCCCGCCCGGGGCCGCGGGCCCGCCCTGCGCCCCGCCGGGAAGCCGTCCCTAGGTCGCAAGACGAGGAGACACGATGCCGGAAGAACCGAGAACTACGACTGATGCCAGCGCAAGCGGCTGCGCGGCCGCTTGCATCCCCCACGGGCGACTCGACGTTTCCGACGACGGCCAGGGCGTCGTGGCGGCCCGGGAAACCCCCGGCGGGGACAGGAAGGTCAAGATAGAGGTCAAGAACCTGACCAAGAGCTTCGGCGATCTGCTGGTGCTCGACGACATCAGCTTCGACGTGGCCGAGGGCGAATTCGTGGCCATCGTCGGGCCCACGGGCTGCGGCAAGACTACCTTCTTGAACACCCTTTCGCGCCTCATCCCCATGACCAGCGGGAGCATCCTCATCAACGGCGAGGATGCCGACCCCAAGCGCCACAACATATCCTTCGTCTTCCAGGAGCCCACGTGCCTGCCCTGGAGCACGGTGCGCGACAACGTGGCCTTCGGCATGGCCATCAAGGGCATGCCCCAGGACGATATCGACAGGCGCCTGGAGCGGATATTGGCCCTGGTGGGCCTGACCCAGTGCGCGGACCTGTATCCCAACCAGGTCTCGGCCAGCATGCTGCAGCGCATCGCCGTGTCCCGCGCCTTCGCCGTGGACCCGGACCTGCTGCTCATGGACGAGCCCTACGGGCAGCTCGACGTCAAGCTGCGCTTCCACCTAGAGGACGAGCTGGTCAATCTGTGGCAGCGGCTGAAGAGCACCGTGCTGTTCATCACCCACAACATCGAGGAGGCCGTCTACGTGGCGGAGCGCATCCTCGTGCTGTCCAACAAGCCCACGACCATCAAGGCCGAGATTAGGGTCGACCTGCCCCGGCCAAGGGATTTCATGGATCCGGAGTTCGTGAGGATCCGCAAGGAGGTCACGGAATTGATCCGCTGGTGGTGATTCCCGCCCTGCGGCGGGGATGAGACGTTTTCGGACCGTCCACCTGCAACCAACCGCAGCATCGAAAGGAGTCTACACATGTCGCAATGGAAACTGTGGCTGAGCTGCCTCATCGTATGCGTACTGCTCTCTGGTTTCTCCCTGCCCGCACAGGCCGGGGACCCCTTGGTTCTGGACACGACCTGGCAGGCCGAGAATGAGACCTTCATTCCCTGGTACGCCCGCCAGCACGGCTGGGACAAGGAAGTCGGGCTGGACTTCAAGCTCTGGATGTTCGACTCGGGCATGGCCCAGGTCGAGGCCCTGCCCGCCAAGCAGTGGGTGGTGGGCGGCACCGGCGGCGTGCCCATGATGTTCGGCGCCCTGCGGCACAACGCCTATCTCCTGGCCATCGGCAACGACGAGTCCCTGTGCAACGCGGTGCTCGTGCGTCCGGACAGCCCCATCCTCGGGACCAAGGGCTTCAATCCCAAGCACCCCGAGGTGTTCGGCAGCCCCGAGACCGTCAAGGGCAAGACCATCCTGGTGACCACCATCTCCTCGGGCCACTACGCCATGAGTCTCTGGCTCAAGGCCCTGGGCCTCACGGACAAGGACGTCGTGGTCAAGAACATGGACCCGGCCCAGTGCGTGGCCGCATATGAGAACGGCATCGGCGACGCCGTGGTCCTCTGGGCTCCCCAGATGTACAACGGCATGAAAAAGGGCTGGAAGATCGCTTCCGACGTCAAGAAGGCCGGTGGCCTCGTGCCCATCGTGCTCGTGGGCGACAAGGAATACTGCGACCAGAACCCCGAAACCGTGGCCCGGTTCCTCAAGGTCTACTTCCGGGGCATCGACATGGTGCGCAAGGAAGGTGCCAAGCTGGCTCCCGACTACGCCAAGTTCCTCAAGTGGGCCGGCCTGAACATGACCCAGGACGAGGCGCGTATGGATATCGAGATGCACCCCGTCTACACTCTGGAGGAGCAGCTCAAGATGTTCGACACCTCCAAGGGCCCCAGCCACGTGCAGAACTGGCAGAAGAGCCTGGTCCAGTTCTTCACGAATCTGGGCAAGCTCAAGCCCGCCGAGGGCGAGAAACTCGCGACGGGATTCTACATCACCGACAAGTTCCTGAAGCTGGTTCCTACGATCAAGTAGGTCTGATCGCCTCCCCCCGCCCCGCCGGGGCGGGGGGAGCGGATTCCATCCGATTGAAGCAGGGAAGGTGAGACCCATGTCCACAGCCTATCGGGAAATCAAGATCCAGACACCCCTCGCCCTCAAGATTCTGCCTGTGGTCAGTGTCGCCGGGTTCTTCCTGGCCTGGGAACTGGTCGTGCGCTGCGGCGTCGTTCCCTCCACCATGCTGGCCCCTCCCAGCGAGGTGCTCGCGCTGCTGCGCGTGAAATTGTGGGAGGTCAATCCTGACGGCGCGCTCTTGCACCAGCACGCCTGGGTGAGCATCCAAGAGGCCTTCAGCGGCTATTTTCTGGCCCTGCTGGTGGGTCTGCCCCTGGGGCTGGCCATGGGCTGGTTCAACGTGGCCGAGGGACTGGCGCGGCCCATCTTCGAGATCGTCCGGCCCATCCCGCCCGTGGCCTGGATCCCCCTGACCATCTTCTGGTTCGGCATCGGGCTGCCCGGCAAGGTTTTCATCATCTGGCTCGGGGGGTTGGTGCCCTGCGTCATCAACGCCTACGTGGGGGTCAAGATGACCAACCCCACCCTCATCCAGATGGCCCGCACCTACGGGGCCGACGACTGGCAAATTTTCAGGAAGCTCTGCATCCCCTCGGCCCTGCCCATGGTCTTCGGCGCGCTGCAGATCGCCCTGGCCTGCTGCTGGACCAACCTGGTGGCCGCCGAGCTCCTGGCCGCGGACCAGGGCCTGGGGTTCATGATCACCATGGGCCGCCGCCTGGCCATGCCCGAGATGGTGGTCCTGGGCATGATCATGGTCGGCCTGACCGGCGCCGTCATCGGCGTGGGTATCGACATGGTGGAACGGCGGCTTCTGGCCGGAATCAGGAGGTAGACGATGACTCAGACCGATTCCCTCGCACTGGAAACGAACCAGGCCAACGAAGTCGTCTGCCGCGTGCGGGAGCGCGCGCCCCTCGACCTCAAGGGGCTGCTGACCAACCGTTGGTTCCTGTACGCCGTGTCCCTGGTTTCCTTCTTCACCCTCTGGACCGTGCTGGCGGGGTCTCAGGTCCTGGGCCGCGGGGCCAGCTCCCTGGCCACTCCCCTGGAGGTGGCCCGGGAGCTGACGCGCCTGACCCAGGACACCCTGGCCGAGATGACCCTCTGGGGCCACGCCTGGGCCAGCGTCCGCCGGGTGATCATCGGCTTTTCCATCGCCGCGGCCGTGGCCGTCCCCCTGGGCCTGTTCATGGCGCTCAACCGCTACGTCAACGCCGTGGTCAAGCCGCTCTTCGACCTGTTGAAGCCCATGCCGCCCATTTCCTGGATATCCATCTCCATCCTCTGGTTCGGCATCGGCGAGACCTCCAAGGTCTTCATCATCGCCCTGGGGACCTTCGTGCCCTGCCTGCTCAACGCCTACAACGGCGTGCGCCTGGTGGAGCCGGAGCTCTACGACGTGATCCGCACCCTGGGCGGCAACCGCCGCGACGAGATTCTGCACGTCTGCTTCCCGGCGTCATTTCCGGCCATCTTCGCCGGGCTGCAGATATCCCTGTCCATCGGCTGGACCTGCGTGCTGGCGGCCGAGTTGGTCAGCGCCCGGTCCGGACTCGGATTCATCATCGTCCAGGGCATGAACCTCTGCCAGCCGGCCCTGGTCATCGGCGGCATGGTGGCCATCGCCCTGGCGGCCTGGGGCACGACCCTGGTGCTCTCGGCCCTGGAACACAAGCTCTGTCCCTGGAAGCGCGAGGTCGAGGGACTCTAATACCGTACAAGCTGGGAGGCCTGACGTGGACTGCGCAATGGACACCAGGAAGATAGAAATAGCCTGCCGCAACGTGAGCAAGACCTTCATCCAGAAGGGCCGCCAGGAAGTGCCCGTGCTGAAGGACGTGGACCTCGAGGTCTACGAGAACGAGTTCCTGGTCATCCTGGGGCCCGGGCAATGCGGCAAGAGCACGCTGCTGCGCGTGTTGGCCGGGCTGGAGAAGCCCACCACGGGCACCACGACCCTGGACGGCGAGGAGGTCGCCGGCCCCGGCCCGGACAGGGGACTGGTCTTCCAGAGCTACATGCTCTTCCCCTGGAAGACCGTGCTGGGCAACGTGGAGATGGGGCCCAAGCTGCGCAAGGTGCCCAAGAAGGAGCGCCGGGAAACAGCCATGCACTACATCAAGCTGGTGGGCCTGGAGGGCTTCGAGCGCCATTATCCGCACCAGCTTTCGGGCGGCATGAAGCAGCGGGTGGGCATCGCCCGCTCCTACGCCAACAAGCCCAAGGTCATGCTCCTGGACGAGCCCTTCGGCCAGCTGGACGCCCAGACCAGGATATTCATGGAGCAGGAGACCGAGCGCATCTGGGAGTTGGAAAAGCGCACGGTGCTCTTCGTGACCAACAACATCGACGAGGCCCTGTTCCTGGGCGACCGCATCGTGACCATGGAGGGCAAGCTCCCCGGACGGGTGCACAAGACCTACACCGTGGACCTGGAGCGGCCCAGGGACATGACGGATTACCGCTTTCTTGAACTGCGGCGGGAGATCATCGACGAATCCACACTCATTCTCTAGCGGCACACATCGGGAGGAATCCGGACATGCAGTCTTTCAACACGGTCCGCAGGATCGTCCACGGCGTCGGCTCCATCGGGCAGGTGGGCCGCGAGGTCGCCCGCCTGGGCGGGAGCAAGGTTTTGGTGGTGGCCGACCCGGCCATGGCCCAGCTCGGCATCCTCGACACAGTGGCGGGCGTCCTGGAGGGCGAGGGCTTCGGGGTGGCGAGCTTCACGGGCGTGGAGCCGGACCCGAAGATCGCGGTGGTGGACAAGAGCCTCGAAGCGGGCAGGGCGGCCGCGCCCGACGTGGTCATCGGCCTGGGCGGCGGCAGCTCCCTGGACATCGCCAAGGTCACGGCGGCCCTGCTGGCCAACGAGGGCCCGGTGGAGAAGTATTTCGGCATGGAGCTGGTGCCCCGGCCCGGGCTGCCGCTGATTCTGGTGCCCACCACCGCGGGCACGGGCAGCGAGGTGACCTCCATCTCGGTGCTTTCGGACACGGCCAACAACATCAAGAAGGCCGTGGTCAGCGAGCACCTCTATGCGTCCACGGTGCTGCTGGACGCGGGGCTGACCGTGGGGCTGCCGCCCCATCTCACGGCCACCACGGGCATGGACGCCCTGGTGCACGCCGTGGAGTCCTTCACCGGGCTGCACGCCACGGCGTACACGGACACCCTGAACCGCAGGGCCATCGGCCTCATCGCCGCAAACCTGCGCCTGGCCTTCGCCCAGGGCGGCAACCTCGACGCCCGGGAGAACATGCTCAACGCCAGCTGTATGGCGGGCATGGCCTTCTCCAACACCCAGAACGGGCTGGTGCACGCCATCGCCCTGGCCATCGGGGGCCGGTTCCCTCTGCCCCACGGCCTGCTCACGGCCTTCATCTGCCCTTGGATCATGGAATACAATCTGCTGGCCAACCCGGCGAAGTTCATCGAGATCGCCAGGCTGTTCGGGGAGGACGTCGAGGGGCTTTCGGAGATCGAGGCCGCGCGCAGGAGCGTACGCGCCGTGCGTGCGCTGCTCGCGGACCTGGGCATCCCCACCACCCTGAAGAGCCACGGCGTGACCCGGGAGTCCATCCCGGATATCGCCCAGGGCGCCATAGGCGCGGCGCGGCTCATCGGCAACAACCCGCGGGCCGTGACCCGCGAGGCCGTGGAGCGGCTGCTGCTGGAAAATTACGGGGATTGAGCCACCGGTCCGCAACGGCAGGCGCAAAACCGGCCATGGGGTCCGCCGCATCCACGGGCGCGTGATGCGGCGGGCCCCATGCATCGTCCCAATAAAGCGGGCGGCAAGAGGTTAAAAAAGGGGTTGACTTTTGCCCCCATGTAAAGCAAAAGGTCTTTCCGCAGTTTGAGGCCCCGCCTCCCTGCGCAGGGCGTCCCCATCGTCTAGTGGCCTAGGACACCGGCCTCTCACGCCGGTAACAGGGGTTCAAACCCCCTTGGGGACGCCACAATGATTTCAAGGGCTTGCGGAGCTTTTCGCAAGCCTTTTTCTTTTGGGGAAACGGTCAGCGGAAACGGTTCAGCCTTCGGCGTCAAAGCCGGAGGCTTTTTTGTATTCAAAGGGCAGGACTTTGCCGCTCCCAAACACCTCGTCCAGGGCGGCCTTGGTGCCCCGCAGGGAATGCAGATAGCGGGCGGTGGTCGTCGCGGACTTGTGTCTGAGGATGGCTTGGATCGTGGTCAGGGGCAGCCCGGCCTTATCCAGGATGGACGCGGTCAGGTGTCGGATGGAGTGCAGATCGAAGCGGCGAACGCCAGCTAGGCCGCACAGGTATTTCAGCCAGTGCTGGCGATGCTTGTAGGGCTTGCCGTTGTTCGGACGGTAGAAGACGGAGGCGCTTCGGGCGCTGGCGCGGTGGCGCAGCAGCCCTTGGCGCAGGTCTTCGGTCATGGGAATCCAGTCCGGCTCAAGGGTGCCTCCCTTGCGCTTTCTGGTCCACAACCTGACGCGCTTTTCCCGGAAGTCCAGGTCGTCCCATTTGAGGTTGAATATCTCGCGTTTGCGGGCGGCGGTATGGAGCAAGGCCAAAAGCATCAGCTTGTCCTGCTCGTCGGCCACCGCATAGACGGCCCAGAAATCTTCCTCAGGGGGGATGTAGCGGGGTTTTCGCGCCTCGGCGAACCTGTCCACTTCTCGGAACGGATTGTCCTTGGGCAGCCCAAGGAGCTTGCGGCCCCATTCCCAGGCAGCGGCCAGGTTTTTGCGGTCCTTGTTGGCTGCGTAGCCTGAACGCTGTTTGCTCTGCTCTCTAAGGAACCGCGCGGCCATGGGCAGGGTGACGGCTTCCGCCAGGGTGTCTTGCGGAAGGCCTTGAAGGAAGCGGGCAAAGCATGCCCGCTTCTCATCGTAGGTCTTGAACGCAAAGCGCTCTTTGGCGAAATCAAGGTATTCGTTGGCCCAGTCCAAGGCCGTGACGGTCATCGGGTTGGGTTCCACCTTGGGCTCCGCCCAATCGGGGTCGGCCTTCATCTTGGCTTCCCAGGCCAGGGCGTCCTTCTTGGTGTCGAAGAGCTTTTGCCGAATCGATCCGTTGATCTGCACCCGGCCCTTCCAACGGAGACGGCCACGCTTCACGATTTTCGATGGCATCCCGTATTCTCCTTAACAGCTCGTTTTCAAAGAACACGAGGCGTCCACCGATGCGGAGGCCCCCAAGGCGTTCAGAATATTTCACGACTGTGTTCGGTGCAACCCCAAGGATTTTGGATACGTCTTGCGCCGTCATTGGATTTCCTAACGTGTCGTGGAGATTCATTGTTTACCTCCTTTCTCGGCACATATCCTCGACCGATATTGCCTCCCGAATTCGGTAAACCCCAAGAGTCTTGCCGTCTCTGTGAGAGGAGCTTCCAGGCAACCATGCGGCAGGAATGAAGACCCTCTCGCCAAGCCCGCTTTGACATAGCTGCGCTTTTCGTTTTCCGGAAGCCTTTCCCATTCCTCTCGGATGAGATTGGATATCGTTGCGCTATTGGATTCAGCCCCCAAAAAATCTGGTGGGCGGTCGTGATCCTTCTTTATTTTCTTTATCTTATTAAAATTCTTGTTAGTCGTTGTTTGATTGTTGTTCGTTCGAGGCGTGGTCGTCGTCAGGTCGTCCTCTTGGTCGTTGTCGCTGTCTATGTTGATATCAAAAATCATGTCATTACTGAGTGTTGCGATAGTTCCCTTGCGTGTCCCCATAAACGTCGCAAGCCCAAGGCGTTCAAGCCTTTTTTTAGCAGCCCTATACTGCCCCTCAGTCATGCCCAATTTTTCAAGGTCTCCAACAAGAGCTTGCCCCGCCTTGAGATCGAGAAGAGATATCCCGCCGGTGCGCTTCGCCCTGAGCGCGACCATGGTCAGAAGTGAAAACGCATTCGAATCTTGCAAAAGTTCGAATGTATCCTCAGCGCGCAAGAGTTTGATGAAGGACCTCCCCATGACCTTATCCTTCCGTCTCATGGTGGCCACCGTGTGCTTCCAACGAATGGAGGAGGTCTATGAGGCGGCTTTCGGCTTCGGAGGGCATGGGGGTATACCCATTGAGCCACGCAGCAACCGTGGGCACCGGACGGGAGAGGTGAGCTGAAAGTTGGGGGCGGGTGACGCCAAGCCGTCTGAATTGGTCGTTGAGCGGGTGCTTGGGAATGTTCGGAAGGGTTTTCATGCCGTCTCCTTGGAAAGGTTGCGGACGGCAAGACGGACAAATGTATAGGGCTCGTTGACGTAGGATTGTGCAGAGCCTAAAGGTAGTCCTGCGGGTAAGTGCAATTACCCGTTTGCCGCCCTGGTTGATCTGAATGGGATCTTCTCCGGGGCGGCTTTATTTTTACCTCGACGCAAATATTGTTGCAACTATCTTATTAATTTTTTTGAGTTTTGTGCATGATTGAGCGCTCAATCAGACACAAAAAATATCAATAACAGGATATAAAATTTGAAGCTGAATAAAATGTTACACAGGGCTTCTCACGTGTTACACGCGTCAGTTTGGCTGTTACACCACGATATTTTGGTGTTACACCACGCATGAGGGCTGTTACACCGGCCAATATAGGTGTTACACGGCTGAAAAGATTTGGTTTTTAAGGGGGAGTAAGAGGGGGAAGGATTTTGAAGGAATATGCGTAGCAAGCAAGGGCCAGAGCCCGGGCTATGCGGGCGCAAAGCGCGGGGCCCCTTTAGGGGAGGCGCTTTTTAGGGGGAGGCTCCGCTTGCGGAGGGGGCTCTGCCCCGAAAGTCTGGCGAAGACAGACCAGGACACGGCCTGCCGTGAGCCACTTTGTATTACAAAGTGCGGTTCCTGCCACGGATTTTTGAGCAGAGAAACCTCGTGGATTCATGGGGTGGAGATGGGGGCAGAAAAATGGTCCTCCTGCCAAGCTGCAATGCGGCAAGCAAGGTTCGGCCCTTGTTCTTTTGGATTTAAGCGATACGCGTATTGAATAAAAACATGCTGGATGTTATGCGAAACCCGTTCGCCTAAGCAGGGCGATAACGGGGGGACCATGGGTTTTTGGGCAGACTTGCTGGGGCTCGGGGCAATTCGGGTTCCGAGCAGAAGCGACCAGAATACGAGTTACAAGGTCCATCCGACCAAGTTGACTTGTACCTGTCCGGACTGGATTAAGCGCAGACAGGGCTTCGGCTGTGATAATCCTCGGCGGCTGTGCAAGCATCTTTTGGAAGTTTTCCTCGCGGGTCAGGCTCCTATGCCCGGCAGCCTCTTAGGTGGTCAGGAGCGTATGGCCAGGGTCTGCTGTGACAACAGCCGCGGCTATCCCCTGTACGACGACACCGTGATCATCGAAGAGGCGGGCGTCTCGGCCGTGGCCTTCCAGGGTAACGACCCCGCTTGGTGGAACGTGACTATCGACGGGCAGCGATATGGTTTCAACGCGCCCGAGGGTCGTTGGTCTTACGGTCAGGAACCGCCAGGGGCATTGGTCATCGCCCGGATCATCCTCGGCAACGCCGAGGACTTGCCAATCGGTTGCATCCTCACCCAGGAACGCCTGCCTCAGGACAAATGGCGAGCCACTATTCGTGGCGAAGCTGAAGGTGTGTCCATCCTGGCCGACATTAACGCCAGGGCCAAATGGCAGGCTTTCGACGTGGAGGATGAGCACGCTTCCCTGCACATCGAGGAGGGCGACCTAAGCGAGTTGAACCCCAAATTGGTTCACCTTGGCCCCGCCTTACTCCATTGGCTACGGGAGGAGCGAGAGATGATGCGGGAAAAGGCGCTGGCCAAACCCAAGCCTCAAAACTTGCCTCGACAACGCCTAGACCCGGATGAGGTGCGCCGCCGGTCCGCAGAACGGGCCCGGACGCGACGGGCAAAAAAGCCTACCCCCGAAGTTCTAGCGGCTTATGACTTAGTGGTATCCCTTCTGAAACCCCATCTCCCCGAGGGAATGGAACTGGAGCCTCGCGATCTGAGCAAATATTTCGGGGTGGGAATCAAAGGCAAAGGCGCTTGGGTTTGCCGTCTGTACTACAAGACAAAAAACACAGCCGTAGAGTTACCGGACGGGGAAAAGTTGTCCTTGGCCGACTGGGAAGAATTACGAAAAATGATCGATAAACTGCTGCCGCATTGCGGAAATTGACCATTATAAATTCACCCTTTAGGGAAATCCATGCACAACGCACAAAAAACATGAGACACTTGGTTAGGTGACGCAAATCGAAATTCTGTTGTCTATTCGTATGCAAAAAATTTTTTGGCATAGCTAATTTGTAAATGCTTACATAACCAACAATTCTATAAATTGTTGTGTGCATTGGATGGTAAGGAGTTCTTGGTATGAATAATAATTGGCGACCTTGGGCTGCGATTGCTATATTTTTCAGCTCTTACTTGCCATTGTCACTTGTTCTTTTAATTCAGGATATTAATTCTGAAGCCGTTAGCCGAGTGACTTTTCCCAAAGTTGTTGCACTCATCAAACTTTTCCCTAACGATTTTTGGAGCGCAGTACAGTCTATTGCATTGGGACTTTTAAGATTGTTCCATAATCCAGGGGTTTCTCTCGCGATAACGGCCTGTTGTTTTGCCAGCGTCTTTGTTTTGAAATTTGCTGTGGGCTCTCTGTCAGGGGGAGAAAATGTTAAGATCTTAAAATCTTTGAAAAACCCAACAGATTTAATGAACTATACAGTCCCATACATGGTTGCTTTTATTGGTGTGGATTTGGGCGATGGCCCAAAAGTTGCTGGATTCGTATGCTTTATGCTGTTTATGTTTATCTTGACCTATAAGTCCAAGCAGCTCTTTATGAACCCAATTCTTGCGATATTCGGATATAGTCTTTACGATGTAGACTATGAACATAATAGTTGCCCTCGCTCAGCGAGAATTCTTGCAAAAAATGATTTGGTTCCGGGCAAGCGATATCGTTTGCGCATGGTTGCTTCCTTACCGATCATTACTCAAGAAATCCCTATAGGAGACAACAACAAATGAAAACGCTTCAAGATTTGCAAAATTTTCCTTTTGACCTGGCAACGGCATCTCTTTGGATAATCAAAAAACGGATTCAGGAGCGTCAGGCAAAATACACTGCCCGATGGGTAGAGATCGCTGGTGAGGGCGATCATGAGGTAAATCTTGAGCAAAGGCTGGTTGATGTCGTTAGGGGCATGGTTGAAGCCCAAAAGGACGACCAGGAATATGATTTTGTATGTAATCCTGATGAATTTTGCTTGCTTACGATAGAAGCAGACAATACGAATATGCCGTTAATTATTGATAAAATGAGTGCTCCAGGCAATGAACATCAGGTCTCCAGCGAGGCAGAATTATTGAATGCCGCTGGCTATGTAATCAAAATTCAGTCTGGTGATGAAGAGCTTTACGCCTTTAAAAAAACAGCTTCAACTTGGAGCGCCAAAAAGGTCAAGGGGCCTCAATGGGCCTTTTTTAATGGGCAGTGCATGATTGGAATAGTACAAGCCTCTGTTTTTCAGTTGTACAGTAACTTTGATTTTTTGTGCTACGGAGATACGGTGTTCATCGCAGACAAGCGCAGCTTTGAGTCGGTCATGAATTACAAGGAAAGTATGGTTGAGAGAAGAGATGAAGCCGTGAACGATTTGGAAGATTCTGGAGAGTTCAGTTCCATAGAAACGATACGAGATTTTATTGGCGTTGATATGCGTTATCTTCGGTCTATCTCTTCAATTCTTGATAAGGGTTTTTATAGGCAGCCGGTGTTTATGGAGCGGCTTCGACGTAAAAACATTGAGCGAGGTTGGGGGATTCAGATTGATGAAGCAGGAAAAATAGTGCCGACAGAGGATAAAATGTCTGACCTGTTCAAGCTGTTAAACGATTTCCGCCTATTCTCTGAACTAAGCGAAAATATATATGATGTCTCTTCCACTCAAACGGTTGGGCAATAGAAAATGTCTATACGCGGAATTGCCTGGGAACGGTTGCGGAAACGGTTTCCCCTGCGCTAAGCGCTCATATTGGAGTTTTGTGCCTAGAATGAGCTAGTTATTTCAATTTCTTGGGGGCCTCTCACGCCGGTAACAGGGGTTCAAACCCCCTTGGGGACGCCAAATGAAATCAAAGGGTTACGGCATATGCCGTAACCCTTTTTCTTTGCGTGTTCCGGGCACGCGTTCTTTTCTACCTTGAGCCCAGCGGGTTCAGCTTCCCGTGCCGTCGCAGGCTGCGTTTGTATAGGCTGCCGGTGCCCCGAGTCAGGGCGTAGGTGTCGGACAGAGGCTCGGCTTACCTGGTGCGGCCGAGGTCCATGCCGTGCAGACCGCTTTGCGTTGGCTTATGGCAGGCAGCGGGCCACCTGGGCGTAGACTTCGGCCAGGGGGATGCCGTGCTTGCGCGCCAGGGCGCGGCAATCGTCGAATTCGGGCTTTGCGCGTAGTTGTTCGCCGTTCAGGATGGCGCATTTCAGGGTCACGGGGGCCAGGGGGGTGTCCGGCCGTTCGGAGCGGCGCTCCAGCTCGGTCTTGTCCACGGGGATGCTCTTCACGCCCAGGGTCGTGGTGTGGCGGAACAGGAGGTCCTGGAACCTGCCCGCGTCCGCCTCGTCGCAGAGCAGGGACAGGCTGGTGGCGGGGCGGTTCTTCTTCATGACGATGGGGGTGAAGTGTACGTCCATGGCCCCCTGTTCCATGAGCAGGTCCATGGCGTCCCCCAGGGCCTCGGCGGTCATGTCGTCGATGTTGCACGCCAGCAGGCGGGCCCGGGTGCGGCGGCCGGTTGCGTGGGCCGCGTCCGCTTCGGCCAGGTGCACGCGCAGCACGTTGGGCAGGTCGGCCTCGCGGTGGCCGATGCCGTGGCCGGTGCCGAGGGCCGTGAGGGCCGGGTTGGCGATGAAGCGGTCCGTGAGCCCGGCGAGGATGGCCGCGCCCGTGGGCGTGGTGGCCTCGTGGCCGACCCCGCCGCGCGTGGTGGGCACGCCGTGCAGGATGGCCTCCGTGGCGGGCGCGGGAACGGGCATGGTGCCGTGGGCGCAGCGCACGAAGCCGCCGCCCAGTTCCACGGGCGCGGCCCACACCGCGTCCACCCCAGGCTGTGGAAGCAGATGGCCGCGCCCACGATGTCCACGAAGGAGTCCGTGGCCCCCACCTCGTGGAAGTGCACCTCGTCCACGGGCTTGCCGTGCACATGCCCCTCGGCCTCGGCCACGAGGCGGAAGATGGAGAGGCTCGTGTCCTTGACCGCGCGGGACAGCCCGCTGCCCTCGATGATGGCGCGGATGTCCGCGAAGTTGCGGTGCCCGTGGTGATGGGCGTGGTGGTGATGCCCGTGGCCGTCGCCGTGGTCGTGATGATGGTGGTCGTGCAGGCGCACGTCCACCCGCGTGCCGTGGATGCCGCAGCGGGCGTCGCTGGAGATTTCCAGCTCGAATTCGCCGTCGATGCCGAGCTTGGACAGTTCGGCGCGCACATGCCCGGGGTCCGCGCCCAGGTCGATCATGGCCGCCAGGTTCATGACGCCGCTGATGCCGGCGAAGGGGTCGTAGAAGAGAACTTTCATGGCCTGTCGCCTCCGGCTTTCACGATCCCGGGCTGGAAATTTTGGGCCGGGGCGATGCGGCGCCCCGGCCCAAGGCCCGTGGGCCTTTTCCATGGAGGATGGAGGTAGTTGCAGTTGCTTGATGGCTTAGGGGACGTCGAAGTCGCCCGCCTCGTTGAAGCGGATGTCCTGGGGGCCCCCCAGGATTTCGATGTTCGGCATGCTGCGGGACTGCTCGGCCAGGGCCGTGGAGACCCACATCTCCTCCAGGGTGGACGTGTTGTGGATCCAGGCCAGGCGAAAGCCCTCGGGAGTTATGGGGCCGGCCGTGGCCATGGCGTATTCCAGGGCCTGGCGATCGTTTGTGCAGACAATCGGCATGCGTCCCTTTTCCGGGGTCACGGCGGTGACGCAGTTGATGTTGGTGTTGAAGGTGTTGATCTGGTCGGCCACCTTGCGGGTGATGAAGTCGGCCAGGCCCATGCCCAGCACGTTGCCGTCGTTGGGCTTGGCCAAGTCGCGTAACACGATGCGGGTGATGCGGGGGGAGGTCAGGGGCTTTTCGTAGATGTTCATGATCCGACCCACGACCTTGGTATCCATGCCCGTGCCGCTGATGTGCTTGCCGCTCTCGTCCACGAGGAGCACGTCCAGGGGATCGAAGGGCAGCTTGGGGCATTTTTCGTGGGCGGACTCCAACAGTTCATGCTCGGTTTCGAACCAGTTCTCCGGTTCCACCAGGGCCACTTGCGCGGTTTGGCCCACGCCGTTCTCGATGATGCCCAGGCCCGCCAGCACGGGCGCGTTGTCCAGGATGACCCGCGCCGAGGTCATGAGAATCCGCTCGTAGCCGTAACGCACGGCGTAGAGGTGGGCGGTCTCGGCGCCGTTTTTGTTGCCCAGTCCGATGACCATCATCTTGGACACGCCGCTCTCGATGTGCCCGCTGAACTCGGTATGGGGCTTGATGCGGTTGATGGGCACGATGTGGTCGCATTCCAGGGCCGTGCGGTCCAGGTGCACGGGCACGCCGTCCTCGGTGGCGCCGACGACCACGGTGTCCATGCACGACTCGATGGGCGCGCCCACGGTCTCCTCGGTGATGTCCACCTCGGCCAGGACGGCGACCTGACCCTGGGCCGCGGCGCCCCCGTGGGACCCCATGGACGGAATGATCACCGGGCGGGCCCCGGCGTCCTTGAAGGCCTGGGCCACGGCGCGCAGGATGGGGACTATGTTCGCGATGCCCCGGCTCCCGGCCGTGAGGGCGACCTTGGCCCCGGGCCGCACGGGCTTGCGCGCCAGCAGGTCCCTGATCTGTTCGGCCGCCGCCCCTGCCGGGTCCTCCAGCGTGGTTCTGTCCAGGGCCTGTCTGATGCGCACGATCTTGGGGATATCCATGTCGTTTTCCTCCGGGTTCAGATGACCGGGCCTCGGACGTAGATGTTCATGGCCTTGGTGTAGCCCGACAATTCGGCCTTGGTGGACTTGCCGCCCGCGACCTTCAGGACCTCGTCGTAGATGCGGCCCCCGGCCTGGGGCAGGGTTTCAGTGCCCTCGATGACGTCGGCCACGGACAGGTCGATATGGTCGCGCATGCGCACGGCCGTGTGCTCGTTTCCGGTGATCTTGACCACCGGGACGAAGGGGAATCCCTGGGGCGCGCCCAGCCCGGTGGTGAAGGCGATGACGTTGCAGCCCGCCGCCGCGAGGCCGGTGAGGATCTCTGGCTCGCGGCCCGGGGAGTCCATGATCACCAGGCCCTTGGTCGTGGGGCGCTGGCCGTATTCGTAGACGTCCTGGACCAGGGCGGAGCCCGCCTTGGCGATGGCGCCCAGGGATTTTTCCTCGATGGTGGTCAGGCCGCCCTTGATGTTGCCGCCGGTGGGCTGGCCGCCCCTGATGTCGCAGCCCGCCGACTTGGCTTCGGCCTCCATGCGCGCCACGAAATCGATGATCTTCTGCCCCATGGCCTCGTCCTTGGCGTGCTTGGCCATGATGTGCTCGGCGCCGATGAATTCGGTGACCTCGCCCATGATCACGCTGGCCTCGCGCTCGACCATCATATCGGTGGTCACGCCCAGGGCGGGATTGGGGCCCAGGCCGGAGGTGGTGTCGGAGCTGCCGCACTTGAGCCCGAGCACCAGGTCGGCCGCCGTGCAGGGCGTGCGCTCGGCCGTGCTGGCCTCCATGACCATGTCCTGGACCAGCAGGGAGCCCTCGGCGATGGTGCGGAAGGAGCCGCCCAGGGACTGCAGGGCGACGACCTCCACGCGCTTGCCCGAGGCGCGGATCTCCTCGGCGGCGCGCGTCACGTCGGTGCTCTCGCAGCCCAGGCTGACCAGGAGGACCGAGGCCAGGTTCGGGTTGCGGCCCAGGCCGATCAGGGTTTCGGTGACGCGCTCCACGTCCATGGGGGTCTGGCAACACCCCTGCAGATGCGTGAAGGCCACGGCGCCGTCCACCTTGTCCGCGATGGCCATGGCGGTTTCATTGGCGCAGACCACCGTGGACAGCACGCCCACGTAGTTGCGGGTGCCCACGCTGCCATCCGTTCTTCTGTATCCCATGAAATCCATATCGTTCTCCTTGTGTCCGAGGGTTGCCGGCGGTTCCTAGTTCCGGTCGCCCCTGCCCCTCAGGCTTTCGATGTTCTGCACGTGCGCGTGGGCGCCGGCGGGGATGTCGTCGGTGGCGCGCCCGATGACCTCGCCGTACTTGAGGATGTCTTCGCCCTTGCGGATGTCCCTGGTGGCGAACTTGTGCCCATAGCTCACGCTCTGGGCCATGAGGATCTCCAGGTGCCGGTCGTGGACGCCGACGATGGCGAGATTGCCCGCCTCCAGGGCCCGCAGGGCCGTAGCCACATTATCTTCGGGGCGAAGCATGATGGCGTCGCGTTTCATAGTGTCTCCTTCAGTGTGTTGTTGGCCGCCGGGCACGTCGACAGCGCTGTTTCCCGGTTTCCCGACGGGTTGAGGCGCGCTTCCCGACCCCGGGCCTGCCGCCTGTGGCGCCACACAAAAGCAATTTGCTTGCCAGCGTATGGATTGCTGTTCTAATATCCTAAATTAATTCGTAATTTATGTATCGATCGACCTCTTTTGACCTTTCTGGGCCCTGCCGGGGCCACAGAAGCCTTTCATTGTGAACGCATTACGGTTCGTGACGTTCTCATATTGAAAGACGCGAGGCGGGGCGGGGCCCGGGCCGCGAAAGACGGGTGAAATCCTACAGGGTTGTCGGCTGGGCGGGGAAAAATCGCAAAGACTGTCGTTCACGGTGAACGGTTCCAGGCGAAAGATGTTTCAATTTGAACGACAGCGCGGGTCCCGGAAATAATCAGGACAGGTGTTGAAGCGCTGAAATAGCGTGTAATATTGACGTGTTATCGTATTTTACGCATTTTGGCCGCGTTATTGCACAAGGGGCAGAAGATGAACATCAGACTCCTTCTAGTTAGGACTTTACGCATCCAATGTGGATTTCGGTGAATCGTCTGATGTAGGGCGCTTAACGCGGAGAGTAATGTATGAAGGCAATAGTGGTAATAGGTGAAGCAGACAATGTCGGCAATGCCATAGAAGACATCTGCACAGGAGAGAGCGTTGTTTACACGCTCAATGGCAAGACGCAGGAACTGAAGGCCATGGGCGACGTCCCGTTTGGATTCAAGATGGCCATCAAGGACATCGCCGTGGACGCGCCCGTCGTCAAGTATGGCGAGGTTATCGGAGTCGCCTCGAAACCGATCTCCGCCGGCGAATGCGTTCACATCCACAACGTTGCAGGCAATCGGGGCCGTGGCGATCTCAAAGGGGCCAAATAGATGGAATTCCAAGGTTATGTGCGCCCAGACGGGAAAGTGGGCATCCGCAACTACACTCTTATCCTTCCCAACGGCAGGGGCATCGGGGTGCTGGCCGACCAGGTGGCCAAACTCGTCCGCAACTCGAAGATATTCATTCCGCCCAACGAAAACGGCCGCGACTCCGAAGACCGCGCGACCATCGCCCGGACCATCGTGGGCCTGGCCAAGAACCCCAACGTGGGCGCCGTGCTGATCATGGGCATCAAGAGCAACGGCGGCTACCCCGAGTTCACGCGCGAAGCCATGGTGGACGAGATATACGCCACGGGCAAGCCGGTGGACTCGGTCTTCCTGGAAGACTGCCCGGGCGGGGCCTACGAGGCCCTGGGCAAGGCCCTGCTCAAGGCCCGCCACCTGGCCCGCAAGGCCAGCGAATGCCGGCGGGAGACCGTGGACCTCGGCCGCCTGTGCATGGGCGTGAAGTGCGGCTACTCCGACGCGACCTCGGGCATGGCCGGCAACCCCACCGTAGGCTACCTGTTCGATCGGCTGGTGGAGGCCGGGGGCACGGCCATGTTCGCCGAAACCACGGAAGTCATCGGCGCGGACCACATCGTGGCCAGGCGCTTCAACGACGACAAGCAGCGCGAGACGTTCCTGGCCGCCGTGAAGCGGGTGGAGGACGAGGCCAAGGCCACGGGCGAGGACATCCGCACCATCAACCCCATCCCTGCCAATATCCAAGCTGGTCTGACCACCCTGGAGGAGAAGTCCCTGGGCGCCATCGCGAAGTCCGGGCACATGCCCCTGTCCAGCAGCCTTCGCTACGGCGAGATTCCGGCCGGGCCGGGGCTCCACTTCATGGATTCCTGGATGTCGTCGGCCACCCTGTTCCTGGGCTTCGCCGCCGCCGGGTCGGCCCTGAGCATCTTCCAGGTCGGCGGGGGCTGGTTCCCGGACCGCATGATGATGCCCACCGCCAGCGCGGGCCTCGTCACCCCCACCCTGTACATGACGGGCAACCCCAGGACCTACGCCAAGACCAACATGGACATGGATTTCTCGGCCAGCGAGATCATTTCCCAGCGCGAGCCCATCGAGCAGGCCGGAGAGCGGCTCGTGCAGCGCGTGTGCGAACTGGCGTCCGGGCACCTGACCATGGGCGAAACCCTGAACGTCGACGACAACGTCGAAATCTATCTTCGCGGACCGGGCCTGTAGAAAATTTCAGGATCAGCCGTCAACAACCCCTACAATGAGGAAAGTACATGTTCAAAGCAATCATTCTGTCATTGACCCTGGTACTTGGCATGGCTGCGGTGAGCAATGCGGGGGATTTCCCCACCAAACCCATTCAGGTCGTCGTGCCCTGGAAGCCGGGCGGAGGCAGCGACATCTCCTCCCGCATCATGAGCGAGGGCCTGCAGGGAATCCTGCCCCAGCCCCTGGTCGTTTCCAACATCTCCGGCTCCATGGGCCTGAACGCCGCCCTGCACGTTCTGCGCTCCAAGGCCGACGGATACACGTGCATCTGGGAGCACCCCGGCAACCTGGCCATCTCCCCCATGCTGGCGCACACTCCCTTCACCTGGCGTGATTTCGATCCCGTGTGCATCGTGGCCAAGTCGGACTCCGCCCTGGTGGTCCGCGCGGACAGCCCCTTCAACACGGCCCAGGACGCCTTCGACTACATCAAGGCCAATCCGGCCAAGATCCGCTGGTCCCTGGCCATCAACGGCGTGTCCCACTTCAGCTACCTGGCGATCTGCGACAGCCTGAAGGGCCTGGACGTGACCGTGGTCCCCGCCCCCGGCGACAAGAACCGCATCGTCAGCCTGCTGAGCAACAACAGCGACATCACCATGGTGGGATACGCCGCGGCCGCCCCCTACGTGAAGTCCGGCGACCTCAAGATCCTGGCCATGGTCAACACCGAGCGCTCGCCCTTCGCGCCCGAGATCCCCACCTTGATGGAGCAGGGCATCAACGCCTATTACGACTACGCCTATTCGGTGCTCGTGGCCAAGAACACCCCCAAGGCCGTCAAGGACACCCTGGCCCAGGGCTTCAAGAAGGCCCTGGACAACCCCAAGACTCTCGAGGCCCTGAAGGCCCAGTGTCTGAGCCCTTACTTCAAGGATGCGGACCAGATGGCCAAGGCTTGGGGAGACCTGCAGGATAGCTGGACGAAGCTGGCCGTCAAGTATCAGTTGATCAAGAAATAACGACGGCAACCAAAACGGCGCGTCCCGGGCTGGCCTGGCCCGGGACGCGCCGCCGATACTTTCCCCGGAGGCCTTTCTATGATCTCGCTGGCGAAGCCCAAAGATTTCTGCGTGGCGGTCGTTCTCCTGATTGTTTCAGGGGTGCTGTATGCGGAGACCATCCCCCTGTCCCAAAGCATTTCCCATGCCCTTGGGCCTGCGTTTTTCCCCCGAATCCTGATCTTCCTGATCGCATTCCTGTCCATCGTCCTCATCGTGCAGAGCTTCCGGAAACGCCCCCAGGGCGCCGAAGCCGACGCGGGCGCGGCGTGCCCGGCCGCCCCAAAAGACCCGCAGGAGAAGTTCGCCGAACGGCGCAAGACCCTCTTCATGCAGTTCGTCTTCGTCGTGCTTCTGCTGGCGTATCTCGTCCTGCTGCCCGTTCTGTCCTACGTGCCCTGCACGCTGCTGTTCCTGTTCGTCAGCATGCTTTTCCTCGGGGCCAGGACAAAGAAAAGAGTGGCCATCTATGCCGTCGTTTCGGTCGTAGTGACCTACGGCCTGCAATTCATTTTCGGAACGATGCTCCATCTGTTCCTGCCTTAGGAGAATCCCATGCTGGACTTTAGCCAAGCAGCCTTTCTGTTTCAGCCGCTGACCCTGTTGACCATGCTCTGCGGCGTGTTCGGCGGCCTCCTCGTCGGCACCATGCCGGGACTCACCAGCACCATGGCCGTGGCCCTGCTCGTGCCCATCACCTTCGGCATGAGTTCGGAGATCGGCCTCACCCTCTTGATCGCCGTGTACGTGGGGTCCATTTCCGGCGGGCTGGTGGCCGCAACCCTACTGAACATCCCGGGCACTCCCTCCTCGGTGGCGACCACCTTCGACGCCTACCCCATGGCCAAGAAGGGGCAGGCGGGCAAGGCCCTGGCCTACGGGGTGTTCGCGTCCTTCCTGGGCGGATTCTTTTCCTTTTTCGGGCTGGTGGCCCTGGCCCCGCTCCTCGGCCGCTTTGCGCTGCGTTTCGGGCCCTATGAATATTTCGCCCTGGTGGTCTTCACCCTGACCTGCATCGTGTCCATTTCCCGCAAGTCGCTGGTCAAGGGCCTGTTGTCCGCCGCTCTGGGGCTGTTCCTGGCCACCGTGGGCATGAGCGACACCGACGGCCTGCCGCGGTTCACCTTCGGGAGCTTCTTCCTGCTCTCCGGATTCTCGGTGATGCCCGTGCTCATCGGGATGTACGCCATCTCCCAGATCCTGGAGGAGGTGGGCGTCATCCACAAGCCCTACCGGGTCATCAAGGCCAACTTCTCCATCGGCGAGTTCTTTGCCGTGGCCAAGTCCTTCAAGAATTCCATGCACAACCTGGTGCGGTCCATCCTGCTGGGCACGGGCATCGGCATCCTGCCCGGCACGGGTTCGGGCCTGTCCAACATCGTGGCCTATTCCCAGGCCAAGTCCGCGGCCAAGGACCCCGACAGCTTCGGCACGGGCAACCCCGACGGCATCATCGCCTCGGAATCGGCCAACAACGCGGCCATGGGCGGCGCGCTCATCCCCATGCTCACCCTGGGCATCCCCGGCGACGCCACGACCATGATCCTCCTCGGCGCGCTGATGATCCACGGCGTCCAGCCCGGCCCGCTGCTCATGCGGGACAACGCCCCCCTGGTCTTCATCATCATGCTGGCCTTCTTCCTGAGCAACTTCTTCATGCTCCTGATCCAGATGTACTTCATCCCCGTGCTCATCAAGGCCCTGACTATCCCCCGCAGCATCCTCTATCCCGTGATCGCGGCCATGTGCGTGGTGGGCTGCTACGCCCTGAACACGAATATGTCCGACGTCTGGGTCTTCTTCTTCATGGGGCTCATGGGATTCGCCTTCAACAAGCTGGGCTTCCCCATCCTGCCCCTGGTCCTGGGGCTGATCCTGGGCAAGATGGCCGAGAGCAACCTGCGGGTCAGCATCCTCATGGGCGGCGGCGATCTGAGCGGCTATCTGCACCGGCCCATCGCCCTGACCTTCCTGGGAGTGGCCCTGTTGTCCATTCTCTTCTCCGTGCGCTCGATGTGGAAATCACGATGCGAGGCCCGCAAGGCCGCGGCATCCGCCTGAACGGATAGACGGCAGGATAAGGAACCAAAATGACAGAGAATTCACCCATATTCCCGGTTCTCCACTTCAAGGAGGTCGAGGAACGCCCCCTGCCCCTGTTCCATGAGGTGCGGGTCAAGCAACCCGAGATTCCGGCCCTGCCGGACCTTGAGGCCGCCGTGGCCCGGGCGGTGGACGACTCGCCCGAGGTGGGGGCGTTGCCCCGGGGCGCCCGGGTGGCCGTGGCCGTGGGCAGCCGGGGCATAGCCTGCCTGCCGCGCATCGTGCGGCGAGTGGTGGACTCGTTGCGCGACAAGGGGCTGGCGCCTTTCATCGTTCCCGCCATGGGCAGCCATGGCGGGGGTACGGGGGAAGGCCAGGCCGCCATGCTGCACGGCCTCGGCGTGGACGAGGAAAGCATGGGCGCGCCCGTGCTGTCGTCCATGGAGACCGTCAACCTGGGGCCCGTGGAATCCAATGTGGACTGCCACCTGGACAAGAACGCGGCCGGGGCCGACGCCATCGTCATCGTGGCCCGGGTCAAGGCCCACACCAGCTTCGAGTCGGACATCGAGAGCGGCTTGTGCAAGATGGTCTGCGTGGGGCTGGGCAAGGCCGAGGGCGCCCGAAACGTCCACGTCTACGGACGCCGGGGGCTCTTGGAACTGATGCCCAGGATCGCCGGGATCTCCCTGTCCAAGGCCAAGTTCGCTCTGGGCGTGGCCGTGGTGGAAAACGCCGACCACGAGATCGCCGTGGTGGAGGGGGTCGCGCCGGGGAACTTCCACGACGCCGACCGCAGGCTGCTGGCCCGGGCCAAGGAGTTCATCCCCAGGCTGCCCTTCGAGCAGCTGGACCTCCTGGTGGTGGAGAAGATCGGCAAGGACATCAGCGGCACGGGCATGGACAACAAGGTCGTGGGCCGCATCGGCTTTCGCGGCGATCCGCAGGGCAAGCCCTTCATCAACAGCACGGTGGCCCTGGGCATGACCGAGGTCACCCACGGCAACGGCATCGGCGTGGGCAACGCCGACATCATCACCCTGGAGATGGCCAACCACCTGGACCTCAACGCCATGTACTACAACGGTCTGACGTCCTCCTGCATCTACCGCTGCACCATCCCGCCGGTCCTGCCCACGGATCGGGCGGCCGTCCAGGCGGGCCTGGGCATCTGCTGGCAGCCGGACCTCTCCCTGGTGCGCGCCTGCGTGATCAAATCCACGGCGGCGCTGGGGCGGATGCTGGTGACCGGGCCGCTGCTCGAGGAGCTGGAGGCCTCCGGGCTGTGCCTGGAGCACGGCGCTCCGTCGCCTCTTGAATTCACTCTTGGCGGACGTTTCATAAGCCCGCTGTAGATGCGCTCCGTGCGGTGCGCCCAGGCGCCGTTCCGGCATCGACCCGATGCCGGAGCGGCGCTTTTTTGCGTCGGCGGGGAGGTTCAGTCCTCTTGGGTCTTGTTCAGACGCCGCCAGAGGGTGGCGGTGCTGATGCCGAGCTTTTTCGCCGCCTTGGTGCGGTTGCCCCCGCATTCCTCAAGGACCTGGCGGATGAGCCGCATCTCCTCCCGGCGCAGGACGCTTCCGGGCTCCTCGCGGGGCGGGGCGGCGGCGGAGAGCTCCCCGGGCTGGGCCCAATCCTCCAGCTGGCTTCTGGTCTCTTCCGGAGCGATGACCGCGCCGCCGCACGTGACCACCAGCCGTTCGAGAAGGCTCCGCAACTCCCTCACGTTTCCGGGGAAGGAATAGTTCCGCAGCACCTCCACGGCCTGGGGATGGATTTCCACGGGCGTCCAGTCCAGGCGGTCGCAGATCTCCCTGAGAAAATGGCGGATGAGCACGCCCAGGCATTCCTGGCGCTGGCGCAGCGGCGGGAGCGTGACCCGCAGGACGTTGATGCGGAAGTAGAGGTCCCTGCGGAAGGCCTTTTCCTGGATCAGCTGGCCCAGGTCGCGGTTGGTGGCGCAGATGACCCACACGTCCAGGGGGATGATCTTGTCGCCCCCGAGGCGGATGATGCTGCGCTCCTCCACGGTGCGCAGGAGCTTGGCCTGCATGGACAGGGACATTTCGCCGATCTCGTCGAGGAAGATGGTGCCCGTGTTGGCCAGCTCGAAGATGCCCGTGCGGCCTTCCCGCCTCGCCCCGGTGAAGGCGCCGCCCTGATAGCCGAAGAGCTCGCTTTCCAGGAGCTGCTCGGGGAGCGCGGCGCAGTTGATGGCCACGAAGGGACCGTGTCTGCGGCGGCTGGCGTTGTGCAGGCTCTGGGCCACCATTTCCTTGCCGGTCCCGCTCTCGCCCACGATGAGCAGGTTGGACTCCACGCCCGCGTAGCTCTTGGCCTTGGCCAGGATCTGTTTCATGGGCTGGCTGGCGTGGATGATGTCGTCGAACGTGTAGCGGGCGACAAGCCCTTTTTGGAAGACCTCCCGCTGCGTGGCCGGGGTCGAGGTTCCGCTCCGCTCCAGCAGCAGCATGGCCCCGAAGTTCTGCCCGTCGTAGTGCACCGGATGGACGCGGCAGTGGTAGCTCTGGCCGCCGTCGTCCTGCAGCACTCCCTTCCAGGCCTCGTCCCTGCCGATGGAGGCGAGGATGTTTTTGTGGCACACGGGCCGGTCCGCTTCCCTGGAACCGAAAAGGAGCTTGCTGATCCTGGGCTCCAGGGGCGAATCCTGGGCGGAGGGCATGAGCCTGCCCTGGCCGTCCAGAAAGAGGATGATTTCCCGGGTGGAGTCGATGATGGCCTGCTGCCGCAGCCGCCAGCGGTTTTCCCGGCGCGCGACCTCGGCCAGCTTGTCGGCCTCGTCCAGGGTGGCCAGCAGGGTGCTGGCGTTGGACCTGAGGGCGAAGCCGCGCAGCCCCAGCCCCTCGGCCATCTCCACGGCCCTGGGGGTGCCCACGATGACGCTGTAGCCCTCCCTTTTGACCTTGTGGGCCATTTCGGCGATTTCCCTGGCCGAGGTCAGGCGGAAGATGTCCAGGCGCACGGAGAGGATGGGCACCACCACCTCGGCGGCCTGGACCACCTCGCCGAATCCCACCACGGCGATGATGTCGCTGTAGTGGCGGGCCTGATCGATCAAGGGGATGACGTCGTGCACTGAAAGGGGGATGTCCACGATGGGTACGGAAATGCCCGATGCGCGGATCAGCTTGGTGGTCTCGCCCCGGCTGATCAGGACCTTGGCCCCGTCCTTGACCAGCCCGTGGGCGACCTCCACCCCGTCCTCGAGCAGGCCCTCCCGCGCCGTGAAGTCGATCCTGGTTTCGTCCCTGATCTGTTCGAAAAGATTCAGGACGGCCTTGTCCGGCGCGACCACCCCAATGTCGTGAATCATGAAAAAGCCTCCAGAATCTCGAAAGAGCCTGGGGGGCATGGTAGACGCGGGATTCGGGCAAGGCAAGCGCGTAACGCGCCTGCGAAATTCCAGTGGGCCGAGCCCGCCGCCCCAGGAATTTCGCAAGCAGGATGCCCGGTGTTCCCGGTGTGGACGGCCATGAAGAGGCCGCCAGTTCGAATCTGTCCATTTCCGCCAGGAAAGATCAAGGGATTCAGGCTGATGCCTGGGTCCCTTTTCGTTGCCTGGGGGCGGGCGGGTCCTGTGCCCGGTGTGCCCGCCGGGCCGAATCCGGCGGCCGGGGGGGGGGCGAAGGTGATCCGGCGGGGCGTCGGCGCGGGCGGGCCCGGGGCCTGAGTGTGCGAAAATGCCCCAGGGGTGGCGGCTCATGGCACAGCCTAGGCTTGTATCGTTGTATCATTCTGATTCTATTCAATAAATTCAAAAAATCAGGTGCGCGATAATGTCCCAGCACTGTTTTAAGCGGTAACACGTTTAAAATCAGCATGTTGTATGTGGTGGTGCGCGAAAATGTCACATGCGGACAACCTCTGGAACATGTCGTGACTTGATATTAAATTACTTAAATTTTAGTATGTTACATTAAATTGTGAAAAAGGGCACAGGACTTGCTCTTCTGTTTTCGACTCGGTGCCTGTCTTGGGGCCGGACCCCCCGGGCAAGGGGGCTGCACGAACAACGTTGAAACAGGAAGGTTTGAAGAAATGGCGAAAACCCCTCAAAAGGTCATGCTCATCGGATTGGATTGCGCTCAGCCTCACATGATCGACAGATACGTGAAGGAAGGCGCGCTGCCGACATTCAAGAAGCTCATTGAAAGCGGCACGCTGGCGCTTAACGCATTGGCTCCGTACCCCACTGTGACGCCTCCCAACTGGGCCGTGCTCTCCACGGGCGCCTGCGACGGCACCCACGGCGTGACCGATTTCCACAATCCCGAGCCGGGAGCGGACCCGGGCAACGAGAATATCAGCCAGAACTGGGACCGCGACCGCATCATGGCGGAAACCATCTGGGAAGCCGCCGAACGGGCGAACAAGAAATGCATCGTCATGACGTACCCGGGGTCCGCCCCCTCGCGCATGAAGAAGGGCATCACCGTGGGCGGCGACGGCTTCCACGTGGGCGAGATCCGCAAGGGCATGGTCGGGCTGAACTCCCGGTTCTTCGTCTGCGAGGACTTCCTCATCTCCACGGACTTCTATCCCAACAGCTTCCGCGGCGAGTTCGAGGACGCCGAGGGCTGGGACGGCGTGGCCGACCTTGGCGACTCCCCCCTGGAGATGCAGGTCCAGGTTCCCTTCCCCAAGGCCATCAAGAAGCCCGTTCCCACCACGTGGTGGGTGCTGCTGTCCGACGAGGGCGGCGAATACCGCAAGGCCACCCTGGCCACGGGCAAGGGCGCGGACAAGGTCCTGTGCACCCTGGACCCGGGCCAGTGGAGCGAGCGTCTGACCACCGAGATCGCCATGGACGACGGCAGCGTGGAGGAAGTGTTTTTCCGCTGCAAGCTCATGGAGCTGTCCGACGACGGCAGCGAGTTCAAGCTGCTGGTGGGCGCCCTCATCCCCACCTCGGGCGACTGGATCCATCCCGCGGACAAGCTGTCCACCGCCGACATCACCAAGGGCTCCATCCATTCCGACGGCGGCATGGTCATGCGCATGCTCCGCTCCATCGACGCGGACACCTACGTGGAGATGAACGAGTACCTGTCCATCTGGAACGCCGAGGTCGCGGTCTCGCTGATGGAGAACAACGAATGGGACCTGTTCTACATGCACTCCCATCCCATCGACTGGATGTACCACGTGGTGCTCACGGACATGATCAGCGACGACCCCGAGGTGCGCGACAGCGCCTGGGACGTGCACAAGCGCATCTATGAGCTGGAGGACCGCCTCCTGGCGCGCCTGCTGTCCAAGGCCGACAAGGACACCCTGGTGGTGGTGGTTTCCGACCACGGCGCCACCCCCGACGGCGTGGTCTTCGACCCCTACACGGCCCTGACCCCCGCCGGGCTGAGCTTCAAGAGCGACGGCAAGGGCATGGAGGCCGAATCCAACGTCCTGGCCCTGAGCACGCATCTGCCCGACTACGAGCGCTCCCTGGCCGTGCCGCAGCGCGAGATCTACGTGTACGTCAACCTGAAGGGCCGGGATCCCCACGGGATCGTCGAGCCCGAGGACTACGAGAAGGTCCAGCGCGACATCTGCGACGCCCTGCTGACCTATGTGGACCCCTCCACGGGCAAGCGCCCCGTGGCCTTGGCCCTGCCCAAGAAGGACGCCCGCATCCTGGGGCTGTTCGGCGACAACGTCGGAGACGTGGTCTACGCCCTGTATCCGGAGTTCGGCTCCCAGCACGGGCACATGCTGCCCACGGCCGAGGCCGATCCCGGCAGGCTCGCCCCGCTGGTCCTGTTCAATGGGCCGAACATCAAGAAGAACAACAAGATGGAGCGCACCTGCTGGTTGTGGGACGTGGTGCCGACCATCTGCTACCTGTTGTCCATCCCCTGCCCCGAGCAATGCGAGGGCGCCGTGCTCTATCAGGCCATGCGCGACCCCTTCTTCAAGGACAAGGAGCTGGCCAAGCTGCGTGAAGGACTCAAGCGGATGGAGGCGGCCGTGGCCCGCGACAGCCGCGAGCCCTGGGACCACCATGACTGCGCCTAGATAACCAAGAAACCGCTGGATTGGAGGAGAATCAATGACGACCGCGAGAAAAAGGAACCCCCTATGGGGACTGACGGCTCTCGCCCTGGCGTTCGTATTCCTGTTCGGGTCATGGGCCTACGCCAAGAAGGATATGCCCATGTCCACGGTCTACATGAATACGCACCCCACGGTGGTCAACGCCTGGACGCCCTGGTTCAAGCAGATGGAGGAGTTGACCGGCGGGGACATCTCGCTCAGCTACTTCAACCCCAACACCCTGTGCCCGAGCAAGGAGCTGTTCGACGCCACCAAGGTGGGCGCGGTGGGCGTGGGCGGCAACGGCCAGGGGCTGAACCCCGGCAAGTTCCCCCTGAGCGGCGTGCTGGAGTTGCCCGGCATGGCGCCCAGCGCCGAATGCGGGGCCCTGGCCTTCTGGGAGCTCTACCAGACGCACCCCGACATCCAGGCGGAATACACCGACATCCATGTCCTGTGGATGTGGGCCAGCGCCACCTATCAGTTGCACACCATCAAGCAGCAGGTGCGCACCCTGGAGGACCTCAAGGGCATGAAGATCGTGGTCTGGAACCGGGCCAGCGCCGACATCATGAAGTTCCTGGGCGCCAACCCGGTGCAGATCAGCCCGTCGGACAGCTACCTGGCCCTGGAGCGCGGCATGGCCGATGGCGTGTTCTGTCCCCTGGCCCCCATCGTCTCCTACAAGATCAGCGACGCGGCCCATTACACCACCATCTGCGACCTGCTGCTCAACCCGTTCTGGGCGGGCATGGGCCACGACGTGTGGAACAGCCTCAGCGACAAGGAACGGGCCGCCTTCGAGCAGACCACGGGCCAGAAGATGGCCAAGGCCAGCGGCGTGACCCTGGACCAGGGCGCCGTGCGCGACGCCGCGACCCTGCGCAAGCAGGAGCACGGCTTCTACGTGCTGCCCGACAAGGAACGCAAGCGCTGGATCGACGCCACTGGGCCCATGCGCGAGAACTGGGTCAAGGAGATGGAGTCCCTGGGCCACAAGAACGCCCGCCAGCTCCTGGAAGACATGACCAAGCTCTGCGACAAGTACGCTCCGACGACCGGCCGAGGCTACCAGCAATAAACGAACACGCCGGGAGGGCGGGCCTCCGCCCTCCCGGCGCATAGTCGCAGAGGAAGCAGTCAATGAATTGTTCCACGGGAATAGACATGCAGCAGCACATACTCGAATCCGAACTGCCTCCAAAGGGTGAGCGCACGGTCCTGGAAGCCGTGGCCGACGGCCTGGACGCCCTTCTCTCGCCCGTGATGTCCAAGGCCTTTTTCGTCAGCATGATCGTCACGGGCATCATGTCCATCCCCATCTTTTTCGACGTGGTGGCCCGTTTCACCATGTCGCGGTCCCTGGACGGCATCATCGAACTGGAAGAATACTTCATGGTCCTCATCGTCTTCCTGGCGCTGGGCCATGTGCAGAAATCGGGCGGCGGGCACATCCGCATCGAACTCATCACCTGCAAGCTATCCAAGAAGTTCGTGGACCTGCTCGAGGCCTTCAACAACCTCACCTGCACGGCCTTTTTCGGTTTGGCCTTCTGGCGCGCCTGCTTGGCGGTGATCCAGAAGCAGGGCGAGCACAGCGTCATGCTGAGCATCCCGGTGAGCATCTTCATCGCCGTGGCCGCGGCGGGCCTGCTCCTGCTGACCCTGACCCTGCTGAGCCAGACCCTGCGCGACATTTCGCACAACGCGCGCAACGGGAGATGGCTGGGGCTTCTGGTCGTGGTGGTGCTGGCGGCGGCGTTTTTGTCCTTCCCGATCTGGTACAGGCAGCTGCCCGTGCAGATGAGCCGGCTGGGCCTCGGCGTGGCGGGCATGGCGGCCATGATCACGCTGCTGCTCCTGGGCATGCCCATCGGTTTCGCCATGGCCATCGTCGGCTTTCTCGGCCTGACGGCCATCAGCTTCAGCCCGATCCCCGCCCTGAACACCCTGGGCATCGCCCCGTATTCCACCACCGCCAGCTTCATCCTGGCCGTGGCCCCGCTGTTCATCTGCATGGGGCTGTTGTGTTCCGAATCGGGGATCTCCAAGGACCTCTTCGATTCCGCGGACAAGTGGCTGGGGCATCTGCCGGGCGGGCTGATCATCGCTTCCCTGGCGGGTTGCGCGGGGTTCGCCGCGGTGTGCGGCGATTCCATGGCCACGGCCGTGACCATGGGCTCCGTGGCCCTGCCCGAGATCCGGCGCAAGAAATACAATTCCAGCCTGGCCTGCGGGGCCCTGGCCGCCGGGGGGACCCTGGGCATCCTCATCCCCCCCAGCATGGGCTTCATCTTCTACGCCCTGGTCACCGAGGAGTCGGTGGGCAAGCTCTTTGTGGCCGGTTTAGTGCCGGGCATCCTGCTGACCGGGATGTACATCCTGTGCGTCTACGTCATCGCCAAGATGCGCCCGGACTGGGCGCCCTGCGGCACCCCGGTGAGCCTGCGCGAGAAGGTCCTGGCCATCAAGGGCGTCATCTGGATGGTCCTCTTGTTCATCCTCATCCTGGGCGGCATCCTCTGCGGCGTCTTCAGCCCCACCGAGGGTGCCGCCGTAGGCGTGTTCATGGCCTTCTTCATCCTGCTCCTGCGCCGCCGGATGAACCGCAAGGTCCTCGTGTCCGTGCTGTCGCAGACGGCGGACATCACCACCAAGCTGCTCATGATCCTCATCGGCGTCGGCGTGCTGGGCTATTTCCTGGCCGCCAGCCGCATGCCGGACGAGATGGCCATGCTCATCACCGGGCACGGCTACAACCGGTACGTGGTCCTCGTCGGCATCCTGGGCATGTTCTGCATCCTGGGCTGCCTGATGAACGTCATCCCCATGATCCTGCTGACGCTGCCGACCTTGTTTCCCACCATCCAGGCCCTGGGGTTCGACCCTCTGTGGTTCGGAGTGGTCACCGTGATCATGATGGAGATGGGGCAGATCACCCCGCCGGTGGGCGTGAACGTCTTCGCCCTGTCCAGCGTGGCTTCGGACGTGCCCATGGGGGCGATCTTCAAGGGCATCATTCCCTTCATGGCGAGCATGGTCGTGATGCTCGCCCTGCTCATTGTCTGTCCAGGCCTGGCGACCTGGCTCGTGGACGCCCTGTTCTAGGCGTCTCGGGCGCTTGTCGATGAGCTCCGCACGGGCGGCCAGGCCATGCCTGCAAGTTGATAAATAGTATTATCTATAAAAAGAGGGAAATGAATACGGTTCTATAAAGAAAGGAGGCTCATGATGAAACGACTTGGATTCATGATCATGGTGATGACATTGGTGGCGCTCATGGCCGGTACGGCCTGGGCCGGAGACGGCGGGGAGCAGGGCAAGACGGTCAAGGTGCCGCGCGCCTGGGCGCCCATGGGCACCTGTTCCGGCCCCGGCGGCCAGGGAGTTCCCCCGGGCCTGTTCGGCGTAGGCGGCAACTTCCTGTACGGCGACAGCGACGGCGTGCGCAAGGGCAGCGACCACCTCAGCGACGCCACCAAGGTCGACAAGTTCATGGAAGTGATCAAGCTGCGCTACGGCATCATGCCCGACATGGACGTCCGCGTGGCCTTCCCCATCTACAACCTGAACTTCGACATGGCCGCGAACGACAAGACCTACTCGGGCAACGGCGACACCACCGTGGTGTTCCGCAACGTGCTCTGGAACCAGGACAAGGGCGACCCGTTCTTCTTCGCCATTGACTACGGCCCGATCCTGCCCACGGCCTCCATCGACAAGGATACGGCCATCGGCGCCGGACCCTGCGCCTGGGGCGGCGTGCTCGGCATCGGCGCCACGTATTTCTCCGGTGCCAGCCGGTTCGACGGCGAGCTCAACTTCGCCACCTTCGCCGAAGGCGCCCGGGAGTACGAGAAGGGCAACCGCGCGCGGTTGAACCTGTCCTACGCCTACGCCCTGAGTTCCTCCTGGGATGTGGGCGCCGAGGCCTCCTACGAATGGAACGCGGAGGCCGAGCAGTACGACAAGGCCCTGCAGAACGAATCCTCCGAACTGTACGTGGGGCCCAAGATCGTCTGGAAGACGCCCTGGAAGATGAACATCGGCCTCAGCGCCCAGCTCCCGGCCTACCGCTGGTATCAGGGCACCAAGGCCGGTTCGGACGACTACCGCGTCCTGGTCAAGCTGGTAAAGTTCTACAACATCGGCACATTCTTCGATTAACCCTTGCGCGAAGCGGCCGGCACGGCGTGCCGGCCGCTTCGGTTTTCATCATCCCTTGACCCCAGGCAGGCCTCTTCGTAATGCTAGCCCCGGTTGACGATGACACACGGCGACGCCGCTGCCTCCCCCACGTCCAAACTGCGAGCGCACGTATGGAAGCACATCTGGGAAAGCTGAGTGTTGGTCAATTCAGGATCGATTCCACCCACGCGGTGACCAGCTGGGATCCCGGGGCCGAGGCCCTGACCGGGCTCAGCGCCCGGTCGATGGTCGGCGGGAACCAGCACTGGCGGGCCTTTCTGCCCGAAGAGCACGCCGTGCTCATCGACTGGTTCCTGGACCGGGACTTCGAGGCCGCCAGGAACGCCCTCGGCGACGCCTACATCTGTTCCCACTGCTCGGGCGAGGAGTGGACCGCCATCGGCTCCTACCTGAACGCCCGGGGCGACTGCCGCGCCATGCTCGCCCGCGTGCGCCCGGATGCCGGAAACCAGGGGGCCATCCAGGACATCTACGACCTGGAGTACATCTCCAACGCCTTCCAGACCAACGTCTCCATCATGGACGGCCTGCACATTCTGTCGGAGCACGTGCCCGCAGGGGTCTGCCTGTTCGTGGACGGCATCATCGTCATGGCCAACCAGCGGTTCTGCAACATGTTCGGCTACGACTCCTTCGCCGACCTGCACCGCAGGCCGTCCTCCAGCCTGCTGGTGGAACAGGAGCGCGACCGCCACTCCAGCATGCTGCGCAGCCTGACCAAGCAGACGGACACGGGCGCGAAATACCAGTGGACCGGCCTGGACAAGAACGGCCGCAAGGTCTGGTTCGAGGGCCGTCCCACCCCCATCGACCTCAATGGGCGCCAAGCCATCCTCTCCTTTGTCCTGGACATCTCCGAGTTCAAGATGAACGAGGAGACCATGAAGATGGAGACCCAGGAGCTGCGCGCCGAGCACGACCGCCTCAAGGCGTCCATGAACTGCCGCATGCGCCTGAGCGAGCTCATCGGGAAGAGTCAGATGATGCAGGACGTCTACGAGGCCATCCTGCGCGCGGCGGCTTCCAGCTCCGGGACGATCATCTACGGCGAGACCGGCACGGGCAAGGAGCTGGTGGCCCGGGCCATCCACCAGCTGAGCCCCCAGAACGGCAAGCCCTTCGTGCCCGTGAACTGCGGGGCCATCCCCGAGGAGCTGTTCGAGAGCGAATTCTTCGGCCACCGCAAGGGGGCCTTCACCGGGGCCTACGCCAACAAGCGGGGCCTGTTGGACCATGCCAGGGGCGGCACGCTGTTCCTGGACGAGCTGGGCGAACTCAGCCCCGGGTGCCAGGCCAAGCTGCTGCGCGTCCTGGGGTCGCACGAATACACGCCCGTGGGCGAGGTCTCGCCCCAGTCCGCCCAGTTCCGCATCATCGCGGCCACCAACCGCGATCTGCCCGAGATGGTCCAGGACGGGGAGTTCCGGGAGGACCTGTACTACCGCATCCACGTCATCCCCATCCACCTGCCCCCGCTGCGTGAGCGCAGGGAGGACATCCCCTACCTGGTGGAGCATATCCTGGGCACGCTCAACGCCCCCCGCCGCATGGTCAGCAAGGAGATCGCCCAGCTCCTGGAATACGACTGGCCCGGCAACGTCCGCCAGCTGCGCAACGCCCTGGAGCGGTTCATCGCCTTCGGCAACCTGGACTTCCTGCCCACGAACAACGGGCAGCGCAGGGGCGAGGCCGCGGCCTTCGGGGCGGGCGACGCGCTGCTCTCGGGCAAGCTGCGCGACAGCCTGGCCCAGTACGAGCGCAAGATCATCTGCAAGACCCTGGACGACTACGGCTGGAACCGCTCCCAGGCCGCCGTGGCCCTTGGCCTGCCCCGGAAGACGCTGTTCAGGAAGATGAAGAAGCTGAACATCTCGGAACCCGCGCAGGGTCTTGCGGCGTCCCGGGAGCGGGACGTTTTCGTCCACTGAGTCAGAACTGTCCCGTTCTTGAATATCTTGTAAAACAAGCATGTTACTGTGTAAAGCGTGACGCCGGGGCGCGCGCTTTTGTCCCGTTCGCCTGCCCCTCCCGCCTTTTCTGAACAAGAAAACAATTCTAAATCAATAGGTTATATGGCTGCGCCAATCTGGCATGGCCTGTGCTTTGCGTGCCTTGGGGCGCTGACGGCGTTCCGGTTCGGCAAAGGATCCTCTCCGGATGCGGCGAGCGCATCCCCCGGCCCCGGCCGGAAGACAGCAAAGGACAAGCATATAAAAGGAGTTCGGACATGGGTACGCAGATCAGCATGACCCGCACGGCACAGGGTGAGTTCATCATCGACCTCGGTTCGGCGGCGTTGCCGGAGATCCGTTTCAATCCCGCGGAACTGGACGAGGAGGCCCGCGCCAACGAGCACATGGGCGCGCGCCTGCTGCTGGCCGCGGCCATGACCTGTTTCGTGAACACCATGGCCAACAACCTCGTCAGCCAGGGAGTGGCGCCCGGGGACCTCGTGGCCACGGCCGAGATCAGCAAGGAAAAGGACTCCCAGCTGCGCACGCACTACTGCGACATCGACCTCGGCGTGACCACGCAGGTGGCCGCCGAGGACAGGGAGCGGTTCGAGGCCGTGCGCGACATGATGCTGCGCGGCTCGCTGCTCACCTATTCGTTGGAGGGCGGGATAGAGATGAACTACGACATCGAGGGCAGGTGAGCCATGCTCTTTCTCCTGAACAAGCCCGACGCGGCGGCCCTGCAGGCCGTGAACGCCCTGGCCGGAGACGACGACAAGGAGCTCCTGCTGTTCAGCGACGGCGTGTACTTGGCGCGGGAATCCGCCTGGCTGTCCGAGGAGTCGGTCTTCGACGAGATCTACGCGGACGTCGACGCCCTGGCGGCGCGCGGCCTGGCGGCCGGAGCGCACTGTCGGCCCCTGGACATGCCCGGCATCGTCGACCTGGTGCTCGAACACGGCAAAATCATGAGCCTTTAGGAGGCCTTCATGGCGACCATCACCATCACCATGCTTTCGGGGGCCGTGGAGGACGAGAACGCGGATTTCATGATCCGCTTTGCCGAAGCGGCCCGGGACATGGGGCACGGCGTGAACATCTTCCTCTACGGCAACGGCTGCAACATGGCCAACAAGGAGGTCCCCTGGACCGGCGACAGGGGCATGAACGACGCCCTGACCGCCTTCATGGACGGGTTCCGCATGGCGGACCGCCTGGAGAATCTGGCGTCCAGGGGCGCCGTGATCCACACCTGCCACACCACGGAATACGGCAGAGGCACCGAGGGGTGCGCCTATTTGGACGGCGTGATCCGCGGCAACGTGGGGTCCTCCCTGACCAAATTCTTCATGACCTCGGACGTGGCCTTCACGCTGGGGAGCTAACGGCGGAGATTCACATGATCAGCAATGTCGGCATCATCATCACCCATCCCCAGGGAGACGAACGCATGGCCCTGGGCGTGCGCACCGCCTTCGCGGCCCAGGCCGAGGGCTACGAGACCCTGTTGGTCTTTCTCGGCCAGGGAGTGTTTTCCCTTGTCGGCGAGCAGTCCGGATACCTTCGAGACATGATCGCGACCTTCCAGGCGAACGAGGGCCGCGTGGCCTGTCTGAAGCATTGCCTGGAGTCGCGGGGCATCGCTCCGGACGCCTTCTCCTTTGACGACGTGGACGTGCTCGACGACGGGGAACTGGCAGAGGCCCTTGAGGACGTGGAAAGCATCAACACCTTCTAGGAACCCTCCAACAGGCCCTGGATGCGCGTCCCTACCACCCGCGCATCCAGGGCCATAACCTTTCCTGTTCTTCTCGCGGGCCATGAAGCCCTGCCCATGGGCTCTGCCGCACGGGGGCGCACGGAATCTCCGCGCGCCTTTTTGTGGAATCGTCTCCGGCCAGGCCCCTGTTGCCGGGGGCCTTCCAAGCGGCGGCCGTTCCGTGCGCCCGCCGGGACACTTGGGGCGCGCGCTGTGCGGGGAGCCGCACAGGCGGGCGGCCTTCTGGACCGCAATAATCGTTTTAATCATTTGAAATTGCGTATTATTCGGCGCTCGCATCGTGCTGGTACGGTTCTTGTCTATGCGGGGGCAGGCACGTGCCCCGGCATTGAATCGACGACACACCAGGAATGGTACGCATGAAAAAGATAGTTCACTCTCTGCTGTTCGCTTTGGCCCTGACCGTCGTGGCGCCCCAGGCGGGCCTCGCGGCCCTGGACGACCCCCACGGCCTGTCGCCCGCGGCGGACATGACCTTCCTGCCGCATCTGGCGGGCCTGCGGAACAAGGTCTTCAAGAACCGCCACGGCCAGAAGAAGCACCTCTCAGAGGCCATCGTCCTGCGCGGCAGCCGCATCCAGGAGGGCAGGGCGTCCGTGGCCCCGGGCGGGCTGTTCTACGTCTCCGAGACCTCCCACGACGCGCGCCCGCTGATGCGCGACCCGTTCCTGGTGCTGGGCGAGCACGCCTATCTGGTTGATCTCGAGACCGGCACGCGCCGGTTCACGGACTTCTCCCTCAAGCGGGGGGAGCGCAAGCCCCTGGGCGACACGGGCTACCGGGTCTGGTTCGACTACTCCACGGACCATTACGAGAAGCCCTACGCCGAGCTGGCCCTGGTCTCCCCCTCGGGAGGCTGGCCCCTGGAATTCCCCATCGCCACGGAATTCCCCGGCCGCGAGGAGGTCCGCGAGCTGTCCCTCAAGGAGGGCCTGAACCCGCAGCTTGAGAAGTTCTACCTGGACAACACCTATTTCTACGGGGCCAGCAAATACGTGGCCAGCAGGATCGGGTTCGACGAGGCCGCGTTCGCGTCCATCGAGTTCCCGAGCATCGAGGCGGCCACCTTCTCCCTGCAGCGGCCCGTCGTGCTGGAGCTGCGCCAGGAGGACTACCGCTTCTATTTCGACAAGCGCATCTACGCCTTCCGCCGCCCGGACGGCTTCCTGGTGCGCGTCACGGACTTCAGCGGCGGCGAGGTCCTGGCCGAGAAGCTGGTGCGCCCGGTCTCGGCCCAGGAATACAAGACCCGCGCCGGGGAAAAGGATCGCTACCAGCTCACCGTGCCCGAGCTGGACATGCGCGTGGAGATCGTCGTGAATCCCTCGTTCATGAAGGATTCCGACTTCGTGCCCTGGGTCACCGGCAAGGCCCACGGCTACAGTTCCGGCACGTTCTCCTTCGTGGTCTACCGCGACCTGGTCACGGTGAGGAACGGTGAGCCCTGGCCCCTGGACGACCGCTACACCGTGGTGCTGGAGCCCGACCTCAAGACCGGCATGCTCAAGCGTCTGCTCATCGAGAACCGCGAGGCCCTGGCCTTCGACAACGAGCACGACAGCTACGACGGCCCGGTGAAGTATTCCGAGATCTGGAACCGCCCGGCCTTCAAGGTCGTGGCCAACGGCTTCGACGGCGGCGTGGTGCGCAACCTGTACGTGCGCGACCACTACGCCATGCGCACGGACAACATGGTCATGTGGCCCGAGGAAGGGCGCTACAACCTGGACTTCTTCCTGGGTTCCTCGCCCGTGCTGGAGCCCGTCATCGAGCGCTCCTTCCTGGAGCGCCTGGCCGATCCGTCCTGGGGCACGGTGGTGGAGGGCTCGCGCTTCACCTCCTATCCCAAGGTCGTGTCCGACAGCTCCTTTTACGAGCCGGACCACACCGCACCCTTCGTGCCGCGTGTGCGGGGCCTGATGCGCAAGACCTCGCGCAACCGCAAGAACGAGAAGCTCCTGTCTTCCGAGGCCGTGTTCATCCGCGGCAGCTACGTGGACTATAAGAGCAACCGAGTGGTCATCCCGCCCGCGGGCCTCTGCTACACCACGCGCAACGCGCGCAACATCCGCACCCTGGCCGGCGAGTCCTTCTTCATGCTCGGCCGCCGCGCCTACCTGGCGACCTTCGATTCCGGGACCTTCGTGCGCAAGAACCTGGACCTGGACTTCTGGAAGAACCAGCCCATGGGCGACGGCAACCTGATGTACTGGCAGGACGAGCTCTTGGGCGTGCGCAACAAGACCCTGCGCTACACGGGAATGAACTACCTGGACGACCGGCCCGTGGCCTCCATGAGCCTCATGAAGTACTCGGGCAACCGTTGGGGCGCGCACTTCTACATCGCCCAGGGCTTCGACGAACGGGACGGCGGCAACCGCTACTACATGCCCGAGGTCTTCTCCGAGGGCGCGACCTACATCGTGCCCGAGTACGTGGGCTCCAACTACGTGAAGATCAAGGAGTTCGGCACCCCGTCCATCCAGGGCATCAGCTTCACCTACACCACGCCCAAGGGCGTGGCCCTGGGCCCGGGCCAGAGCGCCAAGCTGGGCGCGTACACCCTGCGCTGCGCGGCCCTGGACGCCAAGGCCGGGACCGTGAGCCTGGAGCTCGTGGGCGCGGACGGCGCCGTGGCCGCCAAGGTCGTCGGCCCCCTGGACGACGCGGCCAAGGAACTGCTGCCTCAGCACCAGGAGGTGGCGCGGCGCATGCAGTTCAAGGTCGGCGACGTCATGGCCGAGCTGGACGTGAAGAGCCCCTTCCAGGACGGCAAGGCCAACCTCTTCCTGTACAAGAACATCCAGGAGCTCGAGCGGGACACGCCGTTTGAGCACGACCCGCGCTTCATGGTCCGCCCCGACGTCTGCGGCCACTGCTACCAGCTGAACGAGGTGCTCCTGGACAACCCCGAGCCCATCGTCCTGGACCGGGAGCATCCCGTGTACGACGGTCCCAGGAACAAGCAGGGCGAGCCCCTGTTCCGTCTGGTCCTGGACTCCTTCGACGGCGAGATGATCCACGCCTGGCACATCGAGACCACCTACAAGGACAAGGTCCAGGCCACGGACAACCTGGCCTTCCGCCCGCGCAACAACATGGACGTGCTGGTGGGCGTGAACGGGACCATCGAGGGCTTCCTGCGCCTGTCCATGCTGCCCAGGCTCGGGTTCATGGACGCCTGGCGCGTGGGCGCGCCCGCGCCCGGCGAGAAGATCAGCGGCTCGGTGAACACCGGCGGCTCGGCCCACATCCGCCGCTAGCGGCCAAATCAGACACTGCGAGGATCACAATGAATACCACCACCGCCACCATCTCCTACGAGCAGCGCCGTCGCTCCCTGGCCAGCGCGCTGTATTCGTTCCAGGAGATCCTGCCGGGGCTGCTGGCCATGTTCTTCATCGCCATCTGCAGCAACAACCTGGCCGGGGTGCCCAACCCCCTGACTCTGGAGAACCTCTTCGCCTGGCTGGACGGCGTCATCGGGCCGGTGCGCCACCAGCCCTTCTTCCAGGTCATGAACTCCAACTTCGTCTGGAACCCGCTGCTCCTGGGCTTGGTCATCGGCAACGTCTTCGGCGTGCCTGACTCCTGGAAGCGCGGCCTGTCCTACATCCATATGCTCATGCCCCTGGGCATCATCATGCTGGCCCCGCACTTCATGCTTGGCCACGCCTTCAAGATCGGGCTGGCGCCCATGCTCATCTGCACGGCCTCGCTGTTCGTCACGGCCAGCGTGACCCTGCTGGCGGCCAGGTGGCTCAAGCTGGACGACCGCCACGGCTCCATCATCGCGGGCGGCCTGGCCACGGGCGACCCCCACGCCTGCGCCATCCTCATGCCGCTGATCAAGGCCAAAGGCGGCCAGGTGGTCAACTCCGTGGCCTGCGTCGTCGGCTTCGGCCTTATCGCCATGTTCCTGCTGCCCGTCCTGGGCGGCTGGCTGGGCATCCCGGCCAAGTACTTCGGCCTGGCCTCGGTGCTGGGCGTGGGCAACGGGGCCCAGGCCCTGTACGCGGCCTTCGGCGCGGGCTACGAGGCCGGGCGCTGGGCCACCTGGTTCGACGTGGGCCGCCACGTGATCATGCCCGCCGGGTTCTTGTACGTGTTCATCGTGATGTTCGTGCGCAAGCTCCGGCACCGCGACGACCCCGAGGTCCGGGCCACGCGGGGCATAAAGACCTTTCCGGCCTGGCTGGGCGTGTTCGTGTTCCTGTGGGTGCTGGCCTGCCTGCACCTGTTCAAGGAGCCCGCGCACCACGCCATCTTCAACATGGTCAAATGGGACTTCTCCCTGGCCGCCGGGGCCCTGGGCCTGAGCCTGTCCCTGCGCGACATCGCGGCCCCGGGGCTCAAGGGCTTCGCCGTGACCTGCATCGCCGGGGCCGTGCGCATCGCGCTGCTGCTGGCCGCCATCATGACCTGCGTCAAGACCGGCCTGCTGCCGGCGTAGGGAGGACCCCATGCAGAGGAACACGCACACCACCGACGAAACCGGCTTCGACTACATGGCCAACACCGGCCGGGAAGAGCAGGACCGCGACACCCTGGGCATCGTCCTGGCCCTGGCGGTCATGGCTTTTGCCACGGTCTGCCAATACCTGGGCCTGCTCTAGGAGGGACACATGCACGGCATCTACCTGTATCTGCAACCGGCCTTCCTGGTCGTCCTGGTCCTGGCCACGGCCGCGGCCCTGTACATGGGAATCTTCAAGGCCCACCGCAAGGGCGCCGGGGCCAAGGCCCTCTGGGGCACGGCCAGCGGCGTGCTGTCCGCGGCGGTCTGGGCCTTCTTCTACAGTCATCAATACATGGGCTGGTAAGCGGCCCGAGGAGTCAAACGATGAAACGCATTCTTCCCCTCCTGATCCTGGCCCTGGCCCTGGCCGCGCTTCCCGCCCTGGCCGCCGACGACTCGGGCAAGCTGAACCTGAACACGGCCACGGTGGAGCAGCTGGCCCAGATCCCGGAGATCGGCGAGGACCTGGCCAAGGCCATCATCGAACTGCGCGAGGAGAACGGCGAGTTCGTGGACATGGAGGAGCTCCTGGACGTGGACGGGGTGGACCCGGCCCTGCTGCGCAAGCTGGACAAGTACCTGTTCATCAAGCCGGCTTCGAGCTGCAACTGCTGACGGGGGACGCCATGGCCCGCATCAGCATCGCCGCCGCCCTCCTGATCCTGGGGCTGTCCGTGGCCGCGCGCGCCGAGCTGTTCGGCGACTACGTGGGCCACACGGCCTGCGCGGACTGTCACCAGGGCCAGGTCCAGGGTTGGAAGACCACGCCCCACGCGAGAGCCTTCGAGGACCTCAAGCACCAGGGCGCGGAAAAGCAGTCCGTGCCCGGGTGCGTGCGCTGCCACGTGGTGGCCATGGACGCGGACGGGGGCTTCATGGACATGGAGCTGACCCCGGAGCTCAAGGACGTGCAGTGCGAGGCCTGCCACGGCCCCGGCCGCGCCCACGTGGAGTCCCAGGACCCCAAGGACATCGTGGCCCGGCCGGACGAGGCCTCGTGCCGCGTCTGCCACACCGAGGGCCAGGACAGGAACTTCGACTACGCCGTGAAATCCCGTCTCGTGCACGGGGAACAGTAGAGGATACGACATGAAACTGCGCACCATCGCCCTGACCGCCGCCCTGGTTCTGTGCGTGGCCGCGGCCGCGCCCGCGGGCCAGCTGGAGATCAGCGAGACCCAGGTCCGGTTCGGCGACATGCAGGAGGGCCCTGACGCCCGGAAGACCATCACCTTGACCAACGCCTCCAAGGAGCCCGCGGTCATCGCCAACGTCTCCACCAGCTGCGCCTGCACCACCACGGAGCTGGACAAGACCAGCCTGGCCCCCGGGGACACGGCCACCATGGTCATCACCTATCATACGTTCAAATATCCCGGTAAGTTCGACAAGACAGTCCACGTCTTCACCGGGCCCGGCGGCACAACCGAGGACGTGATCCACATCCTGGGCTACGTGGACCCCGTGCCCATGGGCGTCATGGAGGTCACCCCGCGCAAGACCGAGGTGGGCGCGCTCGTCGCGGGCAAGGCCAATCCCGTGAAGATCGTTGTCACCAACGCGGGGGACGCGCCCATGACCGTGACCTCGGTGGAATCCCGCAAGTTCGGCAAGGTCTACTGGCGGGGCTCCCTGGCCGTGGCCCCGGGGCGGAGCGCGGACGTGGCCTTCGAGGTCGCGCCGGGCGGCCCCGGCCGGTTCATGGACATCATCATGGTTCATTCCGACGCCCGCAACGACATCGGTCAGGGCTTCAAGGCGGTGCTCACAGGTGAGGCGAAGTAGCGAAAGCGGCGTAAGCGGCGAACAAGGCGGATGCGGCTCCTCCGTACCGCAGCCGTCCGTTCCCCCCCCGGTCCTTCTCCACCGGGGGGGGAGCAATTCACCGGGAATTCCAGGGACCCCGGGCCGTATGGCCCGTCGGGTCCTTTTGCGCTATTCTGCGGGCATGAACCGCCAGTGCCGCTTTCTCCTCGTCCTCGTCCTGCTGTTCGGAGTCCTGGCCCCGCTTCCGGCCCGAGCGGAAAAGCCCTTGCGCGTGGGCATCCGCCCCTCGTCCCCGCCGTTTTCCTTCCTGGCTCTGCGCGAGAACCAGAAGGCCGTGCGCGGCTTCGCCGTGGACCAGTGCGTGATGATCGCCAAGGTCCTGGGCAGGCGGGTGGATTTCGTGCCCGTGGACGATCTGGAAGAGCGCCTGCGGATGCTCGCGTCCGGGCAGATCGACCTCATCGCCTACGACTCCGAGATCCATGCCGGGCCGTGGGCGGCCTTCATCCCCGTGGGCATCAACCTGCGCCATCGCCTGTATGTGCACCGCCGCTGCAGTTCCGTGACCTGCATGCGCGACCTCCACGACAAGCGCATCGTGGTCATCAGCGCCGCGCCGTATTCCGTGGTCCCGCCCCTGGACGGGGAGATCATCCGCGTGACCTCCCCCCTGGAGGCCCTGAGCATGCTCGACCGGGGCGCGGTGGACGTGTTTCTTGCGCCTTCGGAGCGCGTTGCAGACTTTCTCATCGATTCCAATTCATTCCAGAACGTCCTCAAGAAGGGCGTGCCCCTGGGCGAGACTCCCCTGGGCATCCTGGTGGACGCGCGCAGCGTGGACCTGGGTGCGGACATCCGCTCGACCCTGGAGTTCCTGGGGCGGGGCGGGCACCTGGAGCGGCTGAACGAGAAGTGGTTCGGCAAGACCGTGGGCGGCCTGGACCTGCGTAGGTACTACAAGCACATCGCTGCGGTGGGCGCTTCGGTGGCGGCTCTGTTCGTGGGCTTCGTGCTCTGGAACGTGTCCCTCAAGCGCCGGGTGGAGCGGGTGGCCCGCGACCTGCGGCGCACTGAGCAGCGCTACAGGGACCTCATCGAATCGTCGCCGGACATGATCTTCCTGGTGGAGGAGTCCGGCCGCATCCTGCACGCCAACGAGCGTGCGCGCAGTGCGCTGCTCCTGCCCCCGGCCTCTGAGAAGGCGGATTTTGGGCAACTGGTGGTCAAGGATTCCCCGGACGTGGCCGCGTTCCTGGACAAGGTCTTCCACGACGGTTGCGATAAGTACGAATTCGCCCTCAAGACCAGGGACGGCGTGTCCATGGAGGTGGAGGTGGCCGGGCGCGTGATCCAGGGCGCGTCCGGGACGGACCTCCAGGCCTGCCTGTTCGCGCGCAACGTCACCGATCGCAACCGCATGGAGGCGGAGCTGATCCAGTCCGAGCGCCTGGGCGTCATTGGCAAAATGGCCGCCAGTCTGGCCCACGAGATCAACAATCCCCTGGGCATCATCCAGGCCAATGCCGAGGATCTGCTCTACGCGGCCGACGCGGGCCAGGAGAGCCGCGAGGGGCTCACCGCCATCCTGCGCAACGCCGTGCGCGCCGGGGAGATCACCACCGGGCTCCTGGACATGGCCTCGCCCAAGCCCCTGTCCCGGAATCTGTTGCACCTGGAGGACCTGGTGCGCGAGAGCGCGGCCCTCTTGGGCCCCAAGCTCAAGCGCCTGAGCCTGGATCTGCGATTCCCCGAGGAGCCCCTGGCCGTGCTGGGCGACGCGCCCAGCCTGCACCAGGTGCTCGTGAACCTGATGCTCAACGCCCAGGAAAGCATGCCCGACGGCGGCACCCTGACCATCACCGGCCGGGTGCAGGGCGAGGGCAGCGCGCGCACCGCCAGGCTGGTGGTGCAGGATACGGGCCGGGGCATCCCGCGCCGGGACCTGCCCAACATCTTCGAACCTTTTTTCACGTCCCGCAAGACCGGCTTCGGCCTGGGCCTGTTCATCTCCCGGCGCATCGTGGAACGCCACGGGGGCATCGTCTTCGCCGAATCCGAGCCGGGCCGGGGGACGCGCGTGATCATCGAGCTGCCCGCCCTGGGCCGCGAGGAGGCATAGCCATGCCCGAGAAGATTCTCATCGTTGACGACGAGCAGGATTTCCTGGACATACTCAAGCGTTCCCTGGGCAGGCAGGGCTACGTGGTGCACACGGCCGCCACCGTGGGCGAGGCCTGGAACGCCCTGTCCGAGACCATGTACGACCTGGTCATCAGCGACCTGGCCATGGAGCCCGCAGGCGGCCTGGAACTGCTCAAGCAGCTCCGCAGCATCGACAGCATCCTGCCGTTCATCATCATGACCGGGGCCGGTTCCATCGAGTCCGCGGTGGAGGCCATCAAGTTCGGGGCCTACCACTATATCACCAAGCCCTTCCACATGCAGGACCTGCTGCTCCTGGCCAGCCGGGCCATCGAGCACGGCCAGTTGCACCGCAAGCTGGAGAGCTACGACTCCCGCGAGCGCGAGGACGACCACCAGAGCATGGTCATCGGCAACAACGCCCTGGTGCAGCAGATGCTGAACGTGGTGGAGAAGGTCTCGGATTCCGACGCCTCGATCCTCATCCAGGGCGAGACCGGCACGGGCAAGTCCCTGTTCGCCAAGCGCATCCACAAGGCCAGCTCCCGGGCGGACAGGCCCTTTTTCATCATCGACTGCGGGTCCCTGGCCGAGCACCTGTTGGAGAGCGAGCTCTTCGGCCACGTCAAGGGCGCGTTCACCGGGGCCATCCGGGCCAAGCGCGGCCTGCTGGAGGAGGCCCAGGGCGGGACCATCTTCCTGGACGAGATCGGGGAGCTGTCCCCCGCCACCCAGGTCAAGCTCTTGCGCGCCATCCAGGAGAAGGAGATCAAGCCCGTGGGCGGCAACATGCCCATCAGCATCGACGTGCGCTTCCTCTCGGCCACCAGCCGCGACCTGGAGCGGGAGGTGGAGAGCGGGGAGTTCCGCAAGGACCTCTACTACCGCCTGGCGGTCATTCCCCTGCATCTGCCGCCCCTGCGCCAGCGCCAGGACGACCTGGTGATCTTCGTGGACCACTTCGTGCGCAAGTTCAACGCCCGCTACAACAAGAACATCACCGCCCTGACCCCGGGCACCATGCAGCTGCTCCTGGAGTCGCCCTGGAAGGGCAACATCCGGGAACTGGAGAACGTCATCGAGCGGGCCGTCTTGCTCACCGAGGGCCGGACCATCAGCATCGAGGACCTGGGCACCCCGGTGCAGCCCTTTGCCGAGTCCCTGGGGGACGGCGAGGCGCAGGTCGTGTCCCTGAAGCACGCCGTGGAAAAGGCCGAGATCAACGCCATCCGCCAGGCCCTGTCCATGGCCGAGGGCAACCGCTCCAAGGCCGCCAAGATCCTGGGCATCGGCCGCCGCACTTTGTACGATAAGATCGAGGCCTACAATCTTTGACGATTCTTGCGTCCGTGGGGCGCGGGGCGGGCCTCGCCGGGGGCCCGCCTTATTTTTCACAAGCCTTGTGCGGGGTCGCGCACAGGGCGCACGCCCCCTTGAGCGGGAAACGGCACACACAAGTGTCGTCTTCACTTTCAATAAACTGAAATAGTTGACTTAATAATGGAGTCTTACCTGGCATGCTCCTTGATTATGGGCAGGTGTATGGGCCCCCGGGGCCATCTGCTGGTGCGAAATGGGACAAGATCCCCGCGCCATGCGCCCCGGCCCACACCGGGCCGCGCCCGGCCCCTGCGGCCGAACCGAGACAGGACGACGCCACGGATCGCGAAACATTCTACAACTGCTCAACCCCGCTCAAGAAGAGGAGGCTTCACGATGAAACGACACACCCGATGGCAGATGGTCATCATGGCCTGCGCGATGGCCCTGGGACTGTGCGTGAGCGCCCAGGCATACGAGGCCATCACCGGCCCCACCGGCGTGCTTTACTACGACGTGGACAAGGCCTACCAGGGCTACACCCTGTTCGACCCCACGGTGGGCAGCAAGACCACCTATCTCATCGACATGCGGGGCAACATCGTCCACACTTGGAAGAGCGAATACCCCGCGGGCCTGCATTCCGTGCTCCTGCCCAACGGCCACCTGCTGCGCGCGGGCGCCCTGCCCAGGAAGAAGGAGATCGGCTACTGCGCCATCGGCGGAGCGGGCGGCATCCTCGAGGAGTTCGACTGGGACGGCAACAAGGTCTGGGAGTACAAGCTCTTCACCAAGGGCAAGGAGATCCAGCACCACACCTTCTGCCGCATGCCCAACGGCAACACCATGATCCTGGCCTGGGAGGCGATGTCCAAGGAGGACGCGGTCAAGGCCGGGCGCAATCCCTTCACTATCCCCAAGCAGCCCGTTATGTCCAAGGGCGTTCCCCACGACGCGTTCTGGATGGACTTCGTGCGCGAGGTCGATCCCGAGGGCAAGACCGTGTGGGAATGGCACGTCAAGGACCATATGGGCAGCGGTCCGCACAAGCTGGACTTCAACTACACCCTGCCCGAGCCCATGGGGAGCGTGTATCCCAACCTCGACTGGTCGCATTTCAACACCGTGAACTACATCCCCGGGACCGACACCGTGGTCCTGAACTCCAGGAACCTGTCGGAGTTCTACTTCGTGAACCACAAGACCGGGGCCATCGAATACCGCTGGGGCAACCCCTCGGCCTGGGACCCGGACGCCAGGAAGCCCGGCTACTGGGACGACGGCGACCAGAAGATGTTCGGCAACCACTGCGCCACTCCCCTGGAGAACGGCCATGTCCTGCTCTTCGACAACGGCTCCGAGCGCCCTGAGGCGCGCCGCTCCCGGGCCGTGGAGGTCGATCCCAAGACCGGCGAGGTCGTCTGGGAGTACGCCTCCAGGCACACCAACAGCTTCAATTCCCACCGCCAGGGCGCGGTGCAGCGTCTGGGCAACGGCAACACCCTGATCACCTCCACCCACGGCGGCCACCTCATCGAGGTCACCCCGGACAAGGAAGTGGCCTGGGAGTTCGTGAGCCCCATCTACGCGGGCAAGGTCAAGTGCGTGGTGGGCGACAAGGACGCCTTCCCGTCCTCCCTGGACGCCACCACCAACATGATCCACCGGGCCCATCGCTACGGCGAGGACTACCCGGCCTTCTACGGCAAGACCCTGACCCCGCAGGGCTACATCTGCGGCGACGACTGCCCGCGCTTCTTCCGCGACTACCACGCGGGCGCAGGCCTGTCCGCTGCTCCGGCCCCGGCCAAGGCGGCCGCCAAGGCCCCGGCCAAGGCCGAGTCGGAGGGCGACGGTCCGGCCATGGTGGCCTACTAGCCGAGGATTGCCAGCGGCCGGGCCGGGTGCCCCGAGACGGCGTTCCCGGCTATAAATGACAGCACAGCGCGTCCGAAGAGCATCGGACGGTCATACAGGAGAGGACATGAAAAGACGTGAGTTCATCACCGGCGCGGCGGCCCTGACCGCGGCGACGCTCATCAACCCCATGAAGGCGTTCTCCTTCCCCACGGTGTTCCCCCACGGCACCACCATCTACAAGCCCGAGAAGTGCTACGGCGGCTACACCGTGTTCGGCACGGAGGTGGAGTCCGAGGGCACCGTGCTCATCGATATGAACGGCAACGTGGTCCGGCAGTGGAAGGACATCTGCCAGGCCGAGCACCCGCCCAAGATGCTCAAGGGCGGCTTGCTGGCGGGCACCAGGCGCCCGGCCCCGGAGAAGAAGGGCCGCGTCTGGGGCGACGAGAGCTCCACCGACCTGGTGGTGGTGGACTGGGACGGCAAGGTGGTGCGCAAGATCCCCCGCGCGGGCATGCACCACGACTACCAGTTCGAGGGCAACTCCGTGGGCTACGCCGTGCCCGGCATGCCCCTGGACAACTACAACGGCAAGATGCTCATCCTGTCGCACAAGTTCACTCACAACCAGTACATCACGGACAAGGAACTCTACGACGACTACATCGTGGAGATCGACAAGGACGGGAACATCATCTGGGAGTGGACGGCCTCGGAGCATTTCAAGGAGATGGACTTCCCCCTGGAATTCAAGAAGGCCATGTACAAGTATCCCACGTTCTCCATGACCCGCACCCCCGGACGCAAGGGCGGCGACTGGATCCACGTCAACGCCGCCTCCTACCTCGGCCCCAACAAGTGGTATGACGAGGACCCGGTGCAGTACGCGGTGTTCAACCCCGAGAACATCATCATCTCCAACCGCCAGACCAACACCAGTTGCATCATCGAGAAGAAGACCGGCAAGGTCGTCTGGCAGATCGGGCCCTACTACTATCCGGACACCATGTGGGAGTTCGGCGGCAAGCAGTACAAGCGCGCCTACCGCAAGCTGGGCCAGATCGTGGGCCAGCACCACACCCATATGATCCCCAGGGGCCTGCCCGGCGAGGGCAACATCATGATCTACGACAACGGCGGCTACGCGGGCTACGGCCCCCGCAACCCCGGCGCGCACGTGGGCTGGTCCGACGCCCGGCGCGACTACTCGCGGATCATCGAGTTCGACCCCAGGACCCTGGAAGTGGTCTGGGAGCATTCGGCCAAGCAGATGGGCCTGCGCAACAAGTACCAGTTCTATTCGGACTACGTGAGCTCGGCCCAGCGCCTGCCCAACGGCAACACCCTGATCACCAACGGCGCGGTGGGGCAGTTCCAGGAAGTGACCCCGGACCACGAGATCGTCTGGGAGTACATCAGCCCCTACTACACCAAGAACGGCAACTACAACCTGGTCTACCGCGCCATGCGCGTGCCCTACGACTACGTGCCGCAGCTGTCCAAGCCCAGGGAGCGGGCCGTGATCCCGCCGGAGAACACGACCTTCAGGATCGAGCCCAAATAGCTCGACGGGATTGACGGGTGGGGCGGTCCCTCACCTCCGGCCGCCCCGTCGCCCTTGAAACGCATAACGGGAGAACAAGACATGAAGACTACCATCATCGCCTGCCTGCTGGCCCTCGCGTGCCTGGCCTTCGCCGGAACGGCCATGGCCGGCGGCACCGTCAGCTTCAACAAGGCCACGGTCGAGCAGCTCATGGCCATCGAGGACATCGACATCCCCGAGGACCTGGCCAAGGCCATCGTGGACTACCGCAAGGCCCACGGCCCCTACAAGAAGGCCGAGGACCTGCTCAAGGTCCCGGGCATGACCCAGGACTTCATGGAGGAGCTCAATCCCCAGGTGGAAGGCGGGGACGTGATCTACGACCCCGACGCCGAGCCCGCCCTGGCTCCTTCCAAGTGCTGACGCGGCCCAGGCCGCGGGAACGGCCGGGGAGTCACATTCGGCCATGCTGGATTCCGAACAGAACGTGCGCTAGGTGGTGGAGTCCTGTCATGGCCTGCAAGGCATCGGCAGGGACGTGACCTGACCGTTGAAAGACGATTCGCAGAAAAACAAAGGGCCCGGGTTCTCCCGGGCCCTTTGCGTTGCGGATGGCGGCGGCGTCAGCCGCCGAGATAGGCCTTCTTGACCTCGGGATTGCCGATGAGCTCCTGGGCGCCGCCCTCCAGGACGTAGGCCCTGTGCGAGATGGCCAGCGCGTGGGAGGCCATCTGTTCCACCAGGAGGATGGATATGCCCCGCTCCCTGAGGCTGGCGATGATGGCCTTGGCTGGTTGATTTCGTGGTGCACCAGCCCGGCCGCCGGCTCGTCCAGGAGCAGCAGCCAGGGCGACGTGGCCAAGGTCCGGCCGATGCCGAGCAGCCGCTGATGGCCCAGGGAGAGGTTCTTGGCCGGGGTGGCGGCCAGAGCTTCCAGCCCCAGGAAGGAGAGCTCCTCGTGGGCCTTGTCCGTGATTTTCCGCTCCCCGACCATGCCTTCGGGCAGGACCACCATCGAGAACAGCAACGGGCCCCCGTTGAAAGAGATTGGTGCCAGGGCGTGGGCGAGGTGGGCCGGGCGAGCGGTCAGCCCTTGGCGGGTTACGGTTCTGCAAGATTATCAGTAGCTCGATGGCGGCCGACGTCACCGCTATCGCCGCGAATGCCCCTGGCGCAGAACGATAATTCCGCCAAGACCCTGTCGGACCTGAGCATAATAAAAGTAGTTCTCATTGCCACTTTCTGATGGCTCGTATATGCTGCTGCATAAAAACGGTGTGACCAAATCAGGAAATTCAAAACGAGGGTAACAGCATGGCCAAGAAGCAAAAGATGACCACTGATGACGCCGGGATCCCCGTATCCAGCGATGAATTTTCCCTGACTGTGGGAGCGGACGGGCCCATAGTGCTCCATGATCACTATCTCATGGAGCAAATGGCGAACTTCAACCGCGAGATGATTCCGGACCGCCAGCCCCACGCCAAGGGCTCCGGCGCATTCGGCTTTTTCATGACGACCCGGGACGTGAGCGCCTACACCAAAGCCGCGCTTTTCAAGCGCGGCGTGAAGACGGATGTGCTGGCCCGCTTCTCCACCGTGGCCGGTGAAAGCGGAAGCCCGGACACCTGGCGGGACGTGCGCGGATTCGCCCTCAAGTTCTACACCACCGAGGGCAACTACGACATGGTCGGGAACAACACGCCGGTGTTCTTCATCCGCGATCCCATGAAATTCCACCACTTCATCCATTCCCAGAAGCGGCGGGCCGACAGCGGCCTGCGCGACGGCGACATGCAGTGGGATTTCTGGACGCTGTCCCCGGAATCCGCGCATCAGGTGACCTATCTCATGGGCGACCGGGGCGTTCCCAAGAGCTACCGGCACATGAACGGCTACACCAGCCACACCTACATGTGGGTTAACGCCAAGGGCGAGCGGTTCTGGGTCAAATACCATTTCCTCACCGATCAGGGCATCGAGAACCTGACCCAGGAGGAAGCGGACCGCATCGCGGGGTCCGACGCCGACTACCATCGGCGCGATCTGTTCAACGCCATCAAGGCCGGGAACAACCCGAGCTGGACCCTCAAGGTCCAGGTCATGCCCTATGCCGAGGCCAAGACCTATCGCTTCAACCCCTTCGACCTGACCAAGGTCTGGCCGCACAAGGACTATCCCCTCATCGAGGTGGGCAAGCTGACCCTGGACCGCAACCCCACCGATTTCCAGGCCGAGATCGAGCAGGCGGCCTTCGAACCGGGCAACCTCGTCCCGGGGATCGGCGCGAGCCCGGACAAGATGCTCTTGGCGCGCCTGATTTCCTACGCCGACGCCCACCGCGCGCGCCTGGGCGTGAACTACAAGCAGATCCCGGTGAACCGGCCCATCGTTGAGGTCAACAACTACAGCAAGGGCGGCGCCATGCGCATCGACAAGGCCTCGGATCCGGTCTACGCCCCCAACTCCAAGGGCGGTCCCGTGCCCAATGCCGGGAAGTACCCCGAAGACGCCGTTTGGCAGGCCGACGGGGAGTTCATCCGCGCGGCCTATACCCTGCACAAGGACGACGACGACTTCGGCCAGGCCGGGGCGCTGGTGCGCGACGTCATGGACGACGAACAGCGGGCCCGTCTCGTGAGCAACGTCATCGGCTCTCTGGCCGGGGTCAGCAAGCCGGTCCTCAAGCGCGTGTTCGAATATTGGCGCAACATAGACAAGGAAACGGGCGAGCGGATCAAGAAAGGCTGCCCCAAAGGTTGATCCCGTCTCATGAATATCCCGGCTGCGGCGACGCCGCAGCCGGGATTTTTTTGTCCATCGGATCCGGGAAAGGCAATCGGCCCGCACACGCCGTTTTCGGGGAAAAGGCATCGGGCACCCGTGTTCCGGGACATGGAAATGTCACTTGACAAAGAATGAAACAGTTGTTTTAAGGCTGATCAAAACAACTGATTCAATCATAAGTTTGAAGGAGCCCTGTATGGACGATGGCAGCATCCGGGAGCCCGGGACCAAGGGGCGGCTGTTCAAGGCCGCTGTGCTGGTCTTCGCGGCCCGGGGATACGAGGCCGCCACGGTGCGCGAGATATGCGCGCGGGCCGAGGCCAACGTGGCGGCGGTGAATTATTATTTCGGGGACAAGGAGAATCTCTACCGCCAGGTGGTGGCCGAGATATTCCGCGCCGCGGCGCGCACGCGTGCGCCCCTCCTGCCACGGGACGCGGATCCCGTGGACAGGCTGCGCGCGCACATCCGGGCCTCGTTCCAGGAGATTTTGCCCGTGTGCCACGAGGAGCACGGCGTGGACCAGGAGCAGTGCCTGGCCATGGGCGTGATCTTCCTGGTGGAGCTCGCCCGGCCCACCCAGGCCCTGGACGACATCGTGGAGAACTACATCGGCCCGGACTGCGATGAGCTTCGCGACATCCTGCGCACCCTGGCCGGCCGCGACCTGCCCCCCCGGCTCCTGAACATGTGCATGGCCAGCGTCACGGGCCAGGTGCTACACTACTACTATTCCTATCCCATCATCCAGCGGCTTCTGCCGGACAAGGGCGCGTACATAAAAAGACCGGAATTTCTGGATCTGGCCGTGGAGCACGTGCTGCAGTTCAGCCTGGGCGGCCTGGAGCGCGTGCTCGGCCGGGGAGGTGCTTCGTCATGAGTGTGCGTCGTCATATCCTGGGGCTTGCGGCCTGCGCGCTGTTCGCCTGCGTCCTGTGGGCCGCGCCCGCCTGCGCCGCCGGGACCGCCACGGCCCTTGCCTCCGTGCATCGGGTGGAGCTCACGGGCTTCACCCGGGCCCTGGCCACACTGGACCTGGTGGCCGAGGAGCAGGGCCGGGTGCTCTCCGTGGCCGCGGACGTGGGCCAGGCCATCGGCCGCGGCGGCGTGTTCGCGCGCATCGACCCCACCTTCATCAGGCTGGACCTGGAGTCCAACCGCGTGCAGCAGGCCAAGCTGGCCTCGCGCATCGCCTACGACTCCAAGGAGGCCCGGCGTTACCGGGACCTGGTGGCCAGGGGCACCGCGCCCCAGTCCACCCTGGACCAGCTGGAGCAGACCCTGGACGCCAGCCGCCATGAGCTGTCCGCCCTGGAAGTGGCCGGACGGGGGCTCGCCGAGCGCCTGCGGCGCACCAGCGTGGCCGCGCCCGCGGGCTGGCTGGTCACGCGCCGCGACGTGGAGCCCGGCCAGTGGGTGGCCTCGGGCCAGGTCCTGGGCCGGGCCGGGGACTTCTCCACCCTGCTGGTGCCCTTCGCCCTTTCCCCGGAGCAGTTCCGGGCCCTCGCGGACCTGGGCAAGGCCTTTGCCGTGACCCTGGCCGAGGGCGGGGCCGAGGTTTCGGCCTCGGTGTACCGCGTGAACCCGGGCTTCGACCCGGACACGCGCAAGATCCAGGTGGACCTCGCCCTGGACGCGAAGCTCGCACACAAGCGCGGTGGGCTGCGCGTGCTGCTGGGCCTGCCCATGCCCGAGGCCAACGGCGCCGTGCTCGTGCCCGCCTCGGCCGTGGAGGAGCGCTACGGGGAGCATTGGGTGACCCATGCCGACGGGCGCGAGGTGCGCGTCATGGTCCTGGGCGACGACGCTCGGGGCGGCGGTCTGCTGCGCGTCACCGGGGCGGGCCTGCGCCCGGGCGACGAGATTCTCGACAAGGGAGGGAACTAGCCCGTGCGTCCGGTGATCCGTTTTTCCTTGGCCCAGAGGGTCTTCTTCAACCTGGTCTTCGTGGTGCTCATCGTGGCCGGTGCCTTCAGCATGGCCCGCCTGCCCGTGGAGCGCTATCCCCAGGTGAACTTCGGCAAGGTCTTCGTGTCCACCTTCTATCCCGGGGCCTCGTCCACGGACGTGGAGGCCCTGGTCACGCGCAAGATCGAGGAGGCCATCGAGGACCTGGAGGGCGTGGAGTTCGTGGAGTCGCGCTCGGCCCACCAGACCTCCACGGTCATCGTCAAGTTCGTGGACGACTCGGACTACGAGGACCTCTACGACGACCTGCGCTTCAAGGTCCTGTCCGTGCAGGGCGAGCTGCCCGACGAGGTGGACCCGCCGGAGTTCACGCTCTTGCGCACCTCGGACTGGCTGCCCGTGGTGGCCGTAAACCTGGTGGGCGAGCGCTCCAACCGCGTGCTGACCCTGTTGGGCGACGAGCTCAAGGTGCCCCTGTCCCAGATTGCCGGGGTCCAGGAAGTGGAGCTGGCTGGCGAATACACGCGCGAGTTCCACGTCTACCTGGACCCGGACAAGCTCGCGGCCCTGGGCGTGACCTTCGACCAGGTGTCCCAGGCCCTGCAGGACGCCAACCTCTCGGTGCCCGCCGGCGACTACACCGACGAGTCCGGCGAGTTCGTGGTGCGCGTGGACGAGAAGTTCCGCGACCGCTCCCAGGTGGCGGCCACGGTGGTGCGCCGCGACTTGGACGGCTCCTTCGTCACCGTGGGCGACCTCATGAGCGGGGCCGCGCTCTCCCACCGCGACCCCACGGTCATCGCCTCGGTGAACGGTTCCGATTGCGTGACCCTGAAGGTCCTGAAGACCGAGGAGGGCAACGCCCTGACCATCAAGGAGGGCGTGGACCGGGTGCTGGCGGACTTCGCCCCGGTGCTGGAGCGCGAGGGCGTGCGCGCGGTCCTGACCCAGGACTCCACCTCCTACATCCGCGACGCCATGAGCACCCTGGGCTGGAACCTGGCGCTCGGCATCGTGCTGGTCTGCGCCATCATCTGGTGCTTCACGGGCTTCCGCAACGCCTGCCTGACCACCATCGGCATACCCTTCTCCTTCCTGGTGACCATGGTCATCATGCGCGTCACGGGCAACTCTTTGAACGAGATCACCCTGTTCTCCTTCGTCCTGGTCTCGGGCATCATCGTGGACGACGCCATCGTGGTCCTGGAGAACATCTACCGCCATGTGCAGCAGGGCGACCCCCTGTACGACAGCGTGGTGGACGGCGCCAGCGAGGTCATGCTGCCCGTGGTCTCGGCCACGGCCACCACGGTGGCGGCGTTTCTGCCCATGCTGATCATGACCGGGTCCACGGGCGAGTTCTTCGCCCTGATCCCCAAGGCCGTGGCCTTCGCCATCGCGGCCTCGCTGTTCGAGTGCATCTTCATCCTGCCCCTTCACTACCTGGACTGGGGCCCCAGGCCCAAGGCGGAGAACGAGCCCGAGGAAAAGGACAACGCGCTCATGCGCGTGCTGCGCGCGGGCACCGACGCCCTGGTGCGCGTGACCCTGCGCTGGCGCTACACCAGCCTGGGCGTGGTGCTCCTGGCCTTCGTGGTCGCGGTGGTGGCCATGGGCCTGTCCGTGTCCGGCGTGGCGCCCTTGGTGCGCATCAAGTTCTACCCGGACGACTACAATCTCTACTACGTGTTCGTGGAGGAGCCTGCGGACACGGCCATCGAGGAGACCTCGCGCCTGTGCAAGGACATCTCCCGGGAGATCATGGCCGGAGGCCCGGGGCGCGCGCGTTCGGCGGCGGCCTACGCGGGCTTCGTCATCAACGAGGACTACAGCCAGGAGTTCGGCTCCAACTTCGGCACGGTCATGGTCACCCTGCCCGAAAAGGCGGACCGCGAGTTCGACGACCCCCTGGCCCATCTGGACGCCATGCGCGATCGCATGGTGGAGCTCTTCCAGAAAAACGGGGTGCGCATCCGCGTGCGCGCGGAAAAGGACGGCCCGCCCACGGGCAAGGACCTGAACGTGCGCGTGGTGGGCAACAACGAGGAGTCCGTGCAGGGCCTGGCCCAGGCCGTGTACGAGGATTTGACCACGGATCCGGGCATCGCCCCCTACCTGGACCAGCCCGACGACGGGGCGGGCCTGACCCAGCGAGTCTACAGCCTGGGCGTGGACCAGCGCCGCGCCCGGGAGTTCGGCCTGACCACCAGGCAGGCGGCGCTCCTGGCCGGGGCCGTGCTGGACGGCCGTTACGTGGGCAAGTTCCGCCTGGCCGACGAGGAGGTGGACCTCAAGCTGCGCCTGGACCCGGAGAGCATCCCCTCGCCCGCCGACGCCCTGCGCGTGGCCGTGGCCGAGGACCCCGCCGGGCCCGTGCGCCTGGGCGACATAGTGCATCCGAAGATCCTGGAGGAATCCGGCGAACTCACGCGCTACAAGAACCAGCGCTCCCGCTCCGTGAGCGCCAACATCCGCCAGGGCGCGCCCATTTCCGAGCCCTCGGTGGTGCGCCACGTGAGCCTGTTTTACGAGACCGTGCGCGACGGCTACCCTGGGGCGGCCTTGGCCTTCGGCGGGTCCCACGAGGACACCAAGCGTTCCTACACCTCCCTGGCCTACGCCTTCGTGGTGGCGGTGCTGATCATCTATCTGATCCTGGCCACGCAGTTCAAATCCTACCTCCAGCCGCTGATCATCCTTTCGGCCGTGGTCTTCGCCCTCATCGGCGTGGTCTTCGGCAAGCTGGTGACCCAGTCCCTGTTCACCATCAACAGCTTCATCGCCGTGGTGGGCGTCACGGGCGTGGTGGTCAACGACTCTCTGGTGCTTATCGACTTCATCAACCGCGCCCACCGGGCCGGGAAGACGCGGCGCGAGGCCATCGAGGAGGGCATCCGCGTGCGCCTGCGGCCCATCCTGCTGACCACGCTGACCACCACGTTGGGCTTGCTGCCCATGGCCTTGGGGATACCGAGTTATTCCCTGGTCTGGGGCACCATGGCGTCGACGTTCGTCACCGGCCTGGGCACGGCCACGTTCCTGACGCTGTTCATCGTGCCGGTGGAGTGGGATCTGCTGATGGGGATGAAGGCGCGGTTGTTGCGGCGCAAAGAGCGGAAGAACGGGGGGAAGCCCGTGGAGAAAGCCGAGGCGTGAGGGTGGGGGCTTGGTTTGGGAGTCGTAATGCAAAACCAACGGTTCCCTCCCTCCCCACCCGCCGCGTTCCCTCGCGGGTAGGGCGTTGGTTTGTCGGGAATGAAGGGAGAGGTGACGCGGCCGCGCCCCATGCGGGTACGGGGGGCTTCGCTTTTCTGATTACCATCACAGCCGCTGCGCCCCCCGTACCCGCATGGGGCGCTGGGCGGTCGTGGTGGTGCGGTCCTCCGTTGATTTCTCCCCTCGTGTCGCGGCACAGGTGATGCCGCCCCGTCGCACGAGCCCGGCTTCGCTTCGCTGATTTCCATCACAGCCGCTGCGCCGGGCAGCGCGCCGGGGCTTTGGGAGTCCCGTAGGGCGGGGCGCAAGCAGTGCGGCGGCACGGGGCAAGGACTGCGGCCGGACACCGCATGCTGTCTGATCCTGCCCCTCATCCGTTCAACGCCCAAGCTCATCGGCCAATGTCATCGGCGCACATCCATGCCCACCCCGAAAATCGGGACCGTAAAGCGAATTCCCGGGCGTACCGTGTAGCCCGAGGAATTACGCAGGGACCGCCTACGCCCTCGGCGTCATGACCCTGCGGTCATTCTCTTCCAGCAACCCGCCTCTCGGACGCACATCCCCACCACCCGCATCGGGGCGATAGGGGCGACGCGGAGGCGTATCGCGTAGCCCCGCCAAAGCCCCTGCCCCGCCGACACGCTCGGCCTTCATGGGAAGATAACCCACCGCAGCGCCTAAGCCTTTATCGGCCCGCCATCGCCCCCGCCCCAAAAGGGGGCAGGGGAGTGCAGAGGGGCCTGGGGGGGCTCGCCCCCCGGCCCCTTTGCCAGCTGGTTCAAAAGCGCGAGCTTTTGAATCTGCTGTCCCCCCATCGCCATGCATCCTCCCCTTCCCCTGTGGCGCAGCACTAAAAAAGCCCCCCGCGCGTCATCAGCGCGGGGGGCTTCACGCCCTCTGCGTGAGGCTCGCTCTAAATCCGCTTCTGCAACAAAATCATATCCGCCAACACCAACTGCACCATGGCTTTCAGCACCGGATTGATGCGCGGGATCGCGCAAATGTCGTGTCGTCCGCCCACGCGAATGGTGGCGGCCTGCCCCTTGCTGTCCACGGTCCGCTGCTCCATGGCTATGGACGGGATGGGCTTCACGAAGGCGCGCGCCACAACGTCCTGGCCGCTGGAAACGCCGCCCAGGATGCCGCCCGCGTTGTTGCTGGCGAAACCGCCCGGCAGCAGGGGGTCGTTGTTGGCGCTGCCCGTGCTGCGGGCCGCGTCCGCGCCCGCGCCGATCTCCACGGCCTTGACCGCGCCCACGCCCATGAGCGCGTAGGCCAGGCGGGCGTCCAGCTTGTCGAACACGGGTTCGCCCAGGCCCGCGGGCACGCCCGTGGCCAGGATCTCCACCACCCCGCCCAGGGTGTCGCCCTGGGCCTTGACCTCGCGGATGCGCTCCTCGAAGCGTTCGGCGGCCCCGTCCTCGGGCGCGAAAAAGGGCCTGTCCTGCGCGCCCCAGGGGTCGCGGACCTCGGCCCGCACCCCGCCGATCTCCGTGGTGTAGGCGGCGACGCGCACGCCGTGGGCCGCCAGGAGCGCCCCGGCCACGGCCCCGCCCGCCACGCGGGACACGGTCTCGCGGCCCGAGGAGCGGCCCCCGCCCCGGTAGTCGCGCACCCCGAACTTGGCCTGCAGGCTCCAGTCCGCGTGCCCGGGGCGGTAGACGTCCTTGATGGCCGAATAGTCGCGGGAGCGCTGGTCCTCGTTGCGGATCAGGAAGCCGATGGGCGTGCCCGTGGTGCGGCCCTCGAACACGCCGGAGAGGATCTCCACGCGGTCGGATTCCTTGCGCGCCGTGGACGCCGGGCCCTGGCCGGGCTTGCGCCGGTCCAGCTCGGCCTGGATCAGGGCCTCGTCCAGGGCCAGCCCCGGGGGGCAGCCGTCCACCACGCCGCCCAGGCCCGGGCCGTGGGATTCGCCGAACGTGGTCAGCCGGAACAGGGTGCCGAAAGTGTTGCCGCTCATGTTTTCCTCCGCAGTCGCTATCTAGCAGAATCGATTGTCCGAGGCCAGAGCAAGGCCTCGGGCCCGGCGGTTGAGACCTCGGGCTGTTCGGGCTAGTCTGCCTGGACGCCGGACGCCCGGCGCGCACCCTCACCAGGAGACGAGTCATGAGCGGGCACAGGATGCAATGGGACAGGCTGCTTTCCACGGCGCGCGTGGGGTTCGACGGGCCGAGCCCGGACGTGCGCAGCCAGTTTCAGCGCGACGTGGACAGGATACTCTTCAGCGACGCCTTCCGCCGCCTGGGCCGCAAGACCCAGGTCCATCCCCTGAACGAGAACGACCACATCCACTCCCGCCTGACCCACAGCCTGGAGGTCTCCAGCGTGGGCCGCAGCCTGGGCGAGGCCGTGGGCGTGTTCCTGCGCGGACGGGGCGAGCTGCCCGGGGAATTGTCCCCGCACCACGTGGGGCAGGTGGTGCAGGCCGCGTGCCTGGCCCACGACATCGGCAACCCGCCCTTCGGCCACAGCGGCGAGTCCGCCATCAAGGACTGGTTCGCGTCCCACGCCGCGCACGTCGCCCACCTGCCCGTGGAGCAGCGTTCGGATTTCACCAAGTTCGACGGCAACGCCATGTCCGTGCGCGTGCTCCTGTCCACGGGCTTCTACGGCCAGGGCATGAGCCCCACCCATGCGGTGCTCGGGGCGCTGCTCAAGTATCCCTGGCCCTCGTCCTTCGACGCGGGCAAGGACAAGTTCAGCTTCTTCCAGGCCGAGGCGCCCCTCGTGCGCGAGGCCGCCGAGGCCATGGGCATGCCCGAGCTGGACGGCCGCTTCGCGCGCCATCCCCTGGCCCATCTGGCCGAGGCCTCCGACGACATCTGCTACCGCATCATCGACATGGAGGACGCCACGGAGCTGGGCATCCTGGACGAGGGCTTCATGCTCCAGAGCTTCGGCCCCCTCCTGGGCATCGAGGAGGGCACGGAGCGCTGGATGCGCTATGCGGGCTGGCATTTCCGCCAGCGCAACTCCGTGCTGCGCGCCAAGCTCATGGGCCTGGCCACGGACGAGGTCTTGGCCCTGTTCCGGGAGCATTACGAGGAGATCATGACCGGGGCCCTGGACCACCACAAGGGGCTCATGGACCTGGCCAAGGGCGGGGCCCTGGCCGAGCTGCGCCGGGTCTACGCCTCCATCGGCAAGCGGCTGTTCCTGTCCCGGCGCAAGGTCATCCTGGAACTGGGCGCGCAGAACGTCCTGGGCGGGCTCCTGGACATGACCGCGCCGGAGATGGCGCGGCTGTGCACGGGCGAGAAGTCCTTCGGCAGGGAGCACGTGAAGACGCTGTTCGGGGCCGAGGCCGTGGAGCGCGCGGCCGAGGGCGGCGACTGCGCCTACGCGGTGTTGCTCCTGCTCCTGGATTACGTGGCGGGCATGACCGACCACTACGCCGCTGACCTGGGACGCAGGCTGCGCGGCGACTGGGCCTGAGCGCAGGCCGCCCCAAAACAGCGATCTGCTGCGTTGCTTCAAAAAAGGCAAACCCTCGCGTAGCGAAAGCGTTGGGATACGCGTCGGGCCTGCATTTTTCTTGCGCCTTGCATCTCACTGTTTTGGGACGGCCTGCGCACGAGCGATTCTATTTGAATGGCCTGTCTGAGAGGGCTTTTCAGCACTCGGCCATGCGCGCCAGGCGGCCGGGGATGTCCCATTCGCGCATGCGTCGGGCCACGGCCGGGGGCACCAGGGGCTCCCAGTCCCCGCCTTCGACCATCAGGCGGCGCACCTGGGTGGCGGTGATGCCCTTTTCCTCGGGCGGCCGCTCCCAGAGCACGTGGGTGGAGAGGCCCAGGGACAAGAATCGGGCCTGTTTCTCCCGCCCCCAGTCGTCGTAGATGGTCAGGAGGAACACCGCGTCCATGGGCACATAGTGCCGGTAGAGCTCCGGAAAATTGATGGGCAGGGGCACCACGGAGAGCGCCTTCTCGGGCACGCCCGCCTCGGCCAGGGCCTCGCGGACGCAGACCTGGCGCTCGTAGTAGGTCAGGGGGTTGGCCTCCGGGCGGCTGCGCCCAGGCGCCGAGCCTTCGAAGCGCGAGAGGTGCGGGTCGGGGTTGGTGACGCCCGCCACCAGGTGCGAACAGAGCTCCCACCCGGCCAGCAGATAGCGCAGGTGGTCGTTGTGCAGGATTTGGAAGCGCCCGTGGATCACGGCCACGGGGAAGTCCTTGCTCATGGCCTCACTCCGTGCGGAAGGGTTCGTAGACCCCCGGCCAGAAGGCCCGGTCCACGGGCGTGTCCATGATGCCCATGAGCTTGGCCCTGTCCAGGTAGTTGAGCACCAGATACATGAACTCCAGGCCGCGCACCGTGCCCAGGGCCCCGGTGGCGGCGCTGACCTCGTCGAAGCGCGCCACCGCGTCCACGCGCACGCCGGGTCCGGCGAAAGCCAGGGGCACGGGCTCCCCCGAGTGCACCAGCGGGCCCGAGGACGGGGTGCTGTGGTCCGCGGTCAGGGCCAGCACCAGGTCCGGGTCGGCCATGAGCGCGTCCAGGTGTACGCCCACGGCCCGGTCCAGGGCCTCGATGACCGCCTTCTTGTGTTCGGGGTTCTTGGTGTGCGCGGCCGCGTCCGGGGCCTTGGTGTGCACGTGGATGAAATCGTGCTCCCGCAGGGCCTCGCGGGCCAGGGCCAGCTGCGCGGCGTAGTCCGCCTCCACGTCCCCGCTGCGGGGCGCGTCCAGGGGCGTGAGGCCCAGGTAGGCGGCCAGGCCCTTGTACACGATGCCCGAGGACACCGTGGCCCCGCGCAGGCCGTAGCGCTCGCGAAACGGTTCCACCAGGCCCCTGCGCCCGGCGCGCTGGGTGACAACGCCGCTGGCCGGATCCAGGCCCCGGGCTTCCCGGGCCCGGTTCACGGGGTGGGCGGCCAGGGCGCGGTGGGCGAAGAGGACGTATGCCCTGAGTGCGCGGGCCGTGCGGATGGCCGGGGCGTCGTTCTCGAACCTGCGCCAGGGCGTGAGCGCGCTCATGGGGTCCCCGTCGCGCATGGTGTTGGTGTCCGTGACGAAGCGGGACACGTCCCCGCGCACGCGCAGGACCCCGAAGAGTTCCTTTTCGCGGTGGAAGGTGATCTCGATGCCGTCGTGCTCGAAGCGCTCCACCGCCCGGACGAGTTCGGCGGCCTGGTCCTCGGGCACGTCGGGCACGATGTCCCGGTCCTGGTACAGCACGCCTGCGCGCTCGCGCACGCAGGCCAGGTGCGCCAGCACGGCCACGTCCCGGGAGCCCATGTCCATGCCCGCGCCCAGGGCCTCCAGGGCCCCGCGCCCGGGGAATTCGTCCAGCCCGTAGCCGAACAGGGTGAAATGCGCGTTTTCGCTGGGCAGGGCCTGGCCCATGGACGCGGCGTGGAACAGGCCGTTGGCCCCGGCGGCGGCGATGCGGTCCAGGTTGGGGGTGGACGCGGCCTGCAGGGGGGTCATGCCGTTCAGGGCTGGATGGGAGCGGTCCCCGAGGCCGTCCAGAAGCAGAAGCAGGCATTTCCTGGGCATGGAATTCCTTGCCGTGGATGGCGGTTGGTCTTCGGATATCCCATAGAACCAGACAATCCCCCGGACTGCAACCCATAGCGGCAAACGATTTGTGCGCACGCCTTGCGCGGCTTATACAATGGAGGATGCTTTTCGATCTGCACGTGCACACCGACATCTCCCCTTGCAGCGACCTGCGCTTGGTGGACATCCTGGAGCTTGCGCCTCGGCGCGGCCTGGACGGGGTCTGCATCACGGACCACGACACCGTGCTGGCCCGCGAGCGCCTGGACCAGGGGCCGCAGCCCGGCGGGCTGGTGGTGCTGGTGGGCATGGAATACGCCACCAGCCAGGGCGACTTCCTGGTCTTCGGGACTCCGGCCCTGCCCGCGGGTCTTTCGGCCTTGCGCCTCCTGTCCCTGGTGGAGGAGGCCGGGGGCGCCGCCGTGGCCGCGCATCCCTGCCGCGCCTCGCGGCCGGCGGACCGGGGCGCGCTTCTGGGCGGGCGCTGCCACGGCGTGGAGATCATGAACGGCCGCAACTCGCTGCGCGAGAACGACCTGGCCGGGCCCTGGCCCCGGATGCTGGACCTGGCGGCCACGGGCGGCAGCGACGCCCACGCCCGCAGCGAGCTGGGCCGCTACGGCACCCGTTTCTCCGACCCCGTGGCCGACATGGACGACCTGGTGCGCGCCCTGCGCGCCGGGCGCTGCGCCGCCGAGCCCCTGCACCCGGGGCTGTACGCGGAGTCCGGCGCGGCCCTTTTCGGCTGATCCTTCCATTTCCTTTTGCCCGTCGGCGTCGAGCGCGCGGCAATGCAGCGCGGCGCGCCCGGCGCGCATGCGTTCCGCATCGGGTTCGCGCGGCGCTCCCGTGCGCATGCGCCGTGGTCCTTGCGATATTCTTTTGCCGATAGCTTGAAGATTCGTCTTGCGTAACCGTGGGGCTTGCGTATTTCCGTTTTTGCCCTGTATCTTTTTGCGATGCTTCAGTAAGTGTATATAGGCATGGTGCATGCTTGAGCCTGTGTGCGGGCAGGGTTGCGCAATGGCGCGCGGGGCGCCGGACTTGCGGAAGGCTCCGGGGGGAGCAAGGAGTGGGGGCATGGACAAGCATCTGCTGGTCACAGTGAGCGGAGACAAGAGCGCCATGAGCGGCGTGCGCTTCGTGAGTTCCTTTTTCCGGGACAAGAGCCGGCTGCGGGTCACGCTGTTCTACACGGCCCCGCGCCCCCCGGCGCTGTGGGGCGGCGAACTGAACTACGAATCCCTGAACGAATACGAGGTCCAGTCCCGCAGGAACGAGCTCAAGGGCAAGCGGGCCCTGGAGGAGGCCATGCGCCTGCTCTCGGACATGGGCTTCCCCGAGGAGCGCATCAACGCCAAGCTGACCCTGCGCAACGTGTCCACGGCCGACGACATCCTGCGCGAGGGCGAGGAGGGGCTGTACGACGCCCTGGTCCTGGGCCGCAGGGGCGTGACCCGGCTGGAGGAGTTCCTGGCCGAGAGCGTCTCCGGCCAGCTGGCCTTCAGCAACGCGGCCTGCCCCCTGTGGATCTGCCGGCGCATCGACCCGGAGCGCAGCGGGGTGCTGCTCTGCCTGGACGGATCCGACGCCAGCCTGCGCGCCGCGGACCACGTGGGCTACATGGTGGGCCCCCTGGAGCGCCACGAGGTGACCATGGCCCGCGTGCTGCGCGGCGCCGGGGACGAGCCTCCGGAGACCACGTTCATGCGCGCCCGGGGCGTGCTCATGGACAACGGGGTTGCCGAGGGACGCATCCGTGAAAAGGTCCTGGACGACGGGGCCGCGCCCAAGGCGCTGTTGACCGAGGCCCAGGAGGGCGGGTACGCGGCCGTGGCCATCGGCCGCACCGGGCGCGGCCGCAGCCTGCTCAGGCGGATGTTCATGGGTTCCGTGGGCCGGACCCTGCTACAGGAGCTGGAGGGAGTATCCCTCTGGATGCGCTCCTAGCGGGCCGCTGAAAAACAGCGATCTGCGGCGTTGCTGCGAAAAATGCAGACCCTCGCGTATTGGGATACAGCTCTGCTCTCGATATCTGTAAGGCTCGAAGACTCGCCTAACAGCTAGTCGGTCGTCGGGCCTGCATTTTTCTTGCGCCTTGCATCTCACTGTTTTTGAGCGGCCCGCGCAGAAGTTTTTCCAACAGTCTGCTAGAGTTCGTCCTCGGGGCCGAATCCGGGGGCGCTGTCCGGGACGTCGTCGTCCACGATCTCGGGGATGGGCGAGGGGCTCCATTCCACGGACAGGGTGGGCATCAGGCGCATGGTGATGGTGGTGCCCTCGCCCGGGCGGCTCTCCAGGTGCACGCTGCCCCCGAAGTCCTCGATGATCTTCTGGATCATGGCCAGGCCCAGGCCCGTGCCCCCCTCCTTGGTGCTGGCGAAGGGGCTGAAGGCCTTTTCCATTTCCTGGGGCGTCATGCCCCGGCCCGTGTCACGCACGGACAGGGCCACCATGTCCCCGTCCAGCACCGCGCCCATGGTCACGGTGCCGCCCTCGGGCATGGCCTCCAAAGCGTTCTTGACGCAGTTCACCAGGCACTGCTTGATGCGCCCGGGCCCGGCGATGACCTTGGGCAGGTCCGAGGCGCACTGGATCACGAACCCGTAGCCCGAGCGCTCGTACCCGATGCGCATCAGTCCGGCCACTTGCTCCATGAGCGGGGGCAGGTCCACCTCGCCCACGGAGCCCTGGGTGGGCTTGGTGAAGTTCAGGACGTCGCTGAGCATCTTGTCCAGGCGCTTGGTCTCCTCCAGGATGATCTGGGCCTTTTCCTTGTCCGTCTCGTCCAGGTTGGGCGACTTGAGGAGCGAGCCCACGAATCCGCCGATGGCGAACAGCGGGTTGCGGATCTCGTGGGCCAGGTACATGGCCATCTCGCCCACCACGGAAAGCTTCTCGGACTGCTGGCGCTGCTTTTCCAGGCTGGTGCGCGAGGTGATGTCCCGGCGCAGCACGGCCACGTGGGTCATGTTCCCTTCCGCGTCCCGGATGGGGTAGGAATAGATGCGGAAATACAGGAGCTTGCCCTCGGGGCTCACCCGGGTCAGCAGGGCCTCGGCCTTGCGGCCCTGGGCCAGGGTGGCGTGGAACGGGCACTTGAGGTTCTCGCCCCGGCAAAAAGGCACGCCCCGGGCCAGGCTCTGCACCTGCCAGCAGGGCTTGCCCACGAGGTGCTCCTTGTCCTGGCCCGTGCGCTGCTGCACGTGCTCGTTCATGTCCACCACGCGGCTCTTGAGGTCCAGGAGCAGCACGTCCTCGCGGATCTGCCCGGCCACGGCCTTGAGCAGGGCCCGGGAGCGGTCCAGCTTCATGCGCTGGTGCATGGCCGCCTGGTGCATAGTGTGCAGCCCGCACAGGAACACGGCCCCGCGCCGGTCCATGATGGACACGCCCTGGGGCACGTCCCGCCGCGCGGCTTGGGAGTCGAAGACGCCCTTGATGTCCACCGCCAGGTTCAGCTCGGGAACCTCGGCGAGCATCGCCCGCCAGGACGCGAACACGCGCACGCCCTCGGCCTTGAGCCGTTCCACCTTGCCGGTGTTCAGGTCCGGCTCGGCCACGGCGGACAGGCGCATGGGCGGCAGGAACACGGAATAGGACTCGTCGGACAGGATCTCCGACAGGGACCAGAAGCCCGGGCCCGAACCCACGATGCCCACCACGAACTCCTGGTCGTCGAGTTCCCAGAGGCAGAATCCATCGGCATTGTCAGGGATCATGCGCTGTCCCCCGGCCGGACTGCGGCCTGGTCTGCGCCGCCCGCGTGGCGGCGGCGAAGGTCTTCGGGACCAGGGTAGTGCGGACGGATGCCGGGTTCAACGGGGGGCGGCGCATCCAGCCGCCGGTCGGAGTCGGGCTATTCCCGGGCCCCTTGCTTGGTCACGTTCATCACCTTGAGGGCGATCTTGCCGGAGCCTCCCAGGTCGTAGGCGATGCGCAGGATGTCCCCGGGTTCCGGGGCCAGGCCGATCTTGGCCGTGGAGATGTCGAAGGTGGCGGTGACGCCGGTGCTGCGTCCGTAGGGATGGTCCTGGCTGAAGTTGATGTCGTATTCCTCGACCGTCAGGGTCTGGGCGGCGGCGTTCAGCTCCAGGCACTTGCCCTGGACCACCTCGGCGGCCAGGGCCCCGGACGGGGCCAGAAGCAGGGCGGCCAAGGCCAGGGCGGCGAATATCTTGTTCATGTGCTCACTCCTCGCCCGTGCCGTGGGCCTCGGCCCGCGCCAGTTTCTTTTCCCGCAGCTCGCTTGCCGCGCCCACCAGCATGACCTTGAGGATGTACAGGCAGAGCAGGGCCATGGTCCCCAGGATCAGGACGGCCGCCGGGGTGTCGTGGCCCAGCTGCTTGAGGATCACCGAGAGCATGCAGCAGACCACGGCCGCTCCGAAGGCCAGGCGGATGCCGTAGCCCCTGGAGTACTTCGTGGCCACGGTGCCGATCTGCGCGCCGATGGCCGCGCCCGCGAGCATCACGAACACGGCCACGATCTCGATGCGGCCCTTGAGCGTGTAGGTGAAGGCTCCGTAGATACCCGCGAGCATCACGGTGAAAAGGTCCGTGCCCACGGCCACGTGGGTCGGGCAGCCCAGGAGGTAGACCAGGGCGGGCATGCGCAACAGCCCGCCGCCGATGCCCAGGAATCCGGCCAGCACGCCCGTCGCCAGGCTGACGGCCACGGGCAGCCACAGGGAGCAGGTGAAGCCCGCCACGTGGAAGTCGATCATGGGCGGGATGTTGATTCTGCGCAGGAGCTTGTACCAGGTCACGCCGTCGGGCTCCTGGTCCTCGGATCTGTCTTCTCCCTGGCTCAGCCGCCTGCGCTTGCGCCGCGAGGCCTTGAGGCAGTCGTAGAAGATCATCCAGGCCACCAGGGCCAGGAATCCGGCGTACATCCAGCGGATCACGGCCCCGGCCAGACCCAGGCGTTCGAAGTGCATCACGAACTGGGCCCCGATCTCGATGCCCGCCATGGTGCCCAGCAGCAGGATGAATCCCAATTTGTGGTCCACGTTGCCGAACCGGGAGTGGCGCACCGTGGAGATCATGGACTTGCCCGCGATGTGCGCCATGTCCGTGCCGATGGCGAACGCCATGGGAAAGCCCAGGATGTTCAGGCCCGGCGTGACCATCCAGGCCCCGCCCATGCCGAAGAAGCCGCCGATGACCCCCACGGAGAAGCCGATGAGCAGCAGCCCCGGCCACAGGATGTGCATGCCCGCGATGGGCATGTACATGTAGAGCCAGCCTGGATCGTTGAAGAATTCCATTCACATGCCCCGGCGCCTAGAGTTCGATGATCTCGCGGGTTTCCAGGTCCAGTCCCGTGCGGGCCATGATGGTGTCCATGAGCAGCCCGAGGATGCTGCCCACTAGGAGCGTCAGGACCACGGTCCAGACTGCGAATAGGGTGATGTTGGTATTGTAGAGGTCGGCGAGGTACCTGAGCATGGCCGAGTCGATGACCCGGGTGTCCACCACCACAACCAGTTCGTGGAAGTCGCGGGCGCCGGCGAAGGCGCAGCCCGCCGACCAGAGCAACAGGAGCAGGACACGGGGTATCAGGGCCATGCGGGTTTTGGGCATGCGGTCTCTCCTTGCGCTGCTGCCTGTTTGGGCGTCGGCCCCGGGCTTTGCCCGATAGACCACGCTCTTCTGCTTGAGCAAAGCCTATGCCAATGGCTCGAAGTGCGCGGCAAGGCGCGAGGCCAGCAGAAAATAGGCCTTGCGCAATAGGTTTTTGCGTGATAGCCGAAAGCTGGTTCCGCGACTCATATCAAGAGGAGGGTCTTGTTGTGGGGATTTTCAGCGGGCGTTTAGCGCCGTCCGGACCCGAGGACCGCAAGGGCAGGGCCACGGGACGGAGCTTGATGACGAAGCTCATGTTCTGGCTGCTGCCGTCGGTGGTTATCATCGTCCTGGCGGAAGGCCTCGTGAGCTACCGGGTTTCCTACAAGTTCATCGACATCGCCCTGGAGCGGAACGTCCGTGTCCAGACCCTGGCCATCGCCCACGGGGTGAACACCTTCCTGGACACCTGCAAGCGCGACCTGCTGTTCGTGGCCAAGGGCTCCATGAACGAGGCCTCCCTGCGTGATTTTCTTGCGCGAAAAAAAGCCTCGGGCTGGACCGGGTATCGCGAACTGTCATACGTGTCGCCGGATAACGAGGGGCACGTGATTCTGGTTTCCAAGGGCCAGGACATCTTTCGCATTCCCGAGGGCCGGGTTTCAAACATGTCCCCGGATCCGTTCATGGTTTTCGAGGAGGCCAAGGGGCTCAAGCCCGGTCAGGTCAGCCTCTCGCGCATCGTCAAGGCCGAGTATCCCTTTCCCTCCAAGGATTCCAAGAGCCGCCGGGTCTCGTCCCACATCATCCGCTTCGCCACGCCCTGCGACCCGGACGGGGACGGCCGCTTCGGGTATCTGGTCCTGGCCGTGGACGTACGCCGGGTGCGCGACATCCTATCCCTGTACAACTCCGACCAGTCGCCCCTGTGGGGTTATCCGCGCAGCGACGAGCTGCGCTTCAACTACCTGTTCGACCCGCAGGGCTGGATCCTGTTCCAGTCCGAGGATTTGAACCAGGATGACCCGCCCCTGACCACCTATCTGGCGCGCACCGGGCTGGACGGCACCCTGGGTCGCCCGGGCCTGGACTGCGCCTTCCGGCCCAGCTCCGGAAACATGCCCTTCTGGAGCATGATCGCGGACATCGGCGAGTCCAAGGCCAACCTGCTGCGCGTGGCGGACAAGGGCACCGAGACCGGCGAGATCAAGCAGTATTATTTCTCCTACGCGCCGGTGACCTTCGACTCCGGGGACGGCAAGCCCAGGGTCCACTGGGGCGTGGCCTACGTGGACCGCTCCAAGCTGACCCTGGCCGCGGGCTACAGGCACCTGGACAGCCTGTTCATCATCACCCTGGTGGCCGTGGGCGGGATATCCCTGATCCTCTTCGTCACCAGCCGCCTGGTGACGCGCCCCGTGCTCCTGCTCTCGCGCAGCGTGGACAAGTTCCGCTCCACCGGGGAGATCCGCAAGATCGACCTGCACGCTGCGGGCTATGAGACCGGCCTGCTGTCCGAGACCATCAACGACATGATCGACATCATCCGCCAGCAGCGCACCGAGCTGAAGCAGAAGGACGAGATCATCCGGGCCGTGAGCCTGATGGAAAAGGCCGACATCGCCAGCGAGGTGCCCCGCGACGCGGACGGGGCCGAGCTGAACATCATCCCCGAGATCGTGGGCCACGGCCCCAAGATCGTGCAGCTCAAGTCCGACATCCTCAAGGCCTCCCAGGCCGACGTGGACGTGCTCATCCTCGGCGAGACGGGCACGGGCAAGCAGCTCACGGCCGAGGCCGTGCACCGCCACAGCGGGCGCTCCTCCAAGCCGTTCATCTCCATCAACTGCGGGGCCCTGGACGAGAACCTGCTCCTGGACACCCTTTTCGGCCACGTCAAGGGCGCGTTCACCGAGGCCCGGGGCGACCGCAAGGGCGCGTTCCTGGAGGCCCACGGCGGGACCCTGTTCCTGGACGAGATCCAGGCGGCCTCGGCCAAGGTCCAGCAGTCGCTGCTGCGGGCCATCTCCATGCGCAAGATCAAGCCCCTGGGTTCGGACAAGGAGCTGGACGTGGACGTGCGCCTCATCGCGGCCACCAACGCGGACCTGCCCGAACTGATCAAGGCCGGGGATTTCCGCGAGGACCTCTACTTCCGGCTCAAGGTCATCACCGTGCAGACGCCCTCCCTCAAGGAGCACCCTGAGAGCATCCCCGCCCTGACCATGTACTATCTGCACCATGCCGAGCAGATGGTGGGCCGCAAGGGCGTGGCCCTGTCCAAGGGCGCGCTGGAGAAGCTCAAGCAGTACGAGTGGCCCGGCAACATCCGGGAGTTGATCAACGTCATCACCCGCGCCGTGGTCATGACCGAGCACGACATCATCCAGGCCACCGACATCCGCCTGGAGGGCGAGGACCGGCTCGGGCTGGCCGGGGCCCTGCCCGGGGCCGAGCCCTGGGCCCGCCGCGACGGCGCCGCGCCCGAACCCGGCCCCGGCCGTGGGCCCGGCCGTGGGCCTGTGGACGAGGAACCCGCCTCCGCCGAGGCCGAGCCCGCGGAGCCGGGCGCGGGACTTCCCGCGCAGGCGTCTCCGCCCAGGCCAGCGCCCCAGGGCGGGGGAGCCATGTCCAGGCTCAACGCGCGCCAGCGCCGGGCCTATCCCGAGATCATGCGCCGCGCCGAGATCAGTCGCCAGGATTACCAGGACATCGTGGGCGGCGGCCTGCCCTCGCGCACCGCGGTCTACGATCTGCAGGACATGGTCAAGAAGGGCCTGCTCACCAAATCCGGCAAGGGCCCGGCCACGCGCTACGTGGTGCCCAGCTGATCCGGCCCGGTCCCGACCGGCCGACGAGAACATGACGGAACCGGCGCGCTGTGTGCAGCGCGCCGGTTCTTTTCGCTTGCGGCCTTGTGTGGGGTGCGGGGGTCAGCTGAGTGCCGCGCGGGGGCGTTGCCCGCTTGCTGGAGTGCGGGGCGGGGTAAGATTTAGCGGGACCTCCCGGGCAGCCGCGCCCCCCGCAGAGGGCGTGCAGGGAGCGCGGACCGGGACGCCGCCGCGGGTTGGCCCTCCTAGGCGGAGAGGGCGCCCCGTTCGTTGGCCCAGTGGATCTTCTTCACTATCTCCTTGGTGGAGCATGGCTTGAGCAGGTAGTCGAAGGCCCCGTGGTTCATCATCTCCACGGCGTCGTCCACGGACGCGTGCCCCGTGAGGATGATGACCACCACCTTGTCCAGGTTCCGCTTGCGCATTTCCTTCAAGGTGCCCAGGGCGTTCAGGCCCGGCATGCGCACGTCCAGGAGCATCACGTCGTAGCCGGTGTGCCCCAGCTCCTCCAGGGCCGCCTCGCCGCTGTCCACCCCGTGGGCGAACAGGGTGTCGTCCCTGTTCAGGAGGGTGGTCAGGTTGGTGCGGAAGGTCTCGTCGTCGTCCACAACGAGGACCCTGATGATGGTTTCGGTCATGGCTGCACCTCCGTTCCCGGCCCGGGACCGCCCAGGGGCAGGCGCAGCACGAAGCGCGCGCCGCCGCCGGGGTTGTCGAGGACCGTGATTGCGCCGCCCAGCCTGTCCATGATGCCCAGGCACACGGAGAGGCCCAGACCAGTACCCTTGCCGGGGGGCTTGGTTGTGAAAAAGGGGTTGAAGATCCTGTCCCTATGTTCGGGGGGGATGCCGGGGCCGTTGTCGCCGACCTCCACGAGGGCCCCGTCTCCGCCGTCGCGGCTTACCGAAACCGTGATTTCTCCGCCGTTCTCCAAGGCCTGGGCGGCGTTGACCAGGAGGTTCAGGATTACCTGGCGCAGCATGGGCGCGCTGGTCAGCACCGGCGGCATGCCCGGCTCGTAGCGGCGCGTGAAGCTGATGCCGTCGCCGCGCGCCCCGCGCTCCACCAAGGCCACCATGTCCTCGGCCAGGGCCGCCAGGTCCGTGTCCTGGGGCACCGGGTCGTTGCGCCGGGCCAGGTCCAGGGTGGCGTGGGTGATCTCGCCGCAGCGCTCCACCTGCTCGGCGATGCGCGCCACGGCGGCCCGGATGCGCGCGGCGCTTTCCGGGGCCGATGCGGCCGCGTCCTGGACGTCCAGCTCCAGGAGCTCGGTCTCCTGGCCGATGATGGCCAGGGGGGTGTTGATCTCGTGGGCGATGCCGGTGGCCAGCTGTCCCAGGGCGGCCAACTTCTGGGACTGGATCAGGTGCTCGTCGCAGTGGTGCGGTGCCTCCGCGCGGCGCGCCCCGCGCCGGGCCAGGCGCTCGGCCAGCACGGCCGCCCCCGCCGCCGCCAGGCCCAGAAGCAGGGCCCTTGGCCCCGGGCGGTCGGCGCCCAGCAGCACGCAGGCCAGCACGAAGGGCGGCAGGGCGTAGCGGAACAGGGTCCCTCCCAGGTCCTGGGCCGGGCTCCTGCCCGGAAGCGGGGCGGCCTGGTGCGTCACGCGCCTTCCTCCATGCTCCTGCGCCGCCGGGCGTGGTCCCAGGCTCGGCGGATGCGCTCCAGGAGGTCGTCGATCTTGAAGGGCTTCATCACGTAGTCGTAGGCGCCCAGGCTGATGCCCTTGAGCCCGGATTCCGCGGAACCGTGGCCCGTGAGCATGATGACCTCCACCTGCGGGTGGCGCGTGCGGATTTCCTTGAGGGTTTCCAGGCCGTCCATGCCCGGCATGCGCACATCCAGCACCACCACGTCCACCTCGTGGGCGGCCAGGTGGTTCAGGGCCTCGGGCCCGCTGCCCACGCCCGCGACGTCCAGGTTGCGCTTGGAAAAGCGTTTCACGAACAAACGGATGAAATCGGGCTCGTCGTCCACCACGAGCACCCTCACGGTGTCGCTCATGATTCCTCCTTGCGCGGGGTGCGGCCGCCGCTCACGGGCAGGCTGACAGTGAAGGTCGTGCCCTGGCCCAGGGCGCTCTCCACGTCCAGGGAACCGCCCAGCTTCTGCATGATGCTGTAGGCGATGGACAGGCCCAGGCCCGTGCCCTCGCCGGGCTTTTTGCTGCTGAAGAAAGGGTCGAAGATGCGGGGCAGCACGTCCGGGGCGATGCCCGGGCCCGTGTCGGCCACGGCCACGGTGACCACGCGGTCGTCGGGCTTGAAGCGGGTGCGCACCACGACCTGGCCCTTGTTGCCCACGGCGTCGATGGCGTTCTCGATGAGGTTCAAGAGCACCTGCTGCAGCTGCGCCGAGTCCGTGGTCACCCGGGGCAGGCGCTCGGAGAAGTCGCGGGACAGCCCGATCTCCCGGTGCAGGGCCTCGTTGGCCAGAAAGCCCATGGTGTGCTCGGCCACGAGGTTCAGGTCCACGTCCTCTTCCATGGGCTCCATGCGCCGGGCGAAGCCGAGCATGCGGTGGGTCACGCCCCGGGCCCGCTCCACGTTGAGTTCGATCTTGTCCAGGGATTCGCTGATCTCGTCGTAGTTCACGATCTGGGCAGGGTCCTCCTCGGTGAGCAGGTCCTTGATCCAGCCCGCGCTCTCCATGATCAGGGTCAGGGGGTTGTTGACCTCGTGGGCCACGCCCGCGGCCAGCTTGCCCAGGGCGGCCATCTTGCCCGACTGCATGAGGTTGGCGTCCAGGGCGGCCTTTTCCTGCTCAGCGCGCACCAGCCTGGTGACCATGGTCCGCGATGTCAGGGCCACGCCCGTGATCAGCACCAGGGCCGCCGCGCCCAGGGCCAGGGCCCCGGTGTAGCGCGCCTGGAACAGGGGCGAGAAGGCCTCGTCCGGGTCCTCCAGGACCACCAGCAGCCAGTCCTTGCCCTCCAGCCAGGTCTGGCCGCAGATCATGTCCTTGGCCTGGATGGCGGTCTCCTGCACGCGTTCGCCCTCGAAGCGGGCCGGGATGGGCACCGGGCAGGCCGAGAGCAGGCCCTGGCCCCGACGCGGGGTGGTCTGGAGCTTGCCCTGGCTGTTGACCAGGAAGGCGTCGCCGTTGTCGCCCAGCTGCAGGCTCTGCACTAGCTGGTTGAAGATGTCCGAGTCGATGGTGGCGCGCAGGATCCAGGCGCTTTCGCCCTGCCCGTTGCGCACGGCGATGATGAAATGGGGGAAGTTCCTGAAGCCCATGAACACGTCGCTGACGTGTTCGCCCCGGAGCATGGCTTCCTGGAACCAAGGCTCCTCGCTGTAGTTCACCGCGCCCAGGCGGTAGGGGCCCACGTAGGCCACGTGCTGGCCCGAGGAATCGATGATGCCCACGTCGATGTAGGACTTGGAATTGCCCTGGATGGTGTTGAACAGGGCCCGCAGCTGTTTCGGGTCGGATATCTCGGCGTAGGAATGGGTCAGGGCCAGGTTCTTGAGCTGGGCCACGCGCTCGGCCAGGAACAGGTCGATGACCCGGCGCTTGCCGGCCACGGCCGAGGACAGCCGGGCCGTGACCTTGCTCCTGTAGGCGGTGCCGTATTCATTGTTGATGATCCAGCCCAGGGCCAGGAGGGGGATCAGGGAGAAGGCCAGCATCACCGCCATCATCCGTCCCCGAAGCCGTGTGTAGTCTTGAAAATTCATGCTCCATCCCCGTCGCCGCCTGGCGGCGCACGCCCTGGAAAGAGCAAGGAGCGTTCCAGAAAACGCTTCCTTGGGGCAGGGACAACAGTCCGTATTCGCTGTTGAAAAGTCGCGCAATATTGCGCAAGCGTCAGGCGGTGATGGGCAGCGCCGCAAGGTCCGCGAGGATCGTGTTCCGGATTTCCGCGGCCTTGTTTTTGTCGGCCATGACCATGTCGATCTGCCGGGTGTGGATGATGATGTAGCCCAAAACGGCCAGCAGACGTTCGATTTCCCGGTCGGGAACGCCTTCGGAGCGCGCCGTGACCGCGTCGCCCGTGACCTCGACGCGGAACCCGCAGCCCTCCAGGATGTCGCCCACCAGCCTGGCGCGTCCTTCGCGCCGGGCGCGATCCGCGGCCCCGCCCTTGAAACGGAAGCTGACATAGTTCTCGGCCGGATCCGGGCCCGAGGCGGCCTCCACCGTGCTGAAGTGGAAGCCGAATCGGGATTGCAGGCTGACGAAGTCCCTGGAGATCATGAAGTAGTTGCGGGATGAGAAGTCCGAGCCCGCCGCCGGGTCCAGGCCCGGGGTGGAGGCAGCCCCGGCCACCACGCTGAGAAAGCCCTTGGCGTCCACGGCCGGAGGCCCGGCCCAGGGCTTGGCGGTCATGCCCCGCCACAGGGCCAGCATGGGCCTGGATGCGATCTGGTCCAGGTTCACTGTGCGCCCGCGCACGTGCTCCGTGAACCCGTCGTCCAGGTCGATGACCCAGTACTGCATGGGCACGCGGTGGACCAGGCGCTTGCTGGTGCGCCAGGGCAGGGCCGCGCCCTGGTCCTCGGAGAACATCTCGACCACGGCCTTCTCGTGGCAGAAGCGGGTGATGTCGTGCAGGGTGGAGCAGTTCTCCGTCCTGAACTCCGGGGCCGCGGGGTCGCGCAGGGTCAGGGGGGTGATGTGCTGTCCGGCCCGGCGCAAGGCCTCGTGCACCGGGCTGCCCGTCATGAGGTTGCGGGGCTTGGAGCGCAGGGCCAGGAGGTCCTTGCGCAGCCCGGGCCAGATGCGCCCGGCGTCGGCGTCCACGGTGACGATGTCCTGGCCCCGCAGGGCCTCCACGGCCCCGGCGCAGCCCATCAGGGCCGGAATGCCGAACTCGCGGGCCACGTTGGCCAGGTGCCCGGCCGCTCCGCCGCGATCCGTGACCACGGCGCTGGCCCGTGAAAGGAGCGGCGCCCAGGACGGCAGGGCGTGGGCCGCCACCAGCACGGCACCCTCGGGGAAGGACAGCACGTCCGCATCGCGCAGCACGGCCACGGGCCTGCCCGCGCCCACGCCCAGGCTGGCAGTGACCCCGCCCTCCAGGAGAGGCCGGTTGCCGTTCTGCCCGCCGTCGTCGGCCCCGTTGCCGTTCTCCGGCTGCCCGTGCAGCACGGCGTGCTCCTGGCGCAGGGGCCGGACCTGCAGGACCGTGAATCCGCCGTCCGGCTCCAGGGCCCATTCCAGGTCCTGTGGGTGGCCGAAAAAGCGTTCCAGCCCGGCGGCCAGTTCGGCCAGGCGGTGCAGGGCGCCCTCGTCCAGGCAGGGCGCGAGCCGACGCTCTTCCGGAATCCGGGCCCGGTCCAGACCCTCGTCCGAGGGCACGAACTCCATGCGCTTGTCCGCCACGCTGATATTCCTGGTTTCGAAGCCCCCGCCGGGAACGCGGTTCACCAGATAGAAGTCCGCCGGGGAGCTGCCGTCCACCACGGCCTTGGGCAGGCCCCATACGGCGTGCACGGCCAGGGCCGCGTCGCGCACGTCCAAAGGGTTGCGCGTGTAGGCCACGCCCGAGGACCGGCAGGGGCTCATGGGCATCACGGCCACGCACATGGGCACGTCCTCGTCGCGGATGCCCCGGTTGAAGCGGTAGGCCATGGCCACGGCCCCATACTTGGAGGCCACGATCTCCTTGTAGACCTGGACCGCGTCGTCGGGGTGCACGTTGAGTTCCGAGCGATATTGCCCGGCAAAGGAGGTGCCCAGGAGGTCCTCGCCCACGGCGCTGGAGCGCACGGCCAGGCGCAGGTCCCGGCCCCGCACCCGAACCAGCTCTTGGACCTGGGCTTCGATTTCCCCGGCCAGATCCACGGGCGGCACGGCGGAGGTGATGAGCTGCTGCAGGGAGGAGCTCAGGGCGTACAGGCCCTCCAGGTCCTGTTCGCCCGAGGCCTGGATGCGGCGGTTGATCTCGTCCTGCATGCCGTGTTCGGCGAGCAGCCTGCGGTATCCCGAGGACGTGACCACGAAGCCTCCGGGCGTGCGCACGCCCAGGTGCGCGGCCACCTCGCCCAGGGTGGCGGCCTTGGAGCCCACCTCCCCGGCGTCGGAGGCGCGGACTTCGGACAGGGGCAGCACCAGGGGGCCGTCGGCGTGGGCGGCGTGGGCGGCCAGGGTCAGCTCGATGCGCTGCTGGATGGCCCGGTGCCTGTCGAACAGGGCCGCGTAGCGGTCCGGGGCCAGGCTGTTCAGGGAGGCGATCATGCGCCAGACTTCGCTGGATATCCGCGTGCACTGGCCGCGGACGAAATCCATGCCAAAGGGCTTGGCCCCGCTGAGGGCCTCTTCCACGGCGGTCATGCCCTCAAGGGCGCGGTTGTTGGCGGACAAAAGCAGCCTGAAGTGCAGGCAACGTTCCCTGTGAGTCTTGACGAGGCGTTCCTGCTCCTCGGCGGAGAGGACGCGCCTGCCGAACAGGGACGTCAGGGCCTGCAAAACGCCGCGCATGACCTATCCTCGTCCAGGTGGTTTCCCGGCCTTGAGGCGGTGTTGTTCGCAGGCGTCCTGGAGCTTGAAGAGCAGGTCGTTGATGGAAACCGGCTTGATGAGATAGTCGAAGGCCCCCAGCTCCAGGCCCTGGCGGGCGGCCTCCAGGCTGGCGTGCCCCGTGAGCAGCAGGACTTCGCTTTTGACGTCCTGCTTGCGCAGGCGGCGGAGCACCTCGATGCCGTCCATGCCGGGCATGCGCACGTCGAGGATGATGACGTCGAAATCGCCCTGAACGGCGGAGGCCAAACCCTGTTCGCCGTCCATGGCCGTGGTCAGGTTCACCCCGCGACGGCCCAGACGCTTGGACATCAGGTCCAGGAAATCGGGTTCGTCGTCTATGAGTAGGATGTTCATGGAGCTCACGGCCGCCTCCGGTCTTTCCCCGGGCGGAGCCGGATCCCTCCTGTCGAAGAGGGATCCGGCCCCTATCGGTGCTCGTTGGGGCGAGTTGCGATGAAACTAAAAGCAACTCCCGTTCCATTTTGAACTTTTGAGGAGCAATTTATAATTTACTGATATTTAAGGACATAAATCACGCAATATCGTGCGGCTTTGCTGCAACAAGGGGGCGGCCCCGGACTTTGCCGGAGACCGCCCCCTTGATGGCCGCGGGCGGGACCGTCGCCGCCGGGCTAGGCCGGGGCGGCTTCCTGTTCGTCTTCGTCCTCCCGCAGCATGTCCTGGATCAGGGTCTTGAGCTCCTCGGAGAGCTGGGCCAGGGAGCGCACCGCGTCAAAGGAGCGCGTCATGCCGGCCATGGACTGCTCGGCGATGGTCTGCACCTCCATGACGGCCCCGCTGATCTGGTCCGAGGTGGCGGACTGCTGTTCCGAGGCCGAGGCGATGCCCTCCACCTGCGTGGAGTTGATGTCCACCAGGTTCAGGATCTCCTCCTGGGCCGCGCCGGTCTCCGTGGCCAGGCGAGTGCTTTCCTCCACGGCCTTCACGGCCTGGCGGGTGTTTTCGATGTTTTCGGACGTGGCGCTGCGAATGGCCTCGATGCTGTGCGCCACTTCCTGGGTGGCGGTCATGGTCTTTTCGGCCAGCTTGCGCACCTCGTCGGCCACCACGGCGAAGCCCCGGCCCGCGTCGCCCGCGCGCGCGGCCTCGATGGCCGCGTTCAGGGCCAGGAGGTTGGTCTGGTCCGCGATCTCGCTGATCACGTCCATGACCTGGCCGATGCTCTCCACCTGACGCTCCAGGTTTTCCATGCCCTTGCGCATGCTGCCGGTGTGGTCGTTGACCTTGGAGATGGCCGCCACCGCGTTTTCCACCAGAGTGGCCCCGTTGCGGGCCTTGGCCTTGGTGTCGCGGGCGTTTTCGGAGGCTTCGCCCGCGTTCTTGGCCACTTCCAGCACTGCGGCGTTCATCTGCTCCATGGCTGTGGCGGTTTGCTCCATGCGCTCGGACTGTTGCAGGGTCCCTTGCTTGACCTGGGAGAGCATGGACGAGAGCTCCTCGGCGCTGGAGGCCACGCGGGTGGAGAAGGCTTCGGCGCGCAGGGCCGAGTCCCGCATGCGGTCCTTGAGGCGCAGGGCCTTGGTCTGTTCACGCGTGGCCTGCTCCATGGCCTGGCGGGCGCTTTCGGCCTGGCCCTGGGCCTCGGCCTCCTTGGCCTGGATTTCCGTGAGGCGGCGTTTGAGTTCCTCCACCATGCTGGCGATGTCCCGGCGCAGGAGCCCGAACTCGGCCTGGAACACGCCCTGGGGTTCGGCCTCCAGGTGCCCGTCTGCCACTTCGCGGGTGTAGCGGGCCAGGGAATACAGCGGCCGGGTGATGGAGGTCATGACCCACAGGGACAACAGGGCGATGACCAGCACGGTGCCCACCTCGATGCCCATGAGGATTCTGCTGGTGCGCAGGGTGGTGGCGGCCTGCAGATCCGCGTAGTGCCCGGCGAGGTCCGTGACCACGGGCTCCATGGCCCGGGCCTTGGTGATGAGTTCCTTCTTGATGGCCTCGCCCTGGTTGATCTTGTCCACGTAGCTCTCGAAGGCCTGGGTGTAGGCCGCGAGGGAGTCGGCCATGGCCTTGCGCGTGGCCTCGTCCACGTCGATGCGCTGGACGAAGTCCGCGACCACGGCGCCCTTGTCCCGGGCGCGCTTGAGGTACTTCTCGGTGCGCCGGATCATGAAGTTCTTTTCCTGGCGCCTGAGCTGCAACAGGGCGATGAGCATCTCCTGGCCGCCCTGGCCCTTGAACTGGGCCTCCATGGCCCTGGCCGCGGAGATGAACTGCCAGCGCAGGCCGTCCTGCTCGGTGAGGCCGATGGTGCGCAGCGCGCCAGCCAGCTGGCCGAAGCTGGCCGCATAGGCGTCCAGGAGCCCCTTGGCCTGCTCAACCCGCTCGTCCACGCTGCCGTCCGGATTGACGATGGAATCCAGGGAGGAGCGGGCCGAGGCCAGGGCCTTGTCGAAACGCCTGGCGTATTCGTCGTCCAGGCGCAACAGGAAGTTCTTTTCCTGCCTGCGGCATTGCAGGGCGTAGAGCAGGGTCTGGTTTGCCTGGCGTTCCAGGTGGGCCATGCTGCGCGCTTGGCGCTTACCCATGCTGTCCGCCGCGAAAACCAGGGCGAACCCGGCGACGGATACCAGCAGCAAGGTGATGAGTTTGGTCTTTACGGACATGGTGTCGAGTCTCCCTTGTTGGGGTGGTCTGCCCGGCGTTGGGAACGCACGGATGCGCCCGCCGGGGAGATGATCATGTCCCGTGCGGGACAGAGCGGACGGCGCGGCCCGGCGTGCGCCGCAGGGGGCGCGGCGGGATGGCGCGCGTCCGGGTTCCCGTGTGCGCGGCCAGGGGGACGGGCCGGGGCGCGCGGGGGGCTGGATGCGAAGGAACCGCACTCGGGAGGGAGGGAACCAAGGGGAGGTGATCCCGCAGCGCACAGGGCGCCATGCGGGATGCGCCGTGCGGCGCTCGAGGAGAAGCGTGTGCGTCCCGGGGACGGCGGTTGTTCGAAACGGCCTGGGCGTTCGGCATGTGATTCCCCCTGTGCGCTTTTGTTGCGCGTGGAAATGCGGAACATGGATGCTGATCCAGAGGCCGGTCAGAGAACGCAGGGAGGGTAAAGCAAAGGGCGTACCAGGGTGGTCCCGAGGGGGGTGATCGGGAAATATCGTTTATTATCAGTGCTAAATAAATGTGAATATAGTCACGCAATCGCGACTTGATCCAATTGGTCGCGCAATGTCGGGGAAACGCGGGCCCGGATCCGGGGGGCCGAGACGGATTCGGATCCGAGCGAGGCGGCGGGAGCACAGGCCCGCGCCGCGCGGCCGAGGGAAACGGGTCACGCCAGGATCAGTTCGCCCTGGTCCATGGAGATGGCCCCGGAGTTCACCAGGGTCGACAGCGCGTCGCAGACGTCGGGGTCGTAGCGGGCGCCCCGGTGGGCGTCGAACTCGTCCATGGCCCTTTGCAGGCCCAGCGCGGGGCGGTAGGGCCGGTGGGCGCTCATGGCCTCCAGCACGTCGGCCACGGCGATGATGCGCGCGCCCAGGCCGATGTCGTCCCCGCGCAGGCCGCTGGGATAGCCGGTGCCGTCCATGCGTTCGTGGTGCTGGTGGATCATGGCCCCCACGGGCCGGGGGAAGGGGATGTTCTTGATGATGTCCAGGCCGTTCTGGGGGTGGTTGAGCACCAGGCCCATTTCCACGCTGGACAGGCGCGCGGGCTTGCTGAGGATGGCCATGGGAATGCATATCTTGCCGATGTCGTGGAGCACCCCGGCGGTCTGGATGGCGTCCAGGTCACCCGCCTCCAGCCCCAGCTTCAGGCCCAAGGCGCAGGAGATCAGCGCCACCTTGTGCTGGTGTCCGGCCGTGTAGAGGTCGCGTTTCTCCAGGGTCATGGACAGGGCCTTGACCGTCTCGCCCAGGATGCGGCCCTGGCTTTCGTGGCTGTCCTTGAGGGCCTGTTCCGCGATCTTGCGCTTGGTGATGTCGCGCGTGACCAGGGAGACGGCGTGGACCCCGTCCTTGCCGGGTATGGGCGAGTAGGTGTCGGACACCGCGAAGGCCGTCCCGTCCTTGCGGCGGCGCACGGTTTCCATGCGCACCACGGTTTTCCCCTGCCGTACCCGGCGCAGGGTTTCGAGGGTCTCCTCCTCCAGCCCGGCGGGCACCATGCGCAGCACCGAGCCGCCCACCAGCTCATCCTGGGTGAATCCGTACAGGCTCGCGGCGCTCTTGTTGGCCATGAGCACGGTCCCGTCCGGGGCCATGGACAGCATGGCGTCGTCGGCGGAATCGATGATGGCCGCGAGCCTCGTGATTTTTTCCTGGTATCGTGAGCGGTTGGTGATGTCGGTGCATACGGCGATCACCAGGGGCTGGCCCTGGGCCCCGCGCACCAGGGAGAGGTTCACGCTGAAATACAGCGGCCGTTTGCCCGCGGGCCTGACCGTGCGCTCCAGGGTCACGGTGCGCATGCCCCCGCCCAGGAAACCCGTCACGTCGTCGTGCAGCCAGGGCGCGAGGGCCGGGTCCACCCTTCCGGTCGCGTCCGGGGTGAATATCCGCTTGGCGGCTGCGTTGCTCTTGAGCATCTCCCCCCGGTCCGAAAACAGGAACGCGGGCAGGGGCAGGTTTTCAAACACGGTCCTATAGTTGGGCATGGGGCCTCCATGACCTGAATGCCGTCGGACGGGCGCGCGGAGGCGGTCCGCACGCGGATCACGGGGCAGGAGCAAGGGGCGTACCATGTCGGCCCTGGGAAATGGCGCAAACAGGAATCGTGCGCAAAGGCGTAATAATGTGTATTCAAAGATGAATATCAAGCAGGCTGGAGAACGTGGCGACGAGGCTATCCCGCAAGAACGGAGGGCGTCGCTCCCGGGAGGGCCCGGAGCCGCCCCTCGGGGGCGGGTTTGGCGCTCGCTCGCGGGGTTGCCGGAAAAAGCCGCGCGGGGCGGGTATTATCCGTCAGCGCTGGGCCAGGGCCAGGCGGATGCCGAAGTAGAGCATCATGCCGCCCAAGAGCTTGGTGAGCACGGCCTGGGCCCGGGAGAGCGCCGCGCGCACCGCGTGGCCCGTGGCCGCGAAGGCCAGGAACACGAACCAGCCCGTGACGACGGCCACGCTCTCCGCGCCGTACAGGAACTTCACCGTGTGCGTGGCCTGGGGCGGGATGATGACGCTGAAAAAGGCGATGTAGAACAGCGGGGCCTTGGGGTTCAGGAGGTTGCACAAGAATCCCTGGCGCAGGGCCTCGCGCACGGGCAGCTTCGAGGGCTCCGCCCCCGGGGCCAGCCTCGGGGCCTGGCCCCGGCGCTCCAGCAGGCTGCGCAGGCCCAGATAGCAGAGGTAGGCCGCGCCCAGGTATTTGACCACTGTGAATACCAGGATGGACTTGGAGATGACCACGGCCAGCCCCAGCAGGCTGTAGGCGGTGTGGACCGTGAGCCCCGCCCCGATGCCCAGGGCCGTGAACAGGGCGGCTTTGCGATCGTGGAGCAGGGAGTTCTTCATGACCACGGCGAAATCCGGGCCCGGGGCCATGGCCGCCAGCAGGATGAACAGGCTCACGCCGAGAAATTCCATCATCGCGGTTCTCGCTGGGAAGGGGTTCGGACTCAGACCGATAGCATGGCCGGGGCCGCCTTGACCAGCGCGGCGGTCAGGGCCCGCAGCAGGGGGGAGTCCAGGTTCCAGCAGTGCCAGTACAGGCGCACCGGCTGCACGTGCCCCGGGGCCAGGTCCACCAGCGCTCCCGAAATCAGGTGCTCGCTGCTCTGGCAGTCGGGCAGGGCGCCGTAGCCCCAGCTGCGGACGATGACCTGGGCGAAGCGCTCCGACGAGGGCACGTAGTGGGTGGGATGCACTGCGGGCGCGGCCGGGCCCAGGATGTCCCGCAGCAAGGTGTGCACGGACTCGTCCATGCGGTTGAAGGTCACGGCCGGGGCGTTGCCCGCCGCCTCGGCGGTCACGCCCTTGGGGAACCAGTGGGCCGCGAATTCCGGGGAAGCCAGGAGCCGGTAGTCCATGCAGCCCAGATAGGTGGCGCAGCAGCCCTGCATGGATTCGGCCCGCGCGCTCACGCAGCCCACCACGTCGCCGTTGCGTAGAAGCTTGTGCGTCTCGTCCTGGTCGTCCGTGACCAGGTCCAGGAGCACGTGGTGCTCGTGCACGAAGGCCTCCACCACGGGCAGGAACCAGGTGGCCAGGCTGTCCGCGTTGATGGCCACGGCCAGGGTGTCCGAGTAGTGCTCGCAGCCCTCGCCCGGCCCCAGGCCGCCTTCCAGCATGCGCACCTGGCGGAAATGCTTGAGCAACAGCTGCCCCGCAGGGGTCGGGCGGGGGGGCGAAGAGCGCACCAAAAGGATCTGTCCGCGCTGTTCCTCCAGCTGGCGCACGCGTTGGGACACGGCGGATTGGGTCAGGTGCAGGGAGCGGGCCGCCTTCTCGAAACCGCCCTCTTCCACAACCATGGCCAGGGCCTCAAGCAGTTTATAGTCCAGCATGGTATATCATTAGCATAACTTATGCATATCGGGAATATTATTAGATCAGCTTATCCGTATTAAAAAGAAGTTGTTTTACGTATCAAGGCGTCCGACGTATCAAGCGCGACGACGATTCGTTTCATTAGCGCACACGGCCGCACGTAACGGGAGTATATCATGACTGCTGCATTTATCCAGGGGTTTGCCATGGGCGGGGGGCTCATCGTGGCCATCGGCGCGCAGAACGCCTTTGTGCTCACCCAGGCAGTGCGCCGCAACCATACCGTGGCCATCACGTTGGTTTGCTGCCTGTGCGATGTGGTTTTCATCGGCCTGGGCGTCGCCGGGGTGGGCGCGGCCGTGGCCGCGAATCCGATACTGGCCGTGGCCGCGGCCTGGGGCGGGGCCGCGTTTCTTTGCTGGTATGGGCTTTCCGCCCTGCGCTCGGCCCTGCGCGGGGGCGCGCTGCACGTGGGCGCCGCCGGGGCCGGATCCCTGCGCGCGACGCTCCTGGCGCTCTTGGCCGTGACCCTCCTCAACCCCCATTTCTACCTGGATACCGTCGTGCTCCTGGGCAGCGTGAGCGGGCATTTCCCGGGCCAGGGGCGCTGGCTGTTCTGGGCCGGGGCCACCGCCGCCTCGTGCCTGTGGTTCACGAGCCTGAGCCTCGGCGGGCGGGCCCTGGCCCCGCTGTTCGCCCGGCCCGCCGCCTGGCGCGTCCTGGACGGGCTGGTCTGCCTGGTCATGTGGTGGCTGGCCGCGTCCCTGGTGCGGCGGGGCCTGGCCTGAGCGCGGGGCAATTATTTGCAAGACGCCCCGCCTTGTGGGATCGTATGGGGAATCCCTTCAGGAGCACGCTGCCATGAAACCCCACGCGGACATCAGATTCTGGCGCGGAGCCGACCTCCCCGGGCTGGAGGTGGCCATGATCCGCAACAGCGACCACGCCTTCCCCAAGCATACCCACGAGCACTACGCCGTGGGCATCATGGAGAAGGGCGCGTGCTGGTGCGTGGACGTGGGGGCCGCCGCGCCAAGCGTGGCCAAGGGCCAGGTCATGCTCATCGGCCCCGGGCAGGTGCATTCCGGCGTGCCCACCTCCTCCCAGCGCGTGACCTACCGCATGCTCTACGTGGACCCCGAGTGGATGCGCCGCGCCGCCGGGGACCTGGCCGACAGGCCCGTGGGCTATCCGGAATTCGCCGCCTGGGTGGCCACGGACCCCGCGGTCTACGGCCAGTTGCGCCGGGTCACCGAGGCCGCGGCCGGAGGCGGCGAACTGCTCCTGCGCCAGTCGGCCATGGTCACGGCCTTTTCGCGGCTGCTGGCCTCCTGGGGCCGGGTGCGCGACGCAGTGCCCCCCAGGCCCGAGCACCGGGCCGTGGCCCTGGTCAAGGACTATCTCGCCGCCCACCTGCAGGACAAGGTCTGCCTGGAGGACCTGGCGCGCGAGGCCGGGCTGTCGCGTTACTACCTGCTGCGCGTGTTCAAGCGCGAGACGGGCATGTCGCCCCACGCCTTCCACCTTCAGATGCGCGTGGAGCGGGCCAAGCTCCTGCTCCTCTCGAGCCGGGCCATCGCCCAGGCCGCCCTGGACACGGGCTTCACGGACCAGAGCCATTTCACCAACGTCTTCCGCCGCTTCACCGGGGCCACCCCGGGCCAGTACCTTTCCCTGTAGCGCGGGCAATATCCTGCAATACGCCCATCCGCCCAAGGGCTAGCATTTCGGAAGAACAGGGCGGAGCCTCGCGGCCCCGCCGGGAGAAGATCATGAGAGAGAGCGTGCGCGCGGCCGCCGGCCTGTCCGCGCCCGGAAGCATGGGCCGCGTCCTGCCCCATCTGGCCCTGGTCGCCGCCGTGGTGCTCTGGGGCGGCTCCTTCGCGGCCATGAAGGTGGTGGTGGGCAGCCTAGGGCCCTGGGCCATGATGTGGGGCCGCATGCTCGTGGCCTCGGCCTGCCTGGCTCCGTTCCTCGGCCGCTTGAACCCCGGAACCAGGGCCCTCGGCGACTGGCGGCTCCTCGCGCCCATGGTGGCGCTCATGCCCTGCCTGTATTTCTACCTCGAATCCCACGCCCTGTGCCTGACCACCTCGGCCCAGGCCGGGGTCATCTCGGCCTCGGTGCCGCTGTTGGTGGCCGCCGGGGCCAGCCTGTTCCTTTCCGAGCGCGTGCCCGGCTCGGCTTGGTCGGGGCTGGTCCTGTCCGTGGGTGGGGTGGCCTGGCTGACCCTGGCCGGAGCGCCCGCCGAGAACGCGCCCAATCCGGTCCTCGGCAACCTCATGGAACTCGGGGCCATGGTCAGTGCCGCCGGGTACATGCTGCTGGTCAAGCGCCTCAGCACGCGCTACGGGGCCTGGACCCTCACGGCCCTGCAGACCCTCACCGGCCTGGTCTTCTTCCTGCCCGGCGCGGCCGAGCTCCTGGGCGGCCTCTCCGCCTTGCCTGTGGCCGTGATCCTGTCCCTGGTCTACCTGGGCGCGGGCGGCAGCCTCGGGGCCTTCGGCCTCTACAACTGGGGCATGAGCCATATCCGCGCCAGCAGCGCCTCGGCCTACATCAACCTCGTGCCCGTGGTGGCCCTGGCCACGGGCTGGATCTGCCTGGGCGAGGCCCTGAACACCACGCAACTCCTGGCCGTCGCCTGCGTGTTCGCGGGCGTTTGGCTGAGCCAGGTCAGGCGGTAGAAAAGAGCGCCGGGGGCGGGGGAAGGGGACCTTTTGAGGAAAGGTCCCCTTCCCCCGCCCCCGGACCCCCACCCCCATCCCTCCAAACCTTTTTAGTATAGGGATTCCAAAGGGGGTTACCCCCTTTGGCGGGGTGTGGGGCGGAGCCCCGAGAAAAAGGCCCGGACGAGCCGGGCCTTTAGGGAGAGGCGTCCTGCGGGGGTTACCCCGCGTCCCGCCTTTATGTCGTTGCTTCCTCACTGGTGGTCACGCCGCCGCTCTGGTCATAGAACATGCCGCACCGCAGGTCGAAGTGGCGGTTGATGCTCATGGTCGGGCAGTTGGCGTTCAGCGCCACCTGGGCCACGGTGGAGCCCAGGTAGGCCTCCTCGGGGTCCTTTTCCTTGCTGTGGTGGGCCATGAGGATCAGATCCGCCTGCTTGAGGCGGGCGTACTTCAGGATTTCCATGCTGGGCACTCCTTCCCAGCATTCGAAGGTCACTTCGCGGATGCCTTCCAGGCGCGGGCCGAACTCCTTTTCCATGCGGGCCTTGGCCTCGGCGATGTTGGCCTCGATCTCCTCCTGGGAGGGGTGGTCGTGGCCGCCGGGCACGTCCATGACGTGGAACACGTGCAGGGCCGCCTTGTACTGGCGGGCCAGCTGGCCGCCGTAGCCCACGGCGCATTCGGCCTGGAAGGAGAAGTCCGTGGCCACCACGATGTTGGCGAACTGCATGCGTTCCTCGGGCACCTCGCGGGCCACGATCATCACCGGACAGCGGGCCTTCTGGCTCACGCGCTCGATGTTCGAGCCCGCCACGCCCCACATCTTGGAGCGACGGTGCAGGTCGTCGCGCGTGCAGCAGCCCATGACGATGAGGTCCGCGTTGCGCTTGCGCGCCAGGCGCAGGATCTCGGCGTGCGGGATGCCCGGCACCACGGTGACCTGGCAGTTCTCGAATTCCTTCAGGCGGTTGGTGAATGTCTTCTGCACGGCCTCCGTGATCTTTTCCACTTCGCCCGACGGCATCATGTGCTCGATGGAGCCCCAGCCGTGGGTCGGAAGTCCGCAGACGTGGATCAGCGACATGTTGGCCTCGTGCTTCTTGGCGAAGGCGAAGGCCGCGTCGGCCGCGCTTTGGCACACTTCGGACGGGGTCACTGCCAAAATGATGTCCTTGAACATGACTCACCCCCTTTGTGGTGGGTTCTTCCTCGGCCGCCGCCCGGACGTCCCGGGCTGTTTCCGGCCGGGCGGGCGGGGCGCGCGACCCGTCCGTCCGGCCTGCCCCTTGCGGGGCAAGGACCACGGCTAGCCGGCCTCGCCGACCGTGGCTTCCTCCGTTTCAGCCGGGGCCGCAGGCGGCGGCCCGGCCTTGAATTTCTTCAGGAATCCGCCCAGCGACGACAGGTTCTTGTCGAGCATCAGCGCTTCCCCGGGCAGGCCCATGGCCAGCCCCAGGAACTGGGGCAGGTAGAGGATGGGCACGGCCCGGGCCCCGGATTCGCGCTGGAAGGCCTCCAGGTTCATTTGGCACATGGGGCAGACCGTGAGCACGGCGTCCGCGCCCCGGGCCGCGTCCAGGATCTCGCGGATGCGCGGCAGGGCCGCCGCCCTGTGGGTGGTGGACAGGGACGCGCCGCAGCAGGCCGCGCCCTTGTCCCAGGCGTGGACTTCCGCGCCCGTGGCCCGGATCAGCGGCTCCATGGTCACGGGCAGCTCCGGGTCGTCGAATTTGGCGTAGGGCCTAAGGATCTGGCAGCCGTAGTACGGGGCCACGCTGAAGCCCGCCAGGGAATGGGCGGTCAGCTCGCGCACCCTGTCCGCGCCCACGTCCTGGATGAGAACTTCCAGGATGTGGCGCACGGGCGCGAAGTTGCCCCATTCCAGGTTGTCCACGGAGAGCGCCTCCTCCACCCGCGTGTGCAGGGCGCGGTCCGCCCGGGCCTCCTCGCTGGCGGCCAGCAGGTTCAGGTAGCAGGCGCTGCACGGGGCCAGCACGTCGCGCCCGGCCAGCTCGCGCTCGGCCAGGGCCAGATTGCGCGCGGGCAGGGCGAAGGCCAGAAGCTCGCTCACGGCCTGCCCGGCGCTGGCCCCGCAGCAGGTCCAGTCCGGGATCTCGGCCACGTCCGCGCCCAGGGCCGCGAGCATGGCCCGCGTGCTGGCGTCGTACTCCACGGCCGAGGCCGTGAGGGAACAACCGGGGTAGTAGGCGTACTGCAGATCCTTGCTCATGACCGGCCCTCCATGTCCTTGCCCTCCATTTCCGCCGCCTTGGCGAACAGCGGCCCCAGCCTGCCGCCCTTGGGCGCGGCCGGGGTGGTCAGGTGCATCTTGCCCTTGCAGAGCATCTTCAGGCCCAGGGGCGCGAAGGACAGGGGCAGGAGCGGGTTGCCCGCGGCCAGCATCCAGGAGCGCATCAGGTCCGTCTCCTGCACCCGGCCGTGGGTGCGCACGTTGTCCATGAAGGTGCGGTAGAAGGAAGCCCGCCGCCTGAGCCCCTTGTCGCCCATGTCCCCGGCCGCGCGCTTGAGCGCGTTCATGGCCCGGGTCAGGGGCAGGCCCCGGGGGCAGCGCAGGGTGCAGGAGTAGCAGTTGGAGCACAGCCAGAAGGTGCGGCTGGCGAACACCGCCTCCCCCTGGCCGAGGAGCGTCAGCCGCCACATGCGGCGCGGGGTCATGTCCATCTCCGCCGCGTTGGGACAGGACGCGCTGCACGTGCCGCACTGCATGCAGGCCGCCACCATCTCGCGCACAGGCGCCAGGGCGTCGTTCCGGGATTCGGCCGCTGTCGTGCTGGTCATGGTCTCGCCTCCCTGGTCAGTTGATGGCGGACAGGGCCGCGTCGATCTGGCGCAGCACCTGGCCGTCCTTGAAGCCCGTGAGCACGCTGGCGGAGTTGGGGCAGACCGCCGCGCAGGACCCGCAGCCCTGGCAGAGCAGCTCGTCCACCTCCACCACGCCTTCATCCAGATTGATGGACCGCGCCTCGTAGGGGCAGGCCGGGACGCAGCGCCCGCACACCGAGCAGAGGCTTTTGCGCACCACGGCCTTGACCCGGCCGCCGATCACCGTCTTCTGGGACAGGATGCGCGCGGCGCGCGAGGCCGCGGCCTTGGCCGAGGCGATGGTTTCGCTCATGTTGCGCGGGCTGGAGCAGACCCCGCACAGGAACACCCCCTGGCGCAGGAACTCCACGGGCCGCCACTTGGACTCGGCCTCCTGGAAGAACCCGTCCGGGTCCAGCTCCACGCGGAAGATCTCGGCCAGCTCGTCGGCGTCCGCCGGCTCCATGCCCACGGACAGGGCCAGCAGGTCCACGGTCACGGCGATCTCGCGGCCCAGGATGGGGTCCATGGCCGTGAGGGTGGGCCGGTGCTCCTCGTCGAAGGTCACCCTGGGCTTGGCGTCCGGCTCGTAGCGCACGAAGATCACGCCCCGCCGCCGGGCCAGGGTGTAGTACTTCTCGGCGGAGCCGTAGGACATGATGTCGCGGTAGAACACGTACACCGGCAGGTCCGGGTTGCGTTCCTTGAGCATCAGGGCGTTCTTCAGCGCCGTGGCGCAGCAGACCCGCGAGCAGTAGTTGCGCGGCTCCTCGCGGGACTCCACGCACTGGATCATGGCCACGCCTCGAAGCGCGCCCGTGTCCAGGGAGCCGTCGTTGAGGCGCGCCTCCAGCTCGCTCTGGCGCAGCACGGTCTTGTGCACGCGGTAGCCGTAGGCGTCGGGCACCACCTCGCGGCCGCCCGTGGCCAGGATGGTCACCCCGTGCTCCAGGGTCAGGGCCGTGCCCTCCCCGGTGGCCACGGCGGTCATGTAGCGGCCCGCCCGGCCCATGGAGAGCATGATCCGCGCCTCGGTGAGCACCTTGATGTTCGGGTGGCGCTGGACCTGGTCCACCAGGTCCTCCATGAAGGCCCTGGCGTCGCCGCCGCCAAGGGTCTTGTGGATCTTGTTGGCCAGCCCGCCCAGTTCATCGGAGCGCTCCACCAGGCAGACCTCGTATTCCTGGTCCGCCAGGGCCATGGCCGCGGTCATGCCCGCCAGCCCGCCGCCCACGATGAGGGCGCGCGGGGTCACCGGGGATTCGCCGAGCAGCGGCGAGGGGTCGGCGTCCATGAGCCGCGCCCCGGCCATGGACAGGGCCGTGTGCACCTCGTTGAGCAGGGGCTCGCCCTTTTCCATGGCCCCGGGGAAGGTCGGCGTGTAGATGTCCACCACGTCCATGAACGCGGGGTCCAGGCCGATCTTGGCGCCCAGTTCGCGCAGCCTGGGCACGTAGGCGTAGGGCATGCACGCGCCGATGAGGATGCGGTTGGGCTTGTGCTCCCTGGCCAGGGATTCGATCTCGTCCCAGCCCCTTTCCCCGCAGGCCCCGGAGATGTTGGCCACGTGGATCACGCTGGGCATGGCCGCCATGCGTTGCCCCAGGGCCTCCATGTCCACCCCGGTCTCCAGGGTCGGGCAGGAGGCGCACAGGGCCACGAGCATCTTCGGGGCCTCGCGCGTCACGTCGCGGTATTCGGGCATGGGTTCGGGCTCCTCCTCGCGGGGCGGGGAGAAGAGCTTGTAGGTCCTGGCCGCGCCCAGGGCGGCGGCTCCGGCCTGGATCACCGAATCGGCGATGTCCCGGGCCTGGCCGAAGGACCCCGAGGCGAACACGCCAAGGCGCGAGGTGCGCGCGGGCTGGAACTCGCCCGTGAAGGCGAAGCCCGTGTCCAGGATGTCGATGCCCGCGGCGCGCCCCAGCTCCTCCATGGAGGACGGGGGCCGCGCGCCCGTGGAGAGCACGAAGAGGTCGAAGGCCTCCTCGTGGATCTGGCCGTCCTCTCCGGTCCAGCGGATGGGCACGCCGTCCGCTGCGGGGTTGGGCTCGATGGCGTGGATGCGGGTGCGCACGAAGCGCACGCCGTATTGGTTCTCGGCCTTGTCGCGGTAGCGCTGGAAATTCTTCCCGAAGGTGCGCATGTCCATGTAGAAGATGGTGGTGTCGGCCTCGCCGCCCGTCACGCGCTTGGCCAGCATGGCCTCCTTCAGGGCGAACATGCAGCAGATGGACGAGCAGTAGTCCGCGTTGCGGTTCACGTCGCGCGAGCCCACGCATTGCAGCCAGCCGATCTTCCTGGCGGGGCGCCCGTCCGGGCGCAGCAGCTTGCCGCCCGTGGGGCCGGTGCCCGAGCACATGCGCTCGAACTCCACGGCCGTGATGACCCCGGGGATGGTCCCGTAGCCCCAGAGCTGGCCGCCCTCGGCCGGGTCAAAGCACTCGAAGCCCGCCGCCAGGACCACCGCGCCCACCTCCAACTCGTGGCGGATGTCGGACATCATGCGGATGTAGGTCTTGTCCAGCCAGCGCTTGGTCTGCTTGCCCAGGGGCTTGACCAGGTAGGTGTGGGCCCCTTCCTCCAGGAGCGCCTCGGCCTTGTCCTGCTGGTCCGGGCCGATGACCAGGACCACGCGCAGGTCCGGATACAGCTCCAGGCCCCGGCGCATGACCTTGTCCTGGTCCAGGCCCTCGGCGGTCAGGTCCAGGAGCATCAGCCGCACGGGCTGGCCCTCCAGGAGCTCGCGGGCCGCGTCGGCGTCGCTGGCCACGTGGGCGGGCAGGCCGAGCTTTTCGCACCAGCCCGCCACCTCGGCCCCGGAGGCCTGGTCCATGGCCGCCAGCACGTGGAAGTCCCCGCGCTGGTCGTCCTTGAAGTCCACGGCCCCGGTGGGGCAGGCCTCGAAGCAGGCCCGGCAGCGGGTGCAGCGCTCCAGGTCCACCACGTAGTGGTTGGGGATGGCGTGGGGCACGGGCAAATGGATGGCGCTGCGCGTGGACAGGCCCGCGTTGAACTCGCTGGGCACGCTCACCGGGCAGACCTTGGAACAGTCGCCGCAGGAGATGCACTTCTCGGGGTCCACCAGGGAGGAACGCTGCCTGAGGGTCGCCCGGAACTTGCCGGGGTCGCCTTCCAGAGCCGCCAGTTCGGTGCCCGTGAGGATGTCGATGTTCTTGTGGAACAGCCCCTTGCGCATGCAGAACTGGCTGGACGAGTCCCGGCTGGTCAGCGGCAGCATGCGGCACATGCCGCAGTGGTCGCTGGGGAACTGGTGGTCCAGCTGGGTCAGGATGCCGCCGATGCCCGGCCTGCGGTCGATGAGGGCCACCCTGTGGCCGGCCTCGGCCAGGTCCAGGGCCGAACGGATTCCCGCGATTCCCGCGCCCACCACCAGGGCCGCGTAGTGCTTCCTCTTCATGGGGTCCCCCTTGGTTCTCCTAGTGGCCGCCGCCCACGACCTCGGCGAATTCGTCTTCCCGGAACACGGTCATGGGCGGGGCGTCGTCCGGGCTCAGCCCGGGCACGTAGTCGAATGCCCGCTGGGTCTTGTGGCCCACGCTGCGGAACAGCTCCATCACCGGCACGTGGTTGGGACAGGCGTTGGAGCACTGGCCGCAGCCCACGCAGGAGGTGCTCATGTGCGCCAGCCTGGTGAGGTGGAAGAAGACCGTGTCCGTGGGCATCTTCAGGGAGCCGCGCTTGGCGGACCAGCCGATGTACTGGTCGGGCTGGTAGTCGAAGACGTCGGTCAAAAACACGCATTCCTTGCAGTAGCAGACCGGGCAGGCCACCCGGCAGTTGTAGCAGTTCACGCAGCCCGCCAGGTATTCCGAGAGCTTCTTCAGGCTGTTGGTGGCCTCTTCGGTCTTGGCGATCATCTGGTCGCGGAAGGCCGCGCGCCTGGCCGTGAGTTCCTCCACGGCCTTGCGCCGCCCCGGTGCCTCGGGCGCGTCGCCGAAGCCCAGGCGCGTGAGCAGGCCCTCGCCCCGGGCGGTGTTGGCGATGAGCTGGATGGAGGCGTCCGGGTCCCCGCCGAACAGGCCGAGGATCAGGTCCGCGCTCTCGGGCACGGGGTGCTCGCAGGCGCGGCAGGCCTTGGCGATGGGCGTGCCGTCCACGGATTCGGCCCCGCCAAGGGCGGCCTTCACGAATTCCTGGCTGCGGGCCATGGGCTCGCCCTGGCCCACGAAGGTGCGGTAGTCCATGTTGGTCATGGCCCCGGGACAGTCCACGCCGATGAGCAGCACGTTGTCCATGCTGCCCTGGTTCAGCTTGACCAGTTCGATGAAGGCCCTGATCTCGCAGGAGCGCAGCACCGCGGCCACGGGCTGGCCCGCGTAGCCCCGGGTCAGCCGCGCGATCATCTTGGCCCCGTTGATGGGAAAGGCCGGGGACAGGGGGTCCACCCTGTCCAGTTCGTCGGGATCGCTCACCAGGGTGGGCATGATGGTCCCGGCGATGGGCAGGTGGCGCGGAGCCAGGAGCGCCTTGGCCTGGCCCTGCTCCAGGAGCTGCCGCAGGAAGCCCTGGATGGCGCGTACGGGCCCCTCGGATGTGACGTCTATCTTCGCTGTGGTCGCCATGGTTGTTTCCTCCCCCTCAGATGACGGCCGAGGTCCGCGCCTCGCCCGGGCCCAGGGCCCTGATTTCCTCCACCAGGTCGTTCACCGTCTCGGCGAACTCGTTGCCCTCGCTGGCCCCGATCCAGGTCAGCTTGAGCCGACGCTGGTCGATGCCGAACTGGGCCAGGAGCTCCTTTAGGAGCTTCACGCGTCGCCGGGCCTTGTAGTTGCCGTTGATGTAGTGGCAGTCCCCGGGGTGGCAGCCGCTGATGAGCACGGCGTCCGCGCCCGAGAGCAGGGCCTTGATCACGTACTTGGGGTCCACCATGCCCGTGCACATCATGCGGATGAGCTTGATGTTGGCGGGCTGCACCATGCGCGAGGTGCCCGCCAGGTCCGCCGCGGTGTAGGTGCACCAGTTGCAGACAAAGGCCACGATGGTCGGTTCGAACTCTTCCATGTCGCTTCCCCTTTGGCATCTTCGTTAGTGCGCTTGCGAGACCTCGGCCTCGGCTGTTTCGGCGGCCGGCGGGGGCACCTCGTCCAGGAGCCCTTCCAGCTCGGAAAACACCTGCCGTTCCGTGAAGTGCCGGATCTGGGCGGCCCCGCTGGGGCAATGCCCCGCGCAGCTGCCGCAGCCCTTGCACATGGCTTCGTTGATCACGCTGACCCTGCGGCGCTCGTCGAACTCGATGGCCGAGTAGGCGCACAGGCCGATGCAGGCCTTGCAGCCGATGCAGATGTCCGGGTCGATGTAGGAGGTGGTGGGCGAGATTTCCACGGTGCCGCGCGCGGCCAGGGCCAGGGACTGGGCCGCGGCCCCCGAGGCGTGGGACACGGCGTCGGGGATGTCCTTGGGCCCCTGGCAGGAGCCGCCCAGGAAGATGCCGTCCGTGGCCGTGGACACGGGCCCGAGCTTGGGGTGCTCCTCCAGGAAGAAGCCGTCCTGGCCCTGGGACACGCCGAACAGCCGCGCCACCTCCGGGGTGTCCTTGCGGCATTCCATGGCCGTGCAGAGGATGGCCATGTCCACGGGGACTTCCAAGAGCTGGGCCGAGAGGGTGTCCTCGGCGATGACCAGGAGCTTGCCGTCCTCGCGCTGGCGGATCTCCGCCGGGCGCCCGCGCACGAAGGTCACGCCCTCCTCCTGCACACGGCGCAGGAATTCCTCGTATCCCTTCCCGAAGCATCTGAGATCAATGTAGAAATTGTATATCTTCGTGTCGTGTCCCACCTTGTCCTTGAGCAGGTGGTCGTACTTCAGGGCGTACATGCAGCAGACCCGCGAACAGTACGCGTGGTAGTTGGCGTCGCGCGAGCCCACGCAGTGCAGCACGGCCACGCTCTTGGGCTTCTCGCCGTTCCTCATCACGATCTTGCCGCCCGTGGGGCCCACGGCGTTGTTCAGGCGTTCGAACTGCAGAGCCGTGTAGACCTCGGGGTAGCGGCCGAACCCGTACTGGGTCATGGGCGTGGGGTCCATGACGTCGTAACCCGTGGCCAGGATGATGCTGCCCACCTCGATATCCACGCTCTGCTCCGCCTGGTCGAAGTCGATGGCGCCCGAGGGGCAGAACTTCTCGCAGACCCCGCACTTCTTGCCGTTCAGATGGCGGCAGTGGTCCGCGTCGATGACCGGGGTGGAGGGCACGCTCTGGGGTGAGTTGCGGTAGATGGCGCGGCGCTTGGCCAGGCCTTCCTCGAAGGCCGAGGGCACGCGCGTGGGGCACTTCTCCAGGCACAGGCCGCAGCCCGTGCAGAGGTTCATGTCCACGTAGCGGGGCTTCTTCTTGACCGTCACGGTGTAGTTGCCCACGTATCCGTCGACCTTGGAGACCTCGCTCCAGGTCATGAGGTTGATGTGCGGATCCTGGGCCACGGCCACCATCTTGGGCGTGGAGATGCAGGCCGCGCAGTCCAGGGTGGGGAAGGTCTTGTCGAACTGGGCCATGTGCCCGCCGATGGACGGCGCGCGCTCGATGAGGTGCACCTGGTGCCCGGAGCGGGCCACGTCCAGGGCCGCCTGGATGCCCGCGATGCCGCCGCCCACCACCATCACGTCGGGGTTCACGGGCACCTCGCGGGAGTGCAGCTCCTGGTGCCAGTTGACCCGGGCCACGGCCGCGGCCACCAGGTGCTTGGCCTTGAGGGTGGCCTCGGCCGGGTCCTCGGTGACCCAGGAGCAGTGCTCGCGGATGCAGGTCATCTGGAAATAATAGGGGTTCAGCCCGGCGCGGGCGCAGGCCTTCTGGAAGGTCTTCTCGTGCAGCCGGGGGGAGCAGGAAGCCACGACCACGCGGTTGATGCCGAGGTTCTTGATGTCCTCGATGATCATGTCCTGGCCCGGGTCGGAGCACATGAACTTGTAGTCCCGGGCCACGGCCACCCCGGGCAGGGACATGGCGAATTCCGCCACGCCCTCGCTGTCCACCTTGCCCGCTATGTTGGTGCCGCAGTGGCACACGTACACGCCGATGCGGTTGGCCATGCTCTTCCTCCTTGCCGGGCTATGCGTCCCCGGCCTGATCCAGGGCCAGGGCCATTTCGCCCAAGAGCTTCTTCAGTCGTTCGTTCTCTCGCTTGAGGTCGTCGTGGGCGCGGGCCTTGCGGCCGTTCTCGAAGATGTGCGGCAGGCGCTCCATGAGGATGTCGCGCCATTTGTAGTATTGGCTGGCGCAGATGCCGTGCCGCTTGCAGAGGTCGGCCACCGGGGCCCCCTTCAGTCCCTGAAGCACGATTTCGGCCTTGGTTTCCGGGGTCCACCGCTTCCGCCCCACGTCCGCCTCCTCCTGCGCGGATTGCCGGTTCACGGGCCGGGCCGCGTCCCCGCCCGCCTTCCCAAAAACAAGAAGCGTACCGTCCTCGCCAAAGCCCGTTTCCGCAGGGGGTTGGGCGGTTTTATTCCCTTTTTCGGGCTCCGGGGCAGGGGAAAACCGTCTTGCACAGGGAGATTTGTCTTGCCGGGCGAGACGGCTTGGGGAACCGGGGGTCGTTTATCCTTGTCCGGCGATGTGTTGCGGCTGGTCAGCAACGGATACGGGGGCGACGCGGCCCGGGTCGTGGCCGGGGCACGGCCTGTCTTGTGTGATGGGATTCCCCGCGTTTTCGCCAGGAAATCCGAGAGCGTTGACAGGGGGGCATTTTTCTTGGAAAAGGAGACAATCGGGAAAAGTCCTAGAGCTCCGCGCCCAAGCGGAAGGAGAAGGCCATGACGGACCCGGGCAGACCCCGCGAAGGGGCGTTCACCGAGGCCGAGGGCGACGCGTCTCCGGGCTACAGCTTTGCCTTGCTGCTGCGGCCCGACGGCGTGGTGCTGGCCTCCAACGAGGCCGCGGCCAAGAGGCTCAGGATGCCCCTGGAGGCCCTGGTGGGGCGGCGGGTCTTCGACCTGTTCCCCGAGAAGACGGCCCGCGCGCGCCAGGAAATGGTGGAGAGCACCGTGCGCGTGCGCCGCACCCAGAGCTTCGAGGACGTGTCCCGGTCCGGCAACATCCTGAACATCGACGTCCACCCCGTGTTCGACGCGGCCGGGGAGGTGGGCTGCGTGGCCGTGTTCCTCACCGACGTCACCGAACAGCGGCGCATCGGCCACGACCGGCTGCGCATGGCCACGGCCATCGAGCAGGCCCTGGAAGCCGTGGTCATCTTCGACCATGACTTCACCGTGCATTCCGTGAACCAGGCCTTCGAGGAGATGACGGGCTACTCCCAGAGCGAGGCCCGGGGCAAGCCCGTGGAGATGCTCTACGTGGGCGAGCACCAGCGAAAGTCCCTGGACATCATCCGTCGCGCCCTGGCCGAGGAGGAGGTCTGGACCGGTCGGGTCTTCAACACCTGCAAGAACGGCCGCGTGATCCAGGTGGAGAAGACCATGTCCCCCATCCGGGGCCAGCGCGGGGCCGTGCTCGGCTGGGTCAGCGTGTGGCGCGACGTGACCCACGTGGCCGTGTTGGAGAAGCAACTGCGCCAGGCCCAGAAGATGGAGGCCATCGGCACCCTGGCGGGGGGCGTCGCCCACGACTTCAACAACATCCTGGGCCCGGTGATCCTGCATGCCGAACTGGGCCGGACCCTGGTGCCCGAGGACAGCCCTGCGGCCCTGAGCTTCAGCGAGATCCTGGAGGCCGCCAACCGCGCCCGGGCCCTGGTGGACCAGATCCTGTCCCTGTCGCGCAGGCACGAGAGCGACGACCCCGCGCCCTTCCGGCTGTCCAGCATCTTCAAGGAATGCGTGAAATTCCTGCGCCCGTCCCTGCCCGCCACCATCGAGATCGTGGAGGACCTGCTCACGGACGACGACACCATCCTGGCCGACCCCACCCAGGTGCACCAGGTGGTCATGAACCTGGCCACCAACGCGGCCCACGCCATGCGCGAGAGCGGCGGCGTCCTGACCCTGGCCCTGCAGCGGGTGGACCTCGACGAGCCCATGCGCTCCCTGTTCCCGGCGGCCCAGCCCGGACCCTACGTGATGCTCACGGTCAAGGACACGGGCCGGGGCATGCCCCCGGAATACCTGGAGCGCGTGTTCGACCCCTTCTTCACCACCAAGAAGACCTCGGGCACGGGCCTGGGCCTGGCCGTGGTGCACAACATCGTCTCGCGCCACGGCGGGGCCGTGCGCGTGGAGAGCGAGCTGGGGCGCGGCTCGGCCTTCCACGTGCTTTGGCCCAGGACCGAGCCGGTGCAGGCCCCAATCGTGGAGGCCCCGGCCGTGGAGCCCGGGGCCGGGCGGGGGCGCGTGCTGTTCGTGGACGACGAGGCCGCCCTGCGCAAGAGCACGTCCCTGATCCTCAAGCAGCTGGGCTACGAGGTGCGCTGCTGTTCCGGGGCCCTGGAGGCCCTGGAGATCCTGGAGCGCGGGAACTGGGAGCCCGGGGTGGTGCTGACCGACGTGACCATGCCGGGCATGACCGGGCTGGACCTGGCCCGCAGCGTGCTTGGGGGGCGTCCGGGCCTGCCCGTGATCCTGACCTCGGGGTACAGCGACCTCGTGAATCCGGAAAAGGCCCGCGAGCTGGGCGTGGGCTATCTTAAGAAACCCTTCAATACGCGGACCCTGGACGCGGCCGTGCGCGAGGCCCTGGCCGGGCGCGCCAGCGGAACGGAGGACTAGCCGTGGCCAACATCCTCATCGTCGACGACGACGCCATGCTGGTGAACGCCCTGTCCCACGTGCTGGCGGCCATGGGTCATTCGGCCAAGGGCGCGGGCAGCGTGGCCGAGGGCCTGGCCCAGGTCGCGGACGACGGCTACGAGCTGGTCATCCTGGACGTGCGTCTGCCCGACGGCAACGGCCTGGACGCCCTGCCCCGGTTCCGGGAGGGGGTCCTGGCCCCGGAGGTCATCATCCTCACGGGCGCGGGCGACCCGGACGGGGCGGAGCTGGCCATCCGCAGCGGGGCCTGGAGCTACATCACCAAACCGCCCACCATGGCCAACATCCGCCTGCACGTGGGCCGGGCCATCGAATACCGCCGCAGCAAGGCCGGGGTCACCCCGCGCACCCTCAAGGAGCACGGGGTGGTGGGCGAGAGCCCGGCCATCCAGGCCTGCCTGCGCCGCGCGGCCCGGGCCGCGGCCGGGGAGGCCGCCGTGCTGGTGGCCGGGGACACGGGCACGGGCAAGGAGCTGTTCGCCCGGGCCATCCACATGGGCAGCCGCCGCAAGGACGGGCCCTTCGTGGTGGTGGACTGCGCGGCCCTGCCCGAGAACCTGGTGGAATCCATGCTCTTCGGCCACGAGAAGGGGGCCTTCACCAGCGCGGACCGGCGCAGCCAGGGCCTGGTCCTGCAGGCCGACGGGGGCACCCTGTTCCTGGACGAGGTGGGCGAGCTGCCCCTGCCCGTGCAAAAGGCCTTCCTGCGCGTGCTCCAGGACCATCGCTTCCGGCCCGTGGGCGGGGCCAGGGAGGTGGACAGCGACTTCCGCCTGGTGGCCGCCACCAACCGCGACCTGGAGGCCATGGCCGCGCGCGGCCAGTTCCGCGAGGACCTGCTCTTCCGCATCCGGGGCATCTCCATCACCCTGCCGCCCCTGGTCAGGCGCGCCGGGGACATGGAGCTCCTGGCCCGGCATTTCCTGCGCCTGTATTGCCGGGCCATGGGCATCGTGGACAAGGGCATGTCCCGGGACTTCCTGGAGGGGCTCAAGCGCTACGACTGGCCGGGCAACGTGCGCGAGCTCATGGGCGCCATGGAGCACGCCCTGAGCTCGGCCGAGGGCGAAACCAACCTCCTGTCCCGGCACCTGCCCATGAACATCCGCGTGGCCATCGCCCGGGCCGGGGTGGACGAACCCGGAGCCGAAGCTCCCCGGGCCCCGTCCGCGCCGGCCTGGGGCATCGACCCCGCCGCCTTCCCCAGCCTGCGGGAGTTCCGCGAGGCGCGCCTGGCCGAGGCCGAGGCCTTCTACCTGCGCGAACTCATGGCCCGCGAGGGCTGGGACGTGCGCCGGGCCATGCGCACCTCGGGTCTGTCCAGGGCCCGGCTGTATTCCCTGCTGCGCGCCCACGGCGTCTCCCGCCCGCGCGCAGGCCGTTGAAAAACAGCGATCTGCTGCGTCAGCGAAAAAATCCAGACCGCTTATGTATGTTGAATACACGGCGCGTCCTGGATTTTTACGCTTCCTTGCATCTCACTGTTTTTGAACGGCCTGCGGGGAAGGCTTGTCCAATAATTCGTTGGGGGGCGAGGGCGCAAAAAGGCCCGCGCGCCTGGGGGCGTCGCGGGCCGGATTGTGCCGAATTCGTGCGGGAGGGATCAGTATTTGAACTTGCGCGGGGCCTTGGGGTCTCTGCGCGGGGCGGCCTTGGGGTCCTCTTCCACCTTTTCCGTGCGGGCGAAGCAGACCTCCACGTGGAATCCGCCGCCGTCGGTCTCGAAGGGGATGACCAGGATGGGGCCCGCACCCACGTGGTTCACCAGGTGGCCCTTGCCCGTGATCACCGAGGGGGTGGAGGCGGCGAAGGTCATGCCCATCTCCGCGAGGCTGCGCCGGGCCTGGCCGGAGATCATGTTGGTCAGTTCGCCCACGGCGTCGGCCACCTCTTCGTTTACCTTGGTGAATTCCTCGCCCAGCATGTTGGCGACGATGCCCAGGATGGCGCCCTCGCTCATGCCCAGGGCGATGGTGCCCGTGGTGTAGCCGGTTATGCCGATGAGGCCCGTGACGTCGTCCTGGGCCGCCCGGTCGCTCTTCACGAAGGGCTTGCCCGGGCGGACCTGCACCATGGCCATGGTTTCCAGCACGTTGATAACCGCTTCCAGAAAGGGATTGATGAAGCTGACGTCGTATCGGATGGACATGGCTCTCTCAATGTTTACAGCGCGTGAGCGGGATGGTGCGGCCTGCTGTACCGGGTTCGCTGTGCGGTCGGCTCACTGTCCGCTAGAGAAATGCGCCCAAAACATCGTCGATGTTCTTGTCGTACTGGTCCACGATGTCCACGAGGTGCAGGATGTCCAACCCCGTGCTTTCCCAGGCGCCTTCCTGAATGCCGGGTAGAACGTACATGCCCCCGCTGGAAATCTCAACTGCGTTGGTGAGGTTGTCGGCGATCTGGATTACCGCGGCCTCCACCGGGTCCGGGGCGGACGCCGGGTCGTGGTGGAACTTGATGGCGTTCATGATGGGCGCGGGGAAATGCCACGCCTTGAGCAGCAGATCGGCCACGTCGGTGTGGTCGTAGCCCAGGGTCACGTGCTCGGCCTCGGCCACGGGCAGCATGTTCTCCCGGGCGTGGAGCAGGGCCTGGACGCTGGCGTAGGGCTGCTTCTTGAAGATGATAAGCCGGCCCATGTCGTGCAGCAGCCCGGCCGTGAACAGCCGCTCGGGCTGGGCGTTCTTCATCCTGGCCCCCAGGAGGCGGGCGAAGATGCCGCAGGACAGGGAATGCCGCCAGAAGGTCTTCATGTCCATGAGTTCCGGCGGGATGTCCTTGAAGAAACTGATGGTGGAGATGCCCAGCGCCAGGGTGGAGATCTCCTCGGTGCCCACCAGGGACACGGCGTGGGAGATGGAGTCGATGGTGTCGGCGAACCCGTAGAACGGGCTGTTTACGAGCTTCAAGAGCTTGGCGGACAGGCCCATGTCCGTGCTGACCACGGCGGCGATGTCCTTGGCCGAGCTGTCCGGGGACTCCAGGGATTCCTTGATGCGGAAATAGATGTCCGGGAAGGTGGCCAGCTCGGTCTCGTGGTCCACGATGTCCTGGGCGGCGCCCTCGCCGTGCCGGAACAGGTCCTTCATGTATTCCAGGTTTTTGGCCAGGCGCACGTCCTCGGAGGGGATCTCCCATCCCTGGTCCAGGGCACGCTGGGTGCGGGCCGTGGCGATGCGGAACAGCTCCGTCAGGGCCCTGTCGTCGGGGTTGCAGTAGGCGAAGAAGTTGCGCACGTACTCGGCCACGGGGTCCGAGGGCTTGATGCCTCTGGCCTCGGCCTCGGACACGGCCCGAACCTCGCCCACGCCGAATTTCCTGAGCATGGCGATATGGGAGTCCGTGAGGCGGGTGCCCTTGGGGATCAGCGTATAGCCGTGACGGTCTTCGGTATCCTCTGTGAGGACCAGTCCGGGTGTTAGTTCTTTGGTCTGTATTTCACTCACGTCGTGCCTCCGGTGGGCGTGTGCGTTTTGTTCTGGAACGCTTCGGTTCGTTGGGCTCAGGATTCCTTGCGGTAACAGATGCCGCCGGGCTTGAGCACGGGTTTGAAGGCGTTGGAGAGCTTGTGGATGCTTTCCGAGTGCCCCAGGAACAAATAGCCGCCGGGCAGGAGGTTGTCATAGAACGAGGCCAGGACCTGCTGTTTCATGGCCGTGTCGAAGTAGATGATCACGTTGCGGCAGAACAGGATCTGCGACCTGGGAACGCGTTTGAGAGCCGCGCGGTCCGCCAGGTTGATGGGCCCGAAGCTGACCAGCTTCTGGACCTTAGGGCGGATCTTGTATTCGTCGCCCTGCTGCTCGAAATATTTGCTGATGATGCCCTTGGGCGTGGTCTTCATGGCGTATTCGCCGTAGACCCCGGCCTTGCATTTGGCCAGCATGGCCGGGGAGAGGTCGTGGGCCGAGATGCGGATGCGCCAGCCGATGACGGACATGCCGAGCAGCTCGTGGAGGAGGATGGCCAGTGTGTACGGCTCCTCGCCCGAGGAGCAGCCCGCGCACCAGATGTTGAGTTCCTTTTTGCCGGCGTCCTCCTGGGCCTTGATGACTTCGGGCAGGATTTCGTTGCGGAAGACGTTGAGCTGTTTGATGTCGCGGAAGAAGCTCGTCTCGTTGGTGGTGATCTTCTCGCAGAGATTGTCCATTTCCGCTGTGCGGCCGGGATCGTAGCGCAGGAAGTCGTGGTACTGTCCGAAGCTGGACAGCCCGAGGGCCTCCAACCTGCGCCCCAGGCGGTTTTCCAAAAGGTAGCGCCGCCGATCCGGGATGTCGATGCCGGTCTTGTCATAGATGAACTTGCGAAGATCCGCGAATTCCTTGTCGCTAATCTTGGCGGCCTTGCGCAGGCTCAGGGTGTTTGATGTTAGCAGTCCCATGAATCCTTCCAGGTTGAACGGTAAAGATATCCACAATGGGTTCACAATGCCATAAAATGAGCGGCGTTGTGAAGGCCCCTTTTATTTGTCCCGGCCCCCCGCGGCCAGGGCCAGGCCCATGAGCCTGTAGGTCAGCTGGGCGGCCGTGAAGTCGCAGGCGTGCAGGCCGGCCACGGGGGCCAGCTCCACCACGTCGCAGCCCACGATGCGGCGGCCCTTGGCCGCCGACGAGAGCATCCACATGGCCTGGTGCCAGAAAAGGCCTCCGGGCGCCGGGGTGCCCGTGGCGGGCATCAGCGAGCAGTCCAGCCCGTCCACGTCGAAGGTCACGTAGATGTTTTCGGGGAAATCGGCGGGCAGCAGGGGGGCCGCCGGAGGCGTCAGGGGCAGGTCCGGGCCGTCCACCCGGGGGATGCCCAGGCCGTCGCGCAGTTCGGCCTCCTCCTGGCAGAAGCAGCGCACGCCCGCCTGGAAGAGGGGCAGGCCCAGGTCCAGGGCGCGGCGCATGACGCAGGCGTGGCTGAGGGGGCTGCCCTCGTATTCCTGCCTGAGGTCCGCGTGGGCGTCGAACTGCACCACCCCCACCGGGCCGAGGGCCTTGCGCACGGCGCGCAGGGCGCCCAGGGTCACGGTGTGCTCGCCGCCCAGCACCACGGGCACGGCCCCGGAGTCCAGGGACGCGGCCACGGCCGTCTCGATGCGCGCGAGGACCTCCTCCACCGGGCCCGAGCAGTCCACGGGGTCGGCGGTGTGGATGCCGCGCCCGGCCGGAGCGTAGGGGCCGTCCAGGGTCTCCAGCTGCTGGGAGGCCGCGAGGATGGCCCCGGGGCCCAGGGCCGCGCCGCCCCCGTAGGAAACGGACGCCTCCAGGGGCGCGGGGATCACGTGGATGGGGCATCCGGCCGCTGGCAAGCGGCCGATTTCGCTTTCCAGGAATGCGGGAAGCGTGGGCATGGATGGGGCTCCTTTGGCGGGAATGATGCCGAAAAAACGGCTCGCCAGAGGCATTTTAGCCTAAGCGCGAGCGAAAGTCTTCATACCCGAAGCGGGTTACGACCTCGAAGTCGTCGCTGTCGGGTTCATAGAGCACGATGTCCGGCAGGCGAACGCCGTTGAAGGTGGTGTTCTTGACCATGGTGTAGTGGGCCATGTCCGTGAAGGCCAGGCGGTCGCCCGTGGCCAGCGGCGCGGAAAAGGAATACTCCCCGGCCACGTCCCCGGCCAGGCAGGAGGGGCCGCCCAGGCGGAAGTCGCAGCCCAGTTCACCGGGCTGGCCCGCGCCCACGATGTTCGGCCGGTAGGGCATCTCGATGACGTCGGGCATGTGGCAGGGCACGGCCGTGTCCATGATGGCCACGGGCATGTCCCCGCCGGGCACCACGTCCAGGACCTCGGTGACCAGATAGCCCGTGTTCAGCGCCACGGCCTCGCCGGGCTCCAGGTAGACGTCCACGCCGTGGCGCTCCCGGAACCCGCGCACCAGGGAGACGAGAAGCTTCAGGTCGTAGTCCGCGCGGGTGATGTGGTGGCCGCCCCCGAAGTTCACGTACTTGAGGCCGGGCACGAACTCCCCGAACTTCTCTTCGAAGGCCGCCAGGGTGCGTTCCAGGCTGTCGGCGTTCTGTTCGCAGAGGGTGTGGAAGTGCAGGCCGGTGATGCGCGGAAGCTGCGCGGGGTCGAAGTCCGCGCGGCGCACGCCCAGGCGGGAGCCCGGGGAGCAGGGGTCGTACAGGGGCGTGGTCCCTTCGGAGTGCTCCGGGTTCACGCGCAGGCCCAGGTGCAGGCCGCGGCCCAGGCGCGCGGCCTCGGCCAGGGCCAAGTCCCCGAAGCGGTCCAGCTGGGCCGGGGAGTTGAACAGCAGGTGGTCGGCGGTGGCGGCCAGGTCCAGCACGTCGGCCTTGGAGAAGCCCGCGGCGAAGGCGTGCACCTCGCCGCCGAAGGCTTCGCGGCCCAGGCGCGCCTCGTGGGGCGAGCTGGCGCAGGTGCCGTCCAGCACCGTGGAGACGAGCGGAAACAGGCGGCTCATGGCGAAGGCCTTCAGCGCCAGGAGCACCTTGGCTCCGCTTTCCCTCTTCACCCGGGCGAGCGCGGCCAGGTTGTCGCGCACCAGTCCCGCGTCCACCACGTAGGCCGGGGTGCGCGGCACGCGGCCGAGGTCGAAGCGCACCTCCCGGGAGCCGTCCAACCTAGAGCTCCTTCTCCACCCAGGGCAGGCCGCGCTCGGGCAGGGCCGCCATGAAGGGATCGGGATCGAACTCCTCCATGTTCCAGACGCCGGGCCTGCGCCAGGCGCCCGTGGCCACCAGCATGGCCCCGATCATGGCCGGGACGCCCGTGGTGTAGGAGATGGCCTGGGAGCCCACCTCGCGGTAGGCCTCCTGGTGGTCGCAGATGTTGTAGACGTAGAGGGTCTTTTCCCTGCCGTCCTTCAATCCCTTCATCAGGCAGCCAATGCAGGTGCGGCCCTTGGTCAGGGGGCCCAGGGAGCCGGGATCGGGCAGGAGCTCCTTGAGGAATTTGAGCGGCACCACGGGGGTGCCGTTGTAGTCCACGGGCTCGATGCCCGTCATGCCCACGTTGCCCAGCACCTCCAAGTGCTTGAGATAGCTGTCCCCGAAGGTCATCCAGAACCGCGCGCGCTTGAGCCCCGGCAGGTTCAGGGCCAGGGACTCCAGCTCCTCGTGGTACATGAGGTAGCATTTCCTCGGGCCGATGCCCTCGGGGAAGTCGAAGCTCATGGACCAGGACAGGGGGTCCGTCTCCACCCATTCGCCCCGCTCCCAGTAGCGGCCTCGCGCCGTGACCTCGCGGATGTTGATCTCGGGGTTGAAGTTGGTGGCGAAGGCCTGGCCGTGGTCCCCCGCGTTGCAGTCGATGATGTCCAGCTGGTGGATCTCGTCGAAGTGGCGCTTGGCCGCGTGGGCGCAGAACACGTTGGTCACGCCCGGGTCGAAGCCGCTGCCGAGCAGCGCCGTCAGCCCGGCCTCCTTGAAGCGCTCGCGGTAGGCCCACTGCCACTTGTACTCGAACTTGGCCACGTCCGGGGGCTCGTAGTTGGCCGTGTCCACGTAGTGTGCGCCCGCCTCCAGGCAGGCGTCCATGATGGTCAGGTCCTGGTAGGGCAGGGCCACGTTGAGCACCACGTCGGCCTTGAATTCGCGGATCAGCGCGGCGGTCCGCGCCGGGTCGTCGGCGTCTACGGCGGCGGTGCGCATGGGCCGGGGCGCGTCCTTGGCGATGGCCTCGCATTTGGACACCGTGCGGCTGGCCAGCATGATCTCGTCGAAGGCCTCGGGGGCCTGGGCGCATTTCAGGGCCGCAACGCGGCCCACGCCGCCCGCGCCGATGATCAGAAGTCGGGACATGGTCTGGCTCCTTGCCTATTTGGCGTGCAGATACGTGTAGCCGCGCAGGCAGCGGTCGAAGGCCTGCATCACCGCGAAGCGCTCCTTGGGGGAGATGAGCTTGTCGCGCACGGACTGCTCGGCCATGTTGCGGAAGTTGTCCGTGACGTCTTTGGGGTCGTACTCCACGTAGGAGAGCACGTCGGCCACGCTGTCCCCTTCCAGCTCGCGCACGAAGGTGTAACCGCCCTCGCCGTCCAGGCGCACGCTGACCACGTTGGTGTCCCCGAACAAGTTGTGCAGGTCGCCCAGGGTTTCCTGGTACGCGCCCACCAGGAACACGCCCAGGTAGTAGGGCTCGCCCTCGCCCGGGTTGTGCAGGTCCAGGACCCGCTTGACCCCCCGGTCGTCGATGAAGCGGTCGATCTTGCCGTCGCAGTCGCAGGTGATGTCCGCCAGGATGGCCTTTTCCGTGGGCTGCTCGTCCAGGCGGTGCACCGGCATGATGGGGAAGAGGTGGTCGATGGCCCAGGCGTCGGGCAGGGACTGGAACACGCTCATGTTGCAGTAGTAGATGCTGGCCAGGGGATAGGAGATGTCCGCCAGGCCCGAGGGCGGGTTCTTGATGTCCGCCACCGCGTCGGCGATGGCCCGCATCACGGCCCAGAAGATGGTTTCGGCCATGGCCCGCTCGCGCAGCCCGGCGCGGCCCAGGCGGAACAGCTGGCGCACCTCGTCGCGGTAGAAGATGGCGTCGTTGTAGCATTCCTGGAGGTTCTTCACCGTCAGGGAGCGGTGCACCTCAAGCAGGTTGTGCACGGGCTCGGCGAAGTTCTCGGGCACGGTCTGGGGCACCGGGCGGCTTTCCAGGCGGCTGACGTCCATGACCTCGGTGAGCAGCACGGAATAGTAGGCCACGGTCGCCCGGCCCGACTCGGTGACGATGTGCGGGTGCGGGATGCCCCGGTCGTCCAGGGCGGCCATGACGCTCTCCACGATGTCCGCGCAGTACTCCTCCAGCGTGTAGTTGCGGCTGGACTCGAAGTTGGTGTGCGAGCCGTCGTAGTCCACGGCCAGGCCGCCGCCCAGGTCCAGGTAGCCCATGGGGCAGCCCTCCAGGGCCAGCTCCGCGTACATGCGGCAGGCCTCCTGCACGGCCACGCGGATGTCGCGGATGTTGGGCACCTGGGAGCCGAGGTGGAAATGCAGCAGCTGCAGGCAGTTGAGCTTGCCCGCCTCGCGCAGCCTGTCCACCACCTCCACCACCTCGGCGCTGGACAGGCCGAAGATGGACAGGTCCCCCGCGGATTCGGCCCAGTGGCCGCCCACGTGGGACGCGACCTTGATGCGCACGCCGATGTTGGGGTCGATGCCCAGGACCTCGGAGCGCTCCAGGACCATGTCCAGCTCCCCGGGCATCTCCAGCACCAGGAAGCAGTTGTAGCCCATCTTGGTGGCGTACAGGGCCAGGTCGATGAAGTCGCGGTCCTTGTAGCCGTTGCAGATCAGGCAGGCCTCGCGGTCCTCCAGGTGGGCCAGGGCCGCGATGAGCTCGGCCTTGGAGCCGACCTCCAGGCCGTGGTGGTAGCGCGAGCCGAAGGCCGTGAGCTCCTCGATGACCTGTTGCTGCTGGTTGACCTTCACCGGGAACACGCCCCGGAATTCGCCCTTGTATCCCGAGGCCTTGATGGCCGTGCGGAAGCTCCTGTGGATCAGCGATATCTGCGAGTCGAGGATGTTCTCGATGCGCAGCAGCACGGGCAGCTCCAGGCCGCGGGCCTGGATGCCCTCGATGATCTCGGGAATCGGCACCCTGTATTTGGACGAGGGGGACGGCACGATGGCCAGATCGCCGTCCTTGGTGACGTCGAAGTATCCGCCGCCCCAGTCGCGGACCCCGTACAGGTCCGAGGAACGGGAGGCGTTCCATTTTTCTATGGCGCGCTTGTTCATTGTCGGGGAAAACCCTCCTCTGGTCCGTGCGAACACGGGAAATCTCTGGGCCGGGGCCCGGGCTGCGGCGCGCAAGGAGAGATGAGGGCGCGGCCGACAGCGTTCAGTACGGACTCCTGCCCCGCGCCGTCAATACCTATATCCGTATAGCGGCGTTTTTTTCAAGTGCGAGGGGTAAAATGAAGGATTTACGGCCTGTTCGGCCCAAGGAGCTCCAGAAGGCGCCGTCCCGCCCGTTCCAGGGGGCCGCTGTTGTCCAGGACCACCGCCCCGGGCAGGTCCGCGCCCAGGGCCGCGCCGCGCTCCAGGCGTTCGGCGATGACGCCCATGGTCTCGCGCCCGCGCGCGTGCAGGCGGGCGGCCAGGACCTCGGGCGGCGCGGTGACGAGCACGGGCAGGACGTCGGGGTAGCGCGCCAGGCATTGGGGCAGGTGCCCGCGCGAGCCGTTGGCCGCCACGGTCAGCCCGGCGCGCATCCAGGCGTCGATCTCCACGCCCAGGCCGTAGCGCAGGCCGTTGGCGTTCCAGTGCAGGGCGAAGAGCCCGGCCCGGGCCCGGGTCTCGAATTCCTCGGCCGTAAGGGGCACGTGGTCCTCGCCGCCCGCCTCGGGCGGGCGGGTGACGTAGCGGTGGGCGAAGGCCACGGGCAGGCCCCCGGCGCGCTCCCGGGCCCAGGCCAGGACGCTGTCCTTGCCCGCGCCCGAGGGGCCCATGACGTACACCAGGCGGCCCGGCACGCTACACCGCCTCCTTGGCCCGGCCCTCGCCGGCCAGGGGGTAGCGCCTGAGGATGGTGAAGGGCGCGCCCTGGCCCGCCTGGCGGAACACGCAGATCTCGCGCACGGGCAGGGGCTCGGCGCACAGGGGCGCGGTGACCCGGCGCAGGTGCTTGACCAGCTTGCCCCGCAGGGAGCGGTCGGCGATTTTGTCCGTCAGCGTCAGGTGGAAGCGGTATTCGTCCAGCAGGAAGGGGTAGCCGAAGAGCTGCAGCAGGGCTTCCTGGCGTCTGGTCAGCCCGGCGGCGCGCCGGCGCATGATCTCGGCGGCCTCGGGCGGGGCGCGGAACCCGTCGAACAGGGTCACGCATTCCTCGGCCAGGAGGTCCAGGGCCGGGCTGTGCTCGTGGGGGGTCAGGGCCAGGAACGAGCCCACCGTGGCCAGGGCCAGGCGCGGGGCCAGGAGCGGGCCGCGCTCGGCCGCGAAGTCCGCCACCGCCGAGAGGAGCTCCTCCTCGCTGCGGCCCTTGGCCAGGGCGAAGGGCGGCTTCAGGGTGGCGTGGAAGCCGTAGACCCGCGGGACGGCCGTGGCCTCATCCAGGGCGTCGTCGCCGACTCCGGGCACCGAGGGCTGCACGCAGGGCGCGCCCGTGGCCGCGTCGCGGCCCAGCCAGCGGGCCCCGAACAGGGACAGGGGGGAGCCGTGCTCCGGCGCGTAGTACAATGCGTATCGTTTCGGCATGGCCGCTCCTTGGGCCGGGGCCCGTCTGTTGTTCAATACAACTTTTCGGCGCATTTCCAAACCGACATCACCACGGGCTGGTCGTCCACCAGGCGCACGCGCACCAGGTCCGCGCGCTTGCCCGGGGCGATCTCGCCCCGGTCGTCCAGGCCCAGGGCCCGGGCCGGGGCGCTGGTCACGCGCGACAGGGCCTGGCCCAGGGTCTCGCCCAGGGTCTGGTGCAGGGCAAACGCCGCCTGCAGCAGGCTGGCGGGCACGTAGTCCGAGGACAGGATGTCCAACAGGCCCTCCCGGGCCATGTCCAGGGCCGAGACGTTTCCCGAATGCGAGCCCCCGCGCACCACGTTGGGCGCGCCCATGACGATGGCCAGGCCGCGCTCCCGGCCCCGGCGAGCGGCGGCCTCGGTGGTGGGGAATTCGCTGATCACCACCCCGTCGTCCGCGGCCATGTCCACGTGCTCGGGCACGGTGTCGTCGTGGCTGGCCAGGGGGATGCCGCGCTCCTTGCACAGCTCCAGGATGCGGGCCCGGTTGCCCGGGGCCAGGCGCTCCTGGGTCTCGCGCATGCGCTGCACCAGGGCCTGGTACTTGTCGTCGGACCAGTCGGTGTAGCCGTAGTATTCGCGGTATTTCTCGTGGGAGGAGAACTGGCGCTGCCCGGGGGTGTGGTCCATGAGCGACGCCAGGCGCAGGCCCGGCTCGTCGGCCACGGGCTCGAAGTGCGTGAGCACCTCGGGGTCGCAGATCTCGCAGCGCAGGTGCAGCATGTGGTCGGCCCTGAGCAGCCCCTTGTCCCGGCCCTTGCGCACGGCCTCCAGGGACGGGCCGAAGATCTTGCGCCGCATCTTGCCCGCGTTCATCTCGCCGCAGCAGACGCTGTCCAGCACCGTGGTGATGCCCGCGCCCACCACCTGGGTGTCGTGGGCCATGAGGGCGGACAGGGGCGAGGGCCAGAGCACGGCGGGCCGGGGCACCAGCTGGCGCTCCAGGTTGTCGGTGTGCATTTCGATGAGCCCGGGGATCAGGTAGTCGCCCCCGAAGTCCACGGCCTCGGGCAGGGAGCTTTGGCCCTGGTCCACGCTGCGGACCAGCCCGTCGCTGGCGCAGAGGGTGCCGTGGAATTCCTCGTCCCGGGTCACGATGCGGGCGTTGGTCAGTATCAGTTCGTTCATTATGCGGCTCGCTGGGTGCGGTTCAGGGGATAGAGGACGTCGGCCACCGCGTCGCGGACCTCCTCGTCGTGGAATATGCCCACCACGGCGGTGCCGCGGGCTTTGGCCTCCAGGATCATCTCCACTACGATATGCCGGTTGGCCGCGTCCAGCGACGCCGTGGGCTCGTCCAGGAGCAGCACGGGGTAGTCCTTGAGAAAGCCCCGGGCGATGTTCACGCGCTGCTGCTCGCCGCCGGAGAAGGTGGACGGCGCGAGGCCCCACAGGTCGCGGGGGATGTTCAGGCGTTCGAGCAGGGCTCCGGCCCGCTGGCGGGCCTCGTCCCTGGGCGCGCCCCCCTCGGTGAGGGCCGAGGCCACCACGTCCAGGGCCGGGACGCGCGGGATGACGCGCAGGAACTGGCTCACATGGCCCAGGGTCTCGCGCCGCACTTCCAGCACGGTGCGCGGCTCGCAGGCCGCGATGTCCACCATCCGGCCCCGGTGGCGCACCAGCACGCTGCCGGTCTGCGGCTTGTAGTTGGCGTAAAGGCTGCGCAGCAGGGTGGATTTGCCCGTGCCCGAGGGCCCGGTGAGGGCCGTGCACCGGCCCGCGCGCACCTCCATGTCTAGGTCCTGGAACACGGGGATGGTGGCGCCGCCCTGGTTGTGCAGCACAAAGGCCTTGGTCAGGCCTTGGACCCGTATCATGACCTCGTGCATGGCCATGTCCTCCCGGCGCGTTGGCGTCTCTGCGTTCTGTACATAACGGTTTCCGTATTGCGGTTGTGTGACCGGTTTTCGAATTCCTGTGAAACAGTTGCGGCCTAGACCTGGAGAATCGAGGACACCAGCAACTGGGTATAAGGGTCGTGGGGATCGTCCAGCACCTGGTCCGTGAGCCCTGCCTCCACCACCCGGCCCCGGCGCATGACCATCAGCCGGTGGGCCAGCAGCCGCGCCACGGCCAGGTCGTGGGTCACCAGGATCACGGCCAGGCTCAGTTCGGCCACCAGGCTGCGCAGCAGATCCAAAAGCCGGGCCTGCACGGACACGTCCAGGCCGCCCGTGGGCTCGTCCATGAACATCAACCGGGGCGCGGTGACCAGGTTGCGGGCGATCTGCAGGCGCTGCTGCATGCCCCCGGAAAAGGTCCGGGGCAGGTCGTCCACGCGGGACTGGTCGATCTCCACGCGGCCCAGCCAGTCCAGGGCCCTGGAGCGGATGTTCCCGTAGTGCCGCGCGCCCACGCCCATCAGGCGCTCGCCGATGTTGGCCCCCGCGGACACGCCCATGCGCAGGCCGTCGCGCGGGTTCTGGCGCACCAGGCCCCACTGGGTGCGCATGAGCATCCTGCGCACGGGCTCGGCGCAGGCGTGCACGTCCACCACGCCCTGGTCCCCGGCCTCGTAACGCACGCGGCCCGAGGAGGGCGCCAGCTGCCCCGAGAGGCAGGACAGCAGCGTGGACTTGCCGGACCCGGACTCGCCCACGATGCCCAAGACCTCGCCCGGGTAGAGGTCGAAGTCCACGTCCAGGCAGCCGGGGATGTCCCCGTAGTATTTGCTCACCCCGCGCACCGAGAGCAGGGGTTCAGGCCGCACATTCATCGGCTTCCTCCTTCTTGGCGGGCGCGGCCAGAGGGCCGACGTGGCCCTGCTCGCGCCGCTTGCGGCAATAGTCGCTGTCCGAGCACACGAACATGCGCTCCCCGGCGTCGTTCAGGATGATCTCGTCCAGATAGCTGTCCTCGGCCCCGCACAGCCCGCAGCACTGGTCCCATTTCTGGACCTCGAATGGATGGTCCTCGAAGTCCAGGCTGGCCACGTCGGTGTAGGGCGGCACGGCGTAGATGCGCTGCTCGCGGCCCGCGCCGAAGAGCTGCAGGGCCGGGCACTGGTGCATCTTGGGGTTGTCGAACTTGGGGATGGGCGAGGGGCTCATGACGTAGCGCCCGTCCACGCGCACGGGATAGTCGTAGCTGGTGGCGATGTGCCCGTGGCGGGCGATGTCCTCGTACAGCTTGACGTGCATGACCCCGTATTCCTCGTGGGCGTGCATGGCCCGGGTCTCGGGCTCGCGGGGCTCCATCCAGCGCAGGGGCTCGGGGATGGGCACCTGGTAGACCAGGATCTGGTCCTCGGTGAGCGGCGTCTCGGGGATGCGGTGGCGGGTCTGGATGACCGTGGCCGCCTCGGTGTCCTCGGTTGTCTCCACTCCGGCGGTGCGGGCGAAGAACTTGCGGATGGACACGGCGTTGGTGGTGTCGTCGCTGCCCTGGTCGATGACCTTGAGCACGTCCCCGGGCGTGAGCACCGAGGCCGTGACCTGGATGCCGCCGGTGCCCCAGCCGTAGGGCATGGGCATCTCGCGGCTGGCGAAGGGCGCCTGGTAGCCCGGGATGGCCACGGCCTTGAGCAGGGCCCGGCGGATCATTCCCTTGGTCTGCTCGTCCAGATAGGCGAAGTTGTAGCCCTCTGCGGGGCGTTGTTCCTCATTCGGCATGGTCGTCTCCCTTGCGGGCCTGGAAGTATTCCCGGCGCATCTGCCTGAGCAGCACCAGGTCGCCCTGGAAGTCCACGTGGTGGGGCAGCTTGAGGTGCGAGGTGAAGCCCTGGGCCTCCACGTTGTCCGAGTGCATGAGCACGAATTCCTCGTCCTGGGCCGGGGCGGTGACGTCCTCCTCCAGCTCCCTGGCGCGCAGGGAGCGGTCCACCAGGCTCATGGCCATGGCCTTGCGCTCGCAGAACCCGAAGGTCAGGCCGTAGCCCCTGGTCAGGGCCGGGGGGGTGTGCTTGTTGCCCTTGAAATTGGTGACCATCTGGCATTCCGTGACCGTGATCTCCCCGATCGCCACGGGGAAGCCCAGCTCCTCGGGCACGATCTCCACGGCCACCTCGCCCATGCGGATCTCCCCGGCGAAGGGGTGGCTGTCCCCGAACCCGCGCTGGGTGGAGTAGCCCAGGGCCAGGAGGAAGCCCTCGTCCGCGCGGGCCAGGTTCTGCAGGCGCACGTCGCGGCCCGCGGGAAAGGTCACGGGGTCGCGGGTCAGGTCGCCCACCGGGCCCGCGCCGCCCGGCTCCTCGGCTTCCAGCAGGCCCTCCTTCTGGAGCAGTTCCGTGACCCGGGGCATGGGCGCGGTTTCCGCCCCGCCCGGGGTTTCCCGGGCCTCGGCGGGCTCGGGGGCTTCGCCCTGCTCCAGCAGGGAGAAGTCCAGCAGGCGGTGGGTGTAGTCGAAGGTCGGCCCCAGCACCTGGCCCCCGGGCAGGTCCTTGAAGGTGGCGGAGATGCGGCGGCGCACGGCCATGGCTGAGGTGTCCAGGGGCTCGCTCTCGGCCAGGCGCGGCAGGGTGGTGCGGTAGGCCCGCAGCAGGAACACCGCCTCCAGGATGTCGCCCGCGGCCTGCTTGAGGGCCAGGGCGGCCAGCTCGGGGTCGTACAGGGATCCCTCGGTCATGACCCGGTCCACGGCCAGGCCCATCTGGGAGCGGATCTGGTCCACGGACAGCTCGGGCACCGAGGCGTCTCCCCGGCGTTCGGCGGCCAGCAGGCGGTGGGCGTTCTCGATGGCCTTTTCCCCGCCTTTCACGGCAACGTACATGTTCAGGCCTCCCTGGGCGTTTGCAGGATGCGGGTGGTGCGCGGCACGCAGCACAGGCTGCCGGGGCCGGCGAACACCGTGTCCAGGCCCATGGGGAACAGGGCCCTGTTGGCCTGGTGGGACGCGGCCCAGGCCGGGGACAGCCCGGGCACGTCCAGGCGCTTCTCGCCCTTGATCCCCGGGCCGGACAGGCGCAGGCCGCCCGGGCCTTCGGCCAGTTTCGCGACGCGGAGGATCAGGGTGGTGGAGCGGTCGGGATAGGCCTCGTCGCCCAGGCTGAAGAAGTCCAGGTCCGGCAGCGGGGCGTGGCCGTCCAGCACCGCGAAGGCCGCCTCCCCGGGGTCCCCGGTGATCCGGCTGTTGCAGTGGAAGCGCAGGAAGGCCCGGGCCTCGGGGGTGTCGGCCTCCGGGCTCAGCCAGAGGGGGGTGGTGAAGTCCGCCAGGGTCAGGAGCACCGCGGCCGTGGCCGGGCCCAGGCCGCCGTGGCCCCCGGGCCGGACGGGCAGGGGATGGATGGTCCCGGGCCGGGCCATGGCGTTCAGCAGGGCGCGGAACAGCGCGCCCGCGTGGCGTCCCGGATCCGCGAATCCCGGCTCCAGGGCCGGGGTGTGGGTGGTCGTCTGCATGCTCAGTCCTCCCCGCGCACCATGGTGAAGAATTCGACCCTGGTGGGTTCGGTCCTGGCGCGCACCGCGGCGCGGCGCTCGTCCCGGGCCAGGGCCAGGGGCCGGATCACGCCGCCCATGATCTCGTCGCGTCGGGCCGCGCCCCGGAGCAGGGCGTCGAACACTGCGGCCCGCTCGGCCTTGTGCGCGTCGCGTCCGGCCACGTAGGCGTAGCCCGTGGCTCCGTCGTCCAGGCGGACCACGCAGCGGGTCATGGTCATCTCCCCGAGGTTGAAGGCCCGCCCCGAGCCGCCCACGCGGCCCCGGACCATGGCCAGCCCGGTCTGCGGCGCGCGCAGGAATTCGTAGGCCGGTTTGGAGGACAGGTCCTCCCAGGCCGCTTCCAGGTCCCCGGGCTCGGCCCCGGCCAGCACCGCCATCCACTGGCGGCGCTCGTCCGGACAGGCCCCGGCGTCGTGATTCGCGTTGTTCATGAGAGTGGTGTACCTGTTTTTTTAATCTAGACGTCTAGACGAATTTTGCATACATCTCGTTTTCATGCCTCAGCCGATGAATCTTACTTCCAGCAAGGGAAAAGGGAGCCGAGAACGTGCAGCTTGAACGCGGAACCGGAGTGGCGCTGTGGCGGCAGATCCAGAAGGCCCTGGAGCGGGACATCGCCTCGGGCCGCTTTGCGGCCGGAGAGAAACTGCCCACCGAGACGGAACTCTCCGCCGTCTTCGACGTCAACCGCCACACGGTGCGGCGCGCCATGCAGGCCCTGGAGGCCAAGGGGCTCGTCAGCGTGGAGCAGGGCCGGGGCTCCTTCGTGGCCGAGGAGATGGTCTCCTACGACCTGTCGCGGCGCGTGAGCTTTTCGCGCAACCTCCTGAAGCAGCACCGCACCCCCGCGGGCGAGGTGCTCACGGCCGAGGTCGTTTCGGCCGAAGGCCGTGTGGCCGAGATGCTGCGCCTGTTGCCCGGCGCTCCGGTGCTGCGCATGGAGACCACCTCCAAGGCCGACGGCAAGGGCCTGAACATCAGCACGGGCCATTATCCCCAGGAGCGTTTCCCGGGCATCGCGGCCGTGTACCGCGAGACGGGCTCCGTGACCAAGGGCCTGGCCCGCCACGGGGTGGACGACTACGTCCGCCGCGAGACCCGCATCACCACGCACATGCCCTCGGCCCGCGACGCCCGCATCCTGGGCCAGCCCCGCAACAAGCCCGTGATCCTGGTGGAGAGCGTGAACGTGGACCTGCAGGGCGTGCCCGTGGAGTACGCGGTCACGCGCTGGGCCGGGGACAGGGTGGAGTTCGTGATCAAGACATAGGCCCCGGGGCGGCGTGGGGACGGCCGCCCTGCGCTCCCGCCTGCGGGCGCGCGCCTCGCGGCGCGCGCGTTCCATCCGGCCCGCTCGCATTGTCCGCATCCTACACGAACCGCTTGCGCAGCACGCCGCAGAGGTAGTCGATGATGGTCACCGAGAGGATGACCATGATCATCATGGTGCAGACCTCGCGGTACAGGTAGCCGTTGATCTTGTCGAACATCAAAAAGCCGATGCCGCCCGCGCCCACGAAGCCCAGGATGGTGGCGCTGCGCACGTTGGATTCGAACCTGAGCAGGGTGTAGCTGACCACCAGGGGCATGATCTGGGGCAGCACGGAAAAGGCCATGACCTGCGCCGGGCTGGCGCCCGAGGCCTCCACGGCCTCCACCTGGCCGGGCTCGATGGCCTCGATGCCCTCGGAGAAGACCTTGCCCAGGACGCCGAAGGTGTGGATGGCCAGGGACAGCACGCCCGCGAAGGGCCCCAGGCCGATGACCGCCACGAAGATCAGCGCCATGACGAACTCGTTGAACCCCCGGCAGAAGTCCAGGAGCCTGCGCACGGTGAAGTGGATGCCGTAGCGCAGGGAGTTGGCGGTCTTGGAGTCGCCCGAGATCATCAGCTTCAGGGAGTTGCGCGCCGCGAACATGGACACCGGGATGGCCGCCAGAAAGGCGAACAGGGTGCCCCAGATGGCGATGGCCACGGTCTCGACGAGGGACTTGGTGTACATGCTCAGGTTGTTGGCGTGCACGTCGGGCGGGAAGTAGCCGCCCCTGCGCTCGTCGGTGATGCGGTCGTATTCGGCGCGGACCAGCTCCCGCTTGTTCTCCTCGGGCATGGCCTCCAGGCGCGCCCGGGCCAGGTCCTTGGACTCCTGCATCAGGGTCATGTCGTCGACCTTGCGCCCCTCGGCCTTGTACCTGTCCCGCAGTTCCGCCATGGCCTCCTGGTCGGCGATGATGGCGGGCATGCGCTCGGCCTGGCGCATGGCGTGGTCCTTGTCCACCTGCGAGAGCTGCCTGCCGAAGAGGTAGTCGAAGGCGTTCTGGCGTTTGCTGTACAGGGCCAGGGGGTCGATGCCCGTGGAGATCCAGGACGCGATGAGCGTCGCGGCGATGATGGCCAGAAGCGCCCCCAGGGCGGCCTTCTGTTTGAAGGCCTTCCTGGGAGCCACATCGTCCAGGGTCAGGCGGGACTGCATTGCTGCGGTCTGCATGATGCTCCTAGTTCTCTTTGCTGAGCTGTTTCTTGAGGCGCTTCATGTAGCGCACGATGTCGTAGGTGGAGTCGTCGGTCCAGGCGAAGCCGCCGTTGCCGAGCTTCTTGATGCCTTCCTTGTTGGAGTTGAAGGAAAGCAGGGCGCCGCAGAAGGCGGCCTTGAGGCTGGCGGGCAGGTCCGCGCGGGCGGCGATGGGCGCGCCGGGGATCAGGTCCGAGGTCCAGAGGATGTTGAAGTCGTCCTTGGCCAGGGAGCCCTTCTCGATCATGCGGTTCATGTCCACGTCGTTGGTGGCGGCCACCTGGATGCCGCCGTTCTTCACGGCCAGCATGGACGCGCCGTGGGAGCCGGAGAAGCGCACTTCCTGGAAGTACTCCTTGGGCTTGACCTTGAGGTCGCGCGCGAAGAGCACGTTGGGCACCAGGTAGCCGGAGGTGGAGTTGGGGTCCGTGAAGGCGAAGGTCTTGCCTTTGATCTGGGACAGCTCGGTGATGCCGGAGTCCTTCTTGGAGATCAGGATGCCGTGGTAGCCGGGCATGCCGTCCAGGCCCAGCTCGAGGGCGATGGCCTCGGCGTTGCACTTCTCGGCGGCCTCCACATAGCTCTTGGGGCCGTAGTAGGCGAAATCGATGTGCTTGTTGGCCATGGCCGTGATGATGCCCGCGTAGTCCGAGGCGGTGAAGACCTCGACCTTGACGCCCAGCACCTTCTGCAGGTGGTCGGTGAGGACCTTGAAGCGCTTGGCCGTGTCCGCGGCGCCCTCGGTGGGGATGGCGCCCATCTTGATGGTGGCGGGCCAGTCGCCGGGGTTGGCCTGGGCCGGCAGGGCGCTCGAAATGAGCATCACGGCCATCACGGCCAGCATCAGAATGCGTTTCATCGTCGTCTCCTCCATGGGATGGAAAGGGGGTTGTCGTGCGCCCGCCCCGGCGGGACGGTGCGCGGGATGTCGGGATCAGGCCGCGCTCAACTCGCCGAAGGCCTCGTTGAGCTTGGCGCCGTAGACGTGGGTAACCGTGTCCTGGGTCAGGTCCGCGGGCGTGCCCTCGAAGACCAGCCGCCCCTTGGACATGCCCAGGACGCGTTTTCCGTAATGCCTGGCGAAATCGATGTGGTGCAGGTTGACCACCACGGGGATGCCGCGCGTCTCGTGGATATGGGTCAGGGTGTCCATGACCACCTCGGCGCTGTGGGGGTCCAGGCTGGCGATGGGCTCGTCGGCCAGGAAGATCTCCGGGCCCTGGGCCAGGGTCCGGGCGATGGCCACGCGCTGCTGCTGCCCGCCGGACAGGGTGTCCGCGCGCTGGAAGGCCAGCTCGGCGATGCCCACTTGCTCCAGGGCCTCGAAGGCCGTCTCGCGTTCGGACTTGGGGAAGTTCCGGGTCAGGGTCATGAGATGGCGGCCCGGGGAGGAATTGAAGCGCAGCCGGCCCACGAGCACGTTGTCCAGGACCGTCAGGCGGCGCACCAGATGGAACTGCTGGAAGATCATGCCCGCGCGGCGGCGCACGGTGCGCAGCTTGCTGCCCGAGACGTGGGTCACGTCCTCGCCGAACAGGCGTAGGGTGCCGCTGGTGGGCTGGATCAGCCGGTTCAGGCACCTGAGGAAGGTGCTCTTGCCCGCCCCGGACGAACCGATGACCGCGATAAAGTCGTCGGGCCGTACGGCCACGCTTACGTCCGACAGGGCGCGGGTGCCGTTGGGGTAGATCTTGGTCAGTTCGCTGGCGCGCACGGCGTTCTGTCCGGCCTGGCGCAGTTCCGTGGTCTTGTTCTTGTCCATTGCAGGTCTCCCTGGGCGCAGCCGCCCGTTTCTCCAGCCAGTATCTAGGTGCGTAATGTGAACATGCGGTTACGGGCAGATGGTGATCTGATGCCCTTGGGCCGGGGGCTAGACGAGGCCGGGATTCGTCTAGGGCGCGGGAGGATTCGGCCGGGAGCGCGGCCGGAGGGCGGGGAGAGCCCCTTGGTTCTTGACAGGGAGCAGCGGCGGCTTAAAAATGCCTTTTTCATTTTCCCAGACCGGAGGCATTCATGGCGCTGTCGGACAAGTTCAAGGCCCTGTACAACCTGCCCATGCGCGAGGCCGTGTACATCCTGCGCAACAAGATCGCGCCCAGCCCGGTGCCGCCCCTGGAGCGCATCCTGTTCAACTCCAAGGCCATGCGCAGCCAGAAGGTCTTCGATTTCCTCAACAGGTACGAGCTGGTCCTGGAGCGCGCCACGGGCTGGGAGCGCCTGCGTTTCGAGGGCGCGGCCGTGATGGAGGTGGGCTGCGGCCCGCTACTGGGATTCTTGCCCCTGGCCGTGTTCTGCGGGGCCCGGGAATGCGTGGCCGTGGAGCCGGGGTTCAATCCCGGGGTGCTCCAGGACGCGCGCTTCGAGAAAAGGTATTTCCAGAACCTCTGGAACGACCTCGTCAACCTGTTCGGCGAGCGCATGAATTTCGCGGCCTTCATGGCCGGGGTGCGCTCGGTGCGCGTCTGCGACGCGGGCATCCTGGACGCCGATTTCCAGGGCCGGTTCGACGTGTTCTTGTCCAACTCCTGCCTGGAGCATGTGCATCCGCTGGAGGAGTCCCTGGCTAGGCTCGGCGCGTGCGCCGCGCCTGGGGCGCGCTGCCTGCACCTGGTGAACTACGGCAACCACGCGGGCACGGCCTATCCCTTCAAGGGGTTGTACACCAGGGAACCCGAGGCCTGGTTCAAGGCCAACGGCAGGGAGCTGAACCTCAAGCGCCATCCGGACGTGGCCAAGGCCCTGGCGGCTTCGGGGTTCGAGGTCCAGGCCCACGTGATGAACACGGCGTCCGGCTTGGCCGAGGAGCCCGCGCCCTGGTGGCGCGAGCGGTATGTGGAAGAGGATCTTCTGAAGCGGGTGGTCTTGTACGGCGGCCGCGCCGCCGACTGAAGGACGCCCCCCCATGGGACGCCCTCCAATCGGCGCTTGCCTGGTGCAAATTCCTAATTGCTGATTCTATCCCGCAAGCTGTTCAAAGGCGTGCGGATGCAAGGCACAAGGAAAATGCAAGCCCGACGCGTATCCCAATACGCAAGGGGTTGTCTTTCCCGCAGCAGCGAAGCGGCGTAGCAGACGTGCGTTTTTCAACAGCTTGTCAGCCCTGGTATTCCTTGGCTTCTTCTTCGCCGTCCAAGACCAGCATCGCGCCCCGGGCCAGGGCCAGCATTTCCTCCAGCCCCAGGACCAGCTCCACGGGACCCGCCCAGCCCAGCATGTCGGTGAGGGCGTCGGTGAGCATGGCGCTGCGGGCCATGCCGCCCGTGAGGACTACGGCGTCGATGGGCCCCGGGTCGTCCTGGCTGACGAGCGCGGGCATCAGGGAGGAGCCGTGCTTGGCTAGGTTGTAGACCAGGGTGTCGAACACGGCCTTGGCGGTCTTGTCGCCGGCCTTGATGCGGTTCTCGATCTCCAGGAAGTTGTTGGTGCCCAGGTGCGCCAACAGGCCCCCGGCGCGCGTCACGGCGTGGCGCAGGCCCGGGATGTCGTAGGCGCCTTTTTCCAGCAGCCCCAGGACCTCCAGCACGGGCAGGGAGCCGGTGCGCTCGGGGCTCATGGGCCCTTCGCCGTCCAGGGCGTTGATCACGTCCACCACCAGGCCGCCCTTGTGCGCGCCCAGAGAGATGCCCCCGCCCATGTGGATGACCAGCAGGCGGCTGTGCTTGTAGCTCAGGCCCCGGCGCTTGCACACTGTGCGCGCGGCTCCGCGCTGGGACAGGGCGTGGAAGGTGCTGCGGCGCTTGATCTCGGGCAGGCCCGTGAGGCGCGCGGCGTCCATCATCTCGTCGGTCACGGGCGGGTCCACCACGAAGGAGGGGATGCCCAGGCGTTCGCCCAGGGCCAGGGCCATGGGCGCGCCCAGGTTGCAGGCGTGCTCGCCGTGGCGCGCGGTGGCCAGGTCCTCGAGCATCAGGCGGGTGATCTGGTAGGTGCCGCCGGGCATGGGGGCCAGCAGGCCGCCCCGGCCCACCACGGCGTCCAGTCCCTTGGCCGCGTCTCCGGCCTCCTCCAGGGTCTCGGCCAGGGCCGCGTTGCGCAGGCCGATCTGCTCGGCGACGCCGCCCGCCGCGGCCAGCTCTTCCTGGGGATGCCTGATTTCCTTGTCGAACACGGGCTCCTCGCCCAGGAAGATGGTGATCTTGGACGAGGTGGAGCCGGGGTTTATGGCCAGGACGCGATGCGTCATCAGGTCGTTCTCCGTTGTTGTTGGTTCGGTTACGCGGTCTCGGCCGTGGCCGCTTTGGCCGTGGCGGTGTAGCGCGCCAGCATGGAGGCCATGGCCAGGGAGTAGAACTTAGTCTGGGGGCTGTCCCCGCGCGAGGGCAGCACCACGGGCACGCGGCTGCCCACCACCGCCCCGGCCAGGGTGGCGCCGAGCAGGGTGTTCATGGCCTTGTACAGGATGTTGCCGGCCTCGATGTCCGGGGCCACGAGGATGTCCGCGCGCCCGGCCACCTCGCCCTCGACGCCCTTCACGGCCGCCGACTGGGGCGAGAGGGCCACGTCCAGGGCCAGGGGCCCGGCGATGACCGCGTCTCCGAATTCGCCCTTCTCGCTCATCTTGGTCAGCAGGTCCGCGTCCAGGGTGGCGGGCATGGCCGGGTAGTTGACCTTTTCCGTGGCCGCCAGCATGGCCACCTTGGGCCGCTCGATGCCCAGGGCCCGGGCCACCACCAGGGCGTTGCGCACGATCTCTTCCTTGCGCTGCAGGTTGGGGGCGATGTTGATGGCCGCGTCCGTGAGCAGGAGCAGGCGGTTCTCGTGGGGGTGGTTGAGCACGGCCACGTGGGACAACAGGCCCTCGGGTGGCACCCCCGTTTCCTTGTTCAGCACGGCGCGCAGGATCGTGGCCGTGGGCACCAGGCCCTTCATGATGAAGGCGACCTCTCCCTCGCGGTACAGGCGCACGGCCTCGAACACGGCCTGGGCGTCGTCCGCCACGTCCATGCAGGGGAAGGAGGAGATGTCGAAGTCGATGTCGGCGGCGATGGCCTTGGTGCGCTCCAGGTCGCCGATGAGATACGGATCGGCGAGGCCGGCCTCGTGGGCCTGCTTGATGGATTCCATCACGAAACGGTTGGCGGAGCGCGCCACGGCCACCAAAGGCGGGGTGCCCTCGGGCGTGGCGGCGCGGACAATGTCGTCTAGGCTGCGGATGGACATGAAACCTCCACTAGTCGTCGCCGCGCTTGAGCGCGATCATTCCGGAACGGCACATGCTCTTGATGCCGTGGGGCTTGAGCATGCTGATCAGGCCGTCGACCTTTTCGCGGTCGCCGCTCATCTCCACTGTGATGGTGTTCTGGCCCATGCCCACGACGTTGGCCCTGAAGACCTCGAAGATCTGCATGACCTGTGAGGTCTTGGAGGCCTCCACCGCCACCTTGATGAGCACCAGCTCGCGGTCCACGAATTCCCGTCGGGACAGGTCGTCCACCTGGATGATCAGGTCCATCCCGGCGATGGCCTCGGTGATCTTGACCATGTCCTCGTCCTTGCCGTCCACGCCGATGGTCAGGCGGGAGACGTCGGGATTCTCGGTCTCCCCGGCGGAGATGCTCCTGATGTTGGCGTTGTACTTGCGGATGACGTCGGTCATGGCGGCCAGGGCGCCGGGCTCGTTCTTAGCCAACGCGGAAATGGTATGCAGCATGCCTTCTCCTTGCGAACTACGCAGAATTAATGATTCATCGGGTACGGTTGATACACATCCGAGCCTAAACGTACAATATCCATATCTCAGCCCGCCGTTTCTCGGGCCCGAAATGTACTTTTTACTGTTTTCAGTGGGCCGTGGTCAAAACAAACCGCGCCCCCCGGCGACCGGAAGACCGTATGCGAGTATGCGTTGCACGTTTTCCCGCCCTGGCCTATGGGAGAGAATGGCGGGGGAGGTTCGTCCGAGGCACGGGAACAGAGGAGGGAGACCATGCCGTTCTATCGCAACATCGACGCGGCTTCGCCCGCCGGGCGCCGCACGGCCGAAAACCTGCTGGCCCTGCGAGCGGACCTGGACGCGCGGGTCCCGGCCAGGACCCTGGAGAAGACCCTGCTCCTGGCCACGTGGAACATCCGCGAGTTCGGGGCGGGCAAGTACGGGGGCAGGCTCGACGAGTCCATCGCCTACATCGCCGAGATCGTGTCCCGTTTCGACCTTGTGGCCGTGCAGGAGGTGCGCCGCTGCCTCTCGGCCCTGAACCGTGTGCGGGACGTGCTGGGCCCGTACTGGAAATGTGTGTTCACCGACGCCACCGAGGGGACGCGGGGCAACGACGAGCGCATGGCCTTTCTGTTCGACTCGCGCAAGGTGCGCTTCGGCGGCCTGGCCGGGGAGCTGGTGGTGCCGCCCCTGCAGGTCGGCGCGCGCACCGTGGGCCCGGCCGAGCAGTTCTGGCGCACCCCGTTCATGGTGGGTTTCAAGTGCGGCTGGTCCACTTTCTGCCTGTGCACGGCGCACATCCTCTGGGGCACGGGCGGCGGGGACAGCCCTTCGGACCGGGTGGCGGAGATCGCCAACCTGGCGCAGTTCATGCGCAAGCGGGCCCTGGATCCGGATTCCTGGTCCCGGAACATCATTCTTCTCGGCGATTTCAACATCGCCAAGACCAGCGACGCCACCTTCAAGGCCCTGACCGACGCGGGCTTCACCGTGCCGGCCGAGGTCATGGGCCACCCGAGCAACGCGCCGAAGACCAAGCACTACGACCAGATCGCCTTCTACGAGGACGACAAGCGCCTGGAGACCACGGGCCGGGCCGGGGCCTTCGACTATTTCGCCACGGTGTTCCGCGATCCCGGGGACGAGGCCGCGTACGCCGAGGCCATGGGCGAGGCCTATCTCAAGGACAGCAAGAGCCGGACGCGCGACGCGGCCTCGCGCCGCAACTACTGGAAGAAATGGCGCACCTTCCAGATGTCCGACCATCTGTCCCTGTGGGTGGAGCTGAAGATCGACTATTCCGACGAATACCTGGGCCGCAAGCTGGGCCGGGGCTGAGGCCCGAGGCCTGATAAATGAAAACGCCGCCGGGCCATGCCCGGCGGCGTCCTGTCGTGCGGTTGGGGAGGCGTCAGTCCTGCTGCATCTGCTTCTGGATCTTGGCCCAGGAGTCGCGCAGGGTGGCGGAGCGGTTGAACACGGGCTTGCCCGGGGCGGTGTCCTTCGCGTCGGCGCAGAAGTAGCCCAGGCGCTCGAACTGGCAGAGGTAGCCCGGGGCCGCGTCGGCCAGGCCGGGCTCCACGAAGCCCTGCTTGCTGACCAGGGAGTCCGGGTTCAGGTTCACGGTGAAGTCCTGGCCCTCGGGGAAGTCCATGGGGTTGTCCGTGCTGAATAGGCGGTCGTAGAGCCTGATCTCGGCGGGCACGCCGTGGCGCGCGCTGACCCAGTGCAGGGTGCCCTTGACCTTGCGGCCGTCCTCGGACCAGCCGCCCTTGGTGGCCGGGTCGTAGGTGCAGCGCAGTTCCACCACCTCGCCGTTTTCGTCCTTGATGGCCTCGGTGCAGGTCACGTAGTAGGCGAACCTGAGGCGCACCTCGCGGCCCGGGCCCAGGCGGAAGAATTTCTTGGGCGGGTCCTCCATGAAGTCCTCGCGCTCGATCCACAGCTCGCGGCAGAAGGGCACCTTGCGCTTGCCCATGGATTCGTCCTCGGGATGCAACGGCATCTCGAATTCCTCCACCTGGTCCTCGGGGTAGTTCTCGATGACCACCTTCAGGGGGTTGATGACCCCCAGAACACGCGGGGCGCGCTGGTTCAGGTCCTCGCGCAGGCAGTGCTCCAAGAGCGCGAAGTCCACGGTGCTGTCGGCCTTGGCCACGCCGATGCGGTCGCAGAAGTCGCGGATGGATTCGGGGGTGTAGCCCCGGCGGCGGAAGCCCGAGATGGTGGGCATGCGCGGGTCGTCCCAACCGCCGACGTGGCCTTCCTGCACCAGCTGGATGAGCCTGCGCTTGGAGAGCACGAAGCCCGTGATGTTCAGGCGCGCGAATTCGTACTGCCTGGGCCGGGGGTCGATGCCCAGGGTGTCCAGGGTCCAGTCGTACAGGGCCCGGTTGTTTTCGAACTCCAGGGTGCAGATGGAGTGGGTCACGCCCTCGATGGCGTCGGACAGGCAGTGGGCGAAGTCGTACATCGGGTAGATGCACCAGGCGTCGCCCGTGCGGTGATGGTGGGCGTGGCGGATGCGGTACAGGGTGGGGTCGCGCAGGACCACGTTGGCGTGGCCCATGTCGATCTTGGCGCGCAGCACGTGCTCGCCGTCCTTGAACTCCCCGGCGCGCATGCGCTTGAAGAGGTCGAGGTTCTCTTCGACGCCGCGTTCGCGGTACGGGCTGTCCTGGCCCGGAGCCGTAAGGGTGCCGCGGGTTACGCGGATCTGCTCGGCGCTCTGGCTGTCCACGTAGGCCTTGCCCATCTCGATGAGCCGGACCGCGAATTGGTAGAGCTTCTCGAAATAGTCCGAGGCGAAGAAGCGGTTTTCGCCCCAGTCGAATCCCATCCAGCGCACGTCCTCCTGGATGGACTCCACGTACTCCACGTCTTCCTTCACCGGGTTGGTGTCGTCGAAGCGCAGGTTCGTGTGGCCGCCGTATTCCCGGGACAGGCCGAAGTTCAGGCAGATGGACTTGGCGTGGCCGATGTGCAGGTAGCCGTTGGGCTCCGGGGGGAAACGGGTGATCACGTGGTCCCAGGCCCCGCTTTGCAGGTGCTCGTCCACTATCTGCTGGATGAAATGCCTGGGGCGCGGCGCGTCCTTGGGGGCGGTGTCCGGAGCCTTGTTGCTCATGCCTTACCTCGTGTGCGTGGTTGACCGGGCGTTCGCCCGTGGCCAAGGGCCGCCTTGGCGCTGTCCATCGGTTTGTCGGCCGGGATTGCTGTGTTCGTACGCCCTCGTCCCCGGGGGGAACCGGGCCGGGAGCCTCGCGCGGGCCTCCCGGTCCTGCCCGGCGTGCCGACCGAGAACATGCCACGTTTCAGGGCCGGAGAAAAGATGCGCCAAGGCGGCACCGTGCTTACGGGGATTCCCGGGGACAGTCAAACCCCGCCCCGGGAGGAGGGAGGGAGATGTTGTCGTCGCAAGCGCCTGGGACACGGGGGTTTTTCCGGATATGTTCTCTTGCATAAAATGGGTTCGCCGTGTACGTGTCCTAGGGAAGTTGCCTGCGGTGCTGAACGGAGTTTCCTTTTATGAATAAAGACGCGTGCGACGATTTTCAGGCGTCGACGGGCGGCGGGAACGATCACATTCCCTTGGAGGACGGGGCTTCGCCCGAGGCGGTGGAATCCGGCGTTCCAGTGCGCCGCAGCGGGTCCCCGCTTTCCGTCCTGATCCGCGTCTCCAACGCGGTGCGCACCTCCCCCGACCTTCCGGAGCTGTATCGCGCCATCCACGCGGTGCTGCGCGAATTCATCGACGCGACGAACTTCTCCATCGCCCTGGGCGCGGAAGGGCCCGGCCGCCTGGAATACGCCTATCCCGCTGAAAAGCGGGACAACCCCTGCGGCCACGCCCTGGCCCTGGACGTCCTGCGCACGGGTGAGCCGCTGCTCGCGCACGCGGGCGAGGGCGGCCTGGACGCCGCCGTCTGGCTGGGCGCGCCCCTCAAGGCCGGCGAGCGGGCCATCGGGGTCATGGCCGTGCACGACCACGAAGACCCCGGGCATTACTGCCGGGCCGACATGGACTTGCTGGTGGCCGTGGCCGAGCAGCTGGCCATGGCCGTGGAGCGCAAGCGTATGAAAGAGCGCCTGCGCCTGTCCGAACAGCGCTGTCGCCTGGTGTCGGATTCGGCTTTCAACATGGAGAGCTGGCGCGGCGTCGACGGAACCCTGCTCTACATGTCGCCCTCGTGCGAGCGCATCACCGGCTATCCGCCCGAGGCGTTTTCCGGCGATCCCCGGTTCATGGAGCGGCTGGTGCACGAAGAGGACGTGGACCTGTGGCGCGAAAGCCTGCGCTGCGCGGCCAGCGACGCGCAGCCCGCCGAGATTCGGTTCTTCAAGAAGAACGGCAGCCTGCACTGGCTGTCCGTGGTCTGCCGGACCGTCTACGGCGAGGACGGAGAGAGCCTGGGCGTGCGCTCCAGCATGCGCGACATCACCGAGCAGAAGTCCATCCAGGAGAAGCTGCGCTACGCCAACCTGCACGACAGCCTCACGGGCCTGGCCAACCGCAATCTCTGTCTGGACCGCATCCGCCAGGTGGTGGCGCGTTCCAAGCGGCGCGGCGACTTCCACTTCGCGGTGCTGTTCCTGGACGTGGACCGCTTCCGGGTCATCAACGACAGCATGGGCCACGCCGCCGGCGACGTTTTGCTCAAGGAGGTGGCCGCCCGGCTGCTGCATTGCGTGCGCGGGCTGGACACCGTGTCCCGCTACGGCGGGGACGAATTCGTGGTCGTCCTGGACGAGCTGGAGAACCGTCGCGAGGCCATCCGCGCGGCCAAGCGGGTGCGCGAGGCCATGAGCAGGCCGTTTTTCGTGGCCGGGCGCGAGATGCGCCTGACCATGAGCGTGGGCATCGTGCTTTCGCCCCAGCCCGAGATGCGGGCCGAGGCCATCCTGAGCCACGCCAACGTGGCCATGCACCAGGCCGAGGGCTGCGGGGGCGACCGCATCAAGGTCTTTTCCCCGCGCATGCTGGAAAAGGCCCGCCAGGTGCTGGACATGGAGCACGACCTGCGCCGCGCTCTGGCCCGGGGAGAATTCTTCCTGCAATACCAGCCCATCGTGGACATCAACCGCGACTGCGTCATGGGCTTCGAGGCTCTTGTGCGCTGGAACCACCCGGACAAGGGCGTGCTCGGCCCCGGGTCCTTCGTGCCCTTTGCCGAGGAATCCGGGCAGATCCTCGAACTGGGCGAGATGGTGCTGGACCAGGCCTGCTCCACCATGGCCGGGTGGATCCGCGAACATCCGGAGCGTGAGGACCTGTACATCTCCGTGAACCTGTCCTGCCGCCAGTTCCGCCAGCCCGGGCTGGTGGAGCAGGTGCAGGCCGTGCTGCTGCGGACAGGCCTGCCCGCCGCCAATCTCAAGCTGGAGATCACGGAATCCGCGGTCATGGACAACCCCGAGTCCGCCCTGTCCATGCTGCGCCGTCTCAAGGAGCGCGGGGTGCGCCTGTCCATCGACGACTTCGGCACGGGCTATTCCTCCCTGTCCTATCTGCAGCGGTTCCCCGTGGACACCCTGAAGGTGGACCGCTCCTTCATCAGCGGCATGGGCGCCAGCGACGAGAACGTGGCCATCGTGCGGGCGGTGCTGGTGCTGGCCGAGACCCTGGGCCTGGACGTGGTGGCCGAGGGCGTGGAGGAGGCCGTGCAGCTCGACCTGCTGCGGGGCCTGCGCTGCGACTACGTCCAGGGTTTCTATTATTCCCGTCCCCTGGCCCCGGAGAGGGCCTTCCAATACATGTCCCGGGGCGGCTCCGCCCCGCTTGCCGATCCCCAGGCCTGACGCCTCCGGCTTTCCGTCCGCCGCGCCCTGCGCAATCCATGCGCAGTCGTGCTTTTGTCGGCAAAAGCACTGGTAAAAAGGGAGAAACCATACTATGAGGGGGGCTATCACATACATTGGGCGGCTCCTGGTGCCGCCGCTGTGCTCAGCATCGGGGGGTGCGCATGGGCAAGACGAAACGCGCCGAGCTGAAAGGCCGGGGGGAAGGGGGGCGTGCGCTTCGGGTTACGGACCTGAGGCGTTTTCTTGATCCTTCCCGCTGGACTCTTCGCGGTCGTTTTCTCTATCTTACAGGTGGGTTGCTCGCCCTGGGCAACCTGTTCCTCATCGGCTACCTGTATCTGATCCTGGGCCAGGGCGTGGAACGCAGCGCCCGGGACCACCTGCTCATGATGCGCGCCATGGTGCACGCGGAGTTGCGCGCCATGGACAGGACCCTGGACGCCCAGGCCGCGGCCCTGGCCGAGATCCCCGAGGTTCAGGCCGCCCTGGGCGCGGGGGCTCCCGAGGGCATGGGCGAGCTTATCCGGGACTTCACGGGACGGGCCCGCCAGGCCCTGGGGTTGATGTCCCTGGAGCTGGAGGTCCTGCCCCTGGAGAGCCCCCGGGGCGCACCGGCCACGGGCGTGGTGCCCCAGGCGGGCAACGCCCTGGTGGTCCGGGAGAGCGCGGTGCGGCGCGGCGGGCAGCCCGTGGGCCGCGTGGTGGCCCGGGCCGCCCTGTGGGAGCGGCTGGCCGGGACCGAACTGCCCGCGGAACTGGGCCTTGCCCTGGCCGTGGAGGAACCCGACGGCACCCTGGCCGTGTTCCACGAGCGCGGCGCGGCCATGGACCTGTCGGGCCATGGGCCGCAGTCGAGCCACGGGATGATGCCCTGCGGCGCGGGCTGCTTCGCCTCGATCCTGCCCCTGGGCAACAGGATCGTCGCGGTCCTGGGCTTCGACAGTTCGAGCCTGGACGAGTTCCGCTGGAACAAGATCAACCTCTTCATCTGGTTCTTCCTGGTGGGCGGGCTGTTCCTGTGGACGGTGCTGTACCTCAACGTGGTGCGCATCGAGGCCTTTTTGTCCCGCCTGAAGAAGATCATTATCTCCTCGCATTCCAACTACTTCGAGGAGCGCTTCGAGAGCGACTCCGTGCATTGCCTGGACCTGCTGCACTGCCACAACGAGGAATGCCCGGTGCACCAGAACCCGTCCCTGACCTGTTATCTGGAGACCGGGTCCGAGGCCATTTCCCCGCGCTGGCGGGACACCTGCATCTTCCTCAACAAGTACGAAACCTGCCACAACTGCCCGGTGTACGTGATGCGCAAGGGCGACGAGATCACGGAGATGCGCAACGTGGTCAACACCATGATGCGCCTGTGGTCCGAGTTCCTGGGCCGGGTGGGGCATCTCTTGGCCTATGTGCTGCGCAGCCAGGACATGTCCGGGCGCACGCCGTCCCTGGACGACATCTCCGACCGCCTGGAGCAGATGGCCAAACTGGCCTTTTTCGGCCGCGACGTGCAGGGGGCGCAGGTCAAGGACGAGGTCTACGCCCAGCTGAGCCACGTGTTCCGCGAGGAGTTCGGCCTGACGCGGATGGTGCTCTTCGAGGTGGATTCGGACACGGACCGCCTGCTGACGGCCCTGGACACGGCCAAGGAGGACGCCCTGTGCAAGCAGACCGTGCTCATGGACGGCGAGGCCTGCCGCGCGCGGCGCGTGGCCGAGGACGTGGTCTCGTTCTACAACCTCGTGCTCTGTCCGCATTTCAACTGCGACCACGGCGAGGAGGTGCGGGTCTGCATGCCCGTGGTCATGAGCGGCAAGGTCGGGGCCGTGGTCTCGTTCCTGTTCCCGCGCTCGCGCTGGGAGTGGCTGCGCGCCCAGCTGCCCATCCTGCGCAAGCATCTGGACGAGGCCGGGCCGGTGCTCAACTCCCTGAAGCTGTTGGGGCTGTCCAAGGAGCAGGCCCTGCGCGATCCCCTGACCCGCTGTCACAACCGCAGGTTCCTGGACGAGTTCATCACCAAGTATGAGCCGCTGACGGGCCGCGAGGGCCGCAAGACGGGCCTGCTCATGTGCGACATCGACTACTTCAAGCAGGTCAACGACGTGCACGGCCACGAGGCCGGGGATTCGGTGCTCCAGCAGGCCGTGGCCATCATCCAGGAATCCATCCGCAAGAGCGACCTGCTCATCCGCTACGGGGGGGAGGAGTTCCTGGCGCTGTTGCAGAACGCGGAGCCGGGGGCGGCCGAGGCCGTGGCCGAGAAGATCCGCGCGGCCGTGGAGAAGCACGCCTTCGTGCTGCCCGGGGGCGGGGGCATCCACAAGACCATCAGCGTGGGAGTGGCTGAATTCCCGGACGACGCGGCCACCATGTACAAGGCCATCAAGTTCGCGGACGTGGCCCTGTACGAGGCCAAGAACGGGGGGCGCAACAAGGTGGTGCGCTTCGCGCCCGGCATGTGGACCAACGAGTCCTACTAGCCCGGGACGGGGGGATCAGTTCATGATGGGCAGGAGGTTTTCCTCCCTGCTCTCGTCGGGGTAGCGGTCCTTGATGGCGATGACCTCGTCGAGGTTGTCCAGGAGCAGGTCCACGAGCTGGGGGTCGAACTTCTTGCCCTTCTGCTCCCGGATGTAGCCCGTCACCCTTTCCATGGGCCAGGCTTCCTTGTATATCCGCTTCTGGGTCAGGGCGTCGAAGACGTCGGCGATGCCGGTGATGCGGCCGAAGATGTGGATGTCCTCGCCCGCCATGCCGTTGGGGTAGCCCGTGCCGTCCCAGCTCTCGTGGTGCTGCAGGGCGGCCAGGGCTGCGGCCTTCATGATTCGGCGCTTGGAATGGTTCAGGATCTCGAAGCCGATGCGGGTGTGGGTCTTGATGACCTCGTATTCCTCGCTGGTCAGCTTGCCGGGCTTGTTGAGGATGGAGTCGGGGATGCCGATCTTGCCCACGTCGTGCATGGGCGAGGCCAGGCGCAGGAGGTCGGCCTGCTGCTCTCCCAGGCCCAGCTTCATGGCCAGAAGGTGGGATATCTCGGCCACCCGGCGCACGTGGTTGGCCGTCTCCTTGGAGCGGTGCTCCACCACGTCGCCCAGGAGCATGATCAGCTCCTTCTGGGTGTTGATGATCTCCTCGTGCAGGGCCTGCAGCTCCTCCTGGGCGCGCAGGCGTTCGCCCACCTCGGTGCGCAGGGCCTCGGTGCGCTCCTTGACCTCCTCCTCCAGATGCTCGCGGTAGCGCCTGTTCTGGCTCAGGAGCTCGGCGCGTTCCAGCGACGTCTTGACCCTGTGCTCCAGGACCCCCATGTCGTGGATGGGCTTGGTCACGAAATCCCAGGCCCCGTGGCGCACGGCCTTGACCGCGTCGGTGATCACGCCCACGCCGGAAACCACGATGATGGGCGTCTCCGGGGAGGCGTTGGTCACGAAATCCAGCACCCCGAACCCGTCCATCATGGGCATGTTCAGGTCGCAGAGCACCACGTCGGGCTTGTTCCGTTTAAAAGCCTCGACGCCTTCCTCGCCGTTGTAGGCCGTCTCGCATTCGTAGCCCAGGTCTTCGAAGAAGTCGGCGATGGTCTGGCAGAGAAATCGTTCGTCGTCGATAATCAGTATGTGCATGGCAGCCCTGTGGAATCGGTTTGGATTACCGTCTTCCATTGTTACGCTTCTTCGCGGCAAAGGGCAATCCCGGGGCGGATCCAAAGGATTCGTGAGCCGTTTGCCCCGGAACGGACCGGGACGGCATCTTCCGTGCCCCGTGCGCCATGCGCCGCCGCGCCAAGGGCCGGGCGCATGGCCGCAGGCCGGAGTGCTTGTGTTATGGGCGAATTTTGCGCTCTATATTGTGTAAAATGAGATGCTTTGCTGTTTATATTTCGAATTCAGCTCCAAAGGTGGACATTATACAAATCCGTTAGTAAGGGGACGAAATTGTTTCCCCGCGTATGGAGCGGCCTGCGACGGGGGGTGGGAGTTGGATAGGACACAGATTGCGCCCGGTGCGGCGGTCGGACGGGTGGTCCGGGACGCGGCGGCGGGACGGCAAGGGAGAGTATGGCGGCATGCAGAGCAGAGAGCAGTGGGGTTCGCGCATCGGGTTCATCCTGGCGGCCGTGGGATCGGCCATCGGGCTCGGCAATATCTGGCGGTTTCCGTACATGGCCTATGAGAACGGCGGGGGCGCCTTTCTGGTGCCCTATCTCTTCGCCATGCTCACGGCGGGCATCCCCTTCATGGTCCTGGAGTTCGGCCTGGGGCACCGCTTCCGCGGCTCCGCGCCCAAGGCCTTCGCCACCATCGACAGGCGGCGGGAATGGCTGGGCTGGCTGCAAGTCATGGTGGCGGCCGTGATCTCCGTGTACTACGTGGCGGTCATCGGCTGGACCATCTCTTACACCGGCTTCGCCTCGTCCCAGGCCTGGGGCACGGACCCCAAGGGCTTCTTCTTCGGCCAGTTCCTGGGCCTCACCGGCGGCCCCATGGAGCTCGGCGGCTTCCGCCCGGTGATCTTCACGGCCGTCTTCCTGGCCTGGGGCATCACCTGGAGCGCGTGCATGACCGGCGTGCGCAAGGGCATCGAGCGCGCGGGCAAGATCCTGATGCCCGTCCTGTTCCTGATGGTCATCGCCCTCACGGCCCGCGTGCTGACCCTGCCCGGGGCGGCCGACGGCGTGAACTGGCTGTTCGCACCGGACTTTTCCAAGCTCCTGGACTACAAGGTCTGGGTGGCGGCCTATGGCCAGATCTTCTTCACCCTGTCCGTGGGCTTCGCCATCATGATCGCCTACTCCAGCTATCTGCCCGCCAAGTCGGACATCAACAACAACGCCTTTTTGACCGTGTTCATCAACTGCGGCTTCTCCCTGTTGGCCGGAGTGATGATCTTCTCGGTGCTGGGCTACATGGCCGGGCAGCAGGGCGTGCCCATCAAGGACGTGGCCGGCGGCGGCGTGGGCCTGGCCTTCGTGACCATCCCCATGGCCGTGAACCTGATGCCCATGCCCGCGTTCTTCGGCACCCTGTTCTTCCTGTCCCTGACCATGGCCGGGGTCTCCTCGCACATCTCCATCGTGGAGGCCTGCATCGCGGCCTTCATGGACAAGTTCGGCTGGGGCCGCAGGAAGACCGCCAACGTGCTCTGCCTCGGCGGATTCCTTATTTCCCTGGTCTTCTGCATGGGCGGGGGCCTGTACATCCTCGACATCGTCGATCACTTCATCAACAACTTCGGCATTCTGGGCTCCGCCTTCCTGGAGATCGTGTTCCTCTCCTGGATGTGCCGCCTGGACGTGGTGCGCGACTACGTGAACCGCATCTCCGACTTCGCCGTGGGCGGCTGGTGGGAGTTCTGCCTGCGCTACCTGACCGTGGTTATCCTGGGCGTGCTTCTGGCCAGCAACGTGGTGGGCGACGTGAAGGCGCACTACGGCGGCTACGACCTGGGCGCCCTGTGGCTCTACGGCTGGGGAGTGGTTCTCTGCTGCGTGCTGCTGGGAGTCTGGTTCCAGCACGGCCACGCGCGCGCCGGATTCGCACTCAAGACCGACAACGAGATCAGGAGATAGACATGACCAGCGGAGCCATCATCATGATGATCATCGGTTTCGGCATCACCTGGGGCGGGGCCGCGCTGTGCCTGTCCAAGGCCATGGGCGGGCGCGACTAGGCCCGGCCGGAACAACGCCAATGACAAGGGGACGCCTGGGCGTCCCCTTTTTCATGGTCGGCGTCCGGCCGGGATGTCAGGACGCCGATGCGGAATTGTCTTCCAGGTGTCGCAGGAAGCGCGCGGCGGCGTCCCCGACGGCGCCCTCGTAGGGGAAGGATACCGAAAGCCCCTGCTTGCGGCAGGCCAGGGCCGCCTTGGGCCCGCAGTTGCCGGCCAGCACGGCGGACACGCCCTTGGCCAGGAGCAGGGAGGCCACGGCCGCGCCGCAGCCCTCGCGCTGGTCCCGGTGGGGGTTGCGCAAGGCTTCCACCCGTGCGCCCCGCGCGTCCAGGATCACGAACCAGTCGGCGCGCCCCAGAACGGGCTCGACCCGGCTGTCCGTGTTCGGTCCGTCGGCTGCTATGGCTATGCGCATGTCCGTCCTCCCGGGGAGCGCCTTACAAGGTCGGTGCCAGGGAGGATCGCCACGGAAACAGGGGGCTTGCCGTTTCGGGCCTGGAAATATGGGCGCATAATGCGTCTTGCCCGGGATGAAAACGCGTCATTTTGCCCCGGGTCTATGTGGAAAGCAGGCTTGCATCCCACGCTGAAGAGGGTACTCTAGAGGTGGACAACCCCAACCTGAGGAGGACCGTCATGGCTGAAACTCAACAGTCCGAGGAATACAGAGGTTGGACCATCCTCCTGCGGCCCACGCAGGAGTACTGCGCACGCTTTGCCATGACCCTGACCAGCCCCGAGGGCAAGAAGAAGCACTTCAGCGCCGCCGGGGACACCCAGGCCAAAGCCCTGGCCCGCGCGCGGGAGGTGGTGGACATGGAAATGGACCATTTCCGCTAGCCGTCATGCGGCGGCCGCGTCCCGACTCGCGGCAACGCGCAAGCCCCCGCCGGACGCGTCCGGCGGGGGCTTGTTGTCGTCTGGTCCGGCGCGCGTGGGGCGGCTAGTCCGCCTTGCCGCTGCGCTCGGTGATCAGGATCAGGTGGTAGCCGAACTGGGTCTGCACGGGGCCGTGGACCTTGCCCACTTCCTCGCTGAAGCAGACCTTGTCGAAGGCCTCCACCATCATGCCGGGCTGGAACACGCCCAGGTCGCCGCCGCTGCGGCCCGACGGGCACTTGGAATATTCCCTGGCCACGTCCTCGAAGGACGCCCCTTCCTCGATGCGTTTCTTGAGGTCCAGGCAGGCCTCTTCGGTGTCCACCAGAATATGGCGGGCGCTGCAGGTCAACATGTTCCCTTCCTCCTTGTGCGTGCGGCGCATGCCGCGGTTGTGCGTAGTGCGGCACAGTGTCACGGCTTGGCGGCCTTGACAAGGGCGTCCTTGACAGGACCACCCGGGGCCCTTATCCGGGACTTTCGAGCAACCCCAACCCGGGAAACGACAATGCGCAGCATAGTGAAAATTTGCATAGTGATTCTGCTCCTGGCGGCCGTGGCCGCCCTGGACGCCTCCCCGGCCGAGGCCCGCTTCGGCGGGGGGCGCTCCTTCGGGGGCAGCCGGTCCTTCAGCCGGGGCTGGTCCAAGCCCGTCTCGCCCCTGCGCCAGCAGGGCGCGTTCACGGGCCAGCAGGGCATGCGGAGTCCCTCGCGCTTCGGCGGCATGGGCGGCCTGCTCGGCGGCCTGCTGGCCGGATCGCTCTTGGGCTCCCTGTTCTTCGGCCATCCCTTCGGCGGGGTCGGCATGTTCGACCTGCTGCTCATCGGCGGCGGCATCTTCCTGCTCATGCGCCTTCTGGGGCGCGGGCGGGCGGCCGCGCAGCACGCCGGGCGCACGGGCGGCATGTCCTACGGCGGGGGCGGACCAATGGACGACCAGAACACCTACCGCTCGGGCATGGCCGACGGCTGGGGCGGTCTGGGCTCCCAGGGCGGCATGGCCGACGCGGCCCAGGGCATCGACCTGCCCCCGGGCTTCGACGTGGATGAATTCCTGAAGGGCGCCAAGCTGGCCTTCAACCGCCTCCAGGCTTCCTGGGACGCGCGGGACATGGACGACATCGCCCAGTTCGCCAGCAAGGCCGTGCTGGACGAGGTGCGCAGCCAGGCCGCCCAGGACCCGAACCCGTCGCGCACCGAGGTGCTGATGGTCAACGCCCGGCTCCTGGAGGCCAAGCAGGAGGGCGGGGTCGTGCTGGCCACGGTGTACTTCGACGCCCTGATGCGCGAGGATCGCGGCGGCTCCACGGAACAGGTGCGCGAGGTCTGGCACTTCCGCAACGACGGGGCCCAGGGCCACTGGATCCTGGACGGCCTGCAGCAGTTGGAGAACTGAGCGCGCCTTTCAGAGGCAAATGAACGTATAAAGGGCGGCCCCATGGGGTCGCCCTTTTTTTACCGTGGAAGCATATATTCATCTGAAATATGGAGAAGAGAGCGCCAAAAGGCGTGAGATGCGAGGCACAAGAAAAATGCCGGGCCGACGCGTATCTGGACATACGCGAGGGTCGGCATTTTTCGCAGTAACGAAGCAGATTGCGTCTTTTGGCGCTACTCTTCGGGCGGTTCCAGAGACGAGAGATCGCCCGCGTCCTGTCCCAGCTCCTCGGCCTTGAGCACCCGGCGCATGATCTTGCCGCTTCTGGTGTGGGGCAGGGAGTCGCGGAATTCGATGGACCGGACCACGGCCACGGGCCCCAGTTCGCGGCGTACGTGGGCCGTGAGGGAGGCCACCAGGTCCTCGCCGGTTTCAAAGTCCTGGTCCCAGCCCTCGTCCAGGACCACGAAGGCCTTGGCCACCTCGCCCTTGATGGTGTCGGGCACGCCGATGACCGCGGCCTCGGCCACGAAGCGGTGGCTGGCCAGGGCGCTCTCCACCTCGGCCGTGCCGATGCGGTGGCCCGCGATGTTCATGACGTCGTCGGCCCGGCCCTGGATCCAGTAGTAGCCGTCCTCGTCGCGGCGCGCCACGTCCCCGGCGAAGTACATGCCCGGGATGCGCTCCCAGTAGGTCTTTTTGTAGCGCTCGGGGTCCTTGTCCACGGTCTGCATCATGCCCGGCCAGGGCTTCTTGAGCACCAGGAAGCCGCCCTTGCCCGGGGGCACGGGCTCGCCCCCCGCGTCCACCACGTCGGCCTCGATGCCGGGCAGGGGCTTGTTCACGCTGCCGGGCTTGAGCAGGGACACGGGCATGGGGCTGATCATGAACATGCCCGTCTCGGTCTGCCACCAGGTGTCCATGATGGGGCACACCGAGCGGCCGATGTATTTGTGCAGCCAGACCCAGGCCTCGGGGTTCATGGGCTCGCCCACGCTGCCCAGGATGCGCAGGGTGGAGAGGTCCTTGCCGCGCGGGTACTGGGTGCCGAAGCGCATCAGCGTGCGCACCATGGTCGGCGAGGTGTAGAGCAGGGTCACGCCGTAGCGGGCCACCACGTCCCAGAGCCGGTCGGCCTGGGGATACAGGGGGTGGCCCTCGTACATCACCGTGGTGGTCCCGGCCACCAGGGGGCCGTAGACCACGTAGCTGTGCCCGGTGATCCAGCCCGTGTCCGCCGTGCACCAGAAGATGTCCGTGGGCTTCAGGTCGAAGACCCAGTTGAGGGTGCGCGAGATGCCCACCATGTAGCCGCCGTGGGTGTGCACGATGCCCTTGGGCTTGCCCGTGGTGCCCGAGCTGTAGAGCAGGAACAGTTCGTCGTCGGAGTTCATGACCTCGGTGGGGGACTCGGGGCGCTCGCGGCGCACCAGATCCTCGTACCAGAGGTCGCGCGGCTCCTGCATCTCCGCGTCCACGCCCGCGCGGTGCACCACCACGCAGGTCTCCACGCATTCGGCGCTGGCGCCGATAAGGGCCTCGTTGACGATGCCCTTCAAGTTCACCACCCGGCCGTTGCGGTAGAAGCCGTCGGCCGTGATCACCAGCCTGGCCCCGGCGTCGCGCACGCGCTCGCGCAGGACCTTGGCCGAGAACCCGCCGTAGATCAGGCTGTGCACCGCCCCGATCTTGGCCACGGCCAGCATGGCGATGAGGGTTTCGGGCAACAGGGGCATGTAGATGACCACGCGCTGGCCCTTGGCCAAGCCAAGGGACCTGAGGGCGTTGGCGAAGCGGTTCACCTCGCGGTAGAGTTCGTAGTAGGTGTATTTGCGCTGATCCCCGGGCTCGCCTTCCCAGATCAGGGCCAGCTTGTTCTTGTTGGCCGTCTCGATGTGGCGGTCCAGGGCGTTGTACACGATGTTGCACTGGGCCCCGGGAAACCAGCGGTAGAACGGCGGCTCGGAGTCGTCCAGGACCTTGTCCCACTTCTTGAACCAGTCCAGTTCGTGGGCCGCGTCTTCCCAATAGGCCAGGTAGTCCCTGTCGGCCAGCTCCTGGATCCTTTCGAGATCCTGGGGGTTGACGTTGGCTTCCCTGACCAGCTGCGGCAGGGGGCGGAAGACCCGCTCCTCTTGCAGGAGCGCGTCCAGTGCTCCGGTCTGATCCATGTCCGTCTCCTTGTGCCAGACCTCGTGCGGCGCGGTCCTCTTGTACCGCGCGGGGGGCCGTCCGTTGCGCCGAAATTCGGCCAAAGGCCCGTACGCCGCGTTGAACGGTAGCTCCCTGCGGGGAGCTACAGCCCGAGGATCTTCTTCAGTTCCGTTATGCGCCGTCTGCTGATGGGCAGCTCGATGCGCGTCTTGCCCTGGGTCCTGAGCATGAAGTTGCTGCCGGGCAGTGACCCGATTTCCGTAACCATTTCCAGATTGACGAGATATTTGCGGTGCACGCGGAAGAACCGGTGGCGCCGCAGGCGGTCCTCCAGGGTCTTCAGGCGATAGGAGGTCAGGTATTTCTGGTTGGCCGTGTGCACGTAGGAATAGTCCTCGAAGGCCTCCACGAAGATGATCTGGGGGTAGGGGATGAGGATGGTGCGGCCGTCCATGTTGATGGGCAGCTTTTCGATCTCCATGGGCTTGGCCATGTTGGAGAATTCCCAGGCCTGGGACAGGGCCGAGAGGAAGCGGTCCTCCTCGTCCTCGCCCAGCGGCAGGCGCAGGGTGCGCTCGTCCTCGATCTCCTCGCCGTCGTCCGTCCATTCGGGGGCGGGGATTTCCTTGAAGTGGGCCCGGAACTGGTTCAGCCGGGCGATGGTCTGGGCGAAGCGTTCCTCGGAGGCGGGCCAGATGAGGAAGTCCGTGGCCCCCAGCTCGAAGGCGGAATAGGCCTTGGATTCGTCGGTGGCCAGGAAGACCAGGGCGGGCTTGTGCCTGCGCCCGGTGAGCATCTGGGCCAGCTCGAAGCCGCTGACCCCGTCGGGCAGGTCCTGGCCCAGGAAGAACACCCCGTAGGGCACGTGCTCCAGCATCTGCAGGGCCTCGAATGCGCCCACGGCCTCGCCCAGCACGCGCAGGAAATCCACGTTCGCGAGCCGCGCACGCAAGGCGGAACGCACCTCGGGGTCCGGGTGCAGGAGCAAGGTGTTCAGATAGTGCATGCGGCACCGGGGTTGGGGGTTGTCTGCTTTGAACTATCCGGAAAGCTTGTCCTATGCAAGGGCGCGGCCCCGTCAGATGTGCCAGCAACGAAAAATTGGCTTTTGCCAGGGGTTTTGCTATAGCAAACGGACTTGTTGGCCGATATGTTTATTCTGCATGGCCACTTGCAGTGGTTTTGCGCACATGGTTGAGCCCCCGTGTCGTCTGCGGGGCGTTGATCAATGAAAACAGATGATTGTACATTGACTAGGTGACTGCGTCCTCTTAATAATCAACCCCGTTATTTGTTTATCACCTGCGTACGGAATCGGGAAACATGCCTGTATCACTCACGCCGTCGAGAAGAGAGGAAGGAAAATGACAGTCAAAAGCAAGCTGGCGCTCATCGGGGCCACGGCCCTGGGCGCATTGGCAGTGATCTTCGTGGTGTCCTTTGTGGGCGGAAAGTACGAAAGCGAGGCCAAGCAGGTGGAGCGCGCCGCCCTGGGCGCCAAGATGTCCCTGCTGGAGGCCCTGCGCCTGGCCAACGACTTTCAGGCCGCGCCTGACGACAAGCTGGCGGAGCAGTTCGGTCAGAGCATGAAGGCCCTGGACGAACAGGCCGACAGGGTGGCTTCCCTGGCGCCCGAGTACGCCGAACTGACCTCGGACATCAAGGCGCGCGGCGCGGTTTGCTCCGAGAAATTCAAGGGCGCCGTGGATTCCACCAAGATCATGGGCTACACCAACAAGCTCGGCCTGCAGGGACGGCTGACCAAGGCTATCGGCGGCCTGGAGAACCAGGTCCGCGCCGTGGGCGTGGGCATGGGCGACATCCTGACCACCCTGGCCGAACTCCGGCGCATGGAAAAGGATTTCTTCCTGTCCCACAAGGAGGCCGACGTGGCCGCCTTCGACATCACGGCCCAGACCCTGCGCGCCCTCATCGAGTCCAACACCCTCTTGACCATCAACGAGAAGGTCGAGGGCATGGTCAATCTGGCCGACGAGTACGTCTCGGCCTTCAAGAGCTACGTGGAGCGTGACGGGACCCTGCGTACGAACCGCCAGGCCCTGCGCACGAGCATCAACGAGTTGCTGCCCCTGATGGACCAGCTGCAGCAGAACGCCGAGGCCGCGTCCGCGCAACTCAACACCCGCACCAAGCAGGTCTCCATGATCGTGGAGGGCGTCACCGCCGTGGCCCTGCTGCTTATGGTCCTGACCGTGATCCGCTCCATCGTCGGCCCCCTGTCCCGCCTGCAGGCCTACGCCCAGCAGGTGGCCTGCGGCGACTTCAGCGAGATTTCCGCCGACGGCTTCAGCGGCGAGCTGCGCTCCCTGCACGGGGACATCACCGCCATGGTGGGCGAGATCAAGGCCAAGCTGGGCTATTCCCAGGCCGTGCTGGAATCCATCCCCATCCCCTGCGCCACCGTGGATCCCAGCGACCACCTGACCTTCGTGAACCAGCAGATGATGGACTTCCTGGCCCGCGACGGCGCGCCGGACGACTACCTGGGCTGGTCCATGTCCCGGTTCTCCTATGACGAGGAGGACGCCCAGACCACCTCGGGCAAGGTCCTGTCCTCGGACGAGACACTGGACATGGTCTCGTCCCTCACGTCCCTGGACGGCCAGCAGCGCCACATGCGCGTGGCCGCCACGCCCATCCACGGCCTGTCCGGCGAGATCCAGGGCGCCATCACCCTCTGCGTGGACCAGACCGAGCAGCACCGGCAGCAGGAATTCATCCAGAACAAGAACGCCACCATCGCCCAGGCGGCCACCGACGCCAACGGCATCTCCGAGCAGGTGGCCTCGGCCCTGCAGGAGCTGGCCGCCCAGGTGGACCAGTCCAGCACCGGCGCCGAGCTGCAGCGCACGCGTACCAGCGAGGTGGCCACGGCCCTGGAGGAGATGAACGCCACGGTCCTGGAGGTCGCGCGCAACGCCTCGTCCTCGGCCGAGCTGGCCCTCGAAGCCCGCAACAAGGCCCAGGAAGGCCAGGACATCGTCAAGGGCATGGTGCGCACCAACGAGGAACTCAGCGGCATGGCCGAGGAGCTCAGCCGCGACATGGCCGAGCTGGGACGTCAGGCCGAGGGCATCGGCACCATCATGAACGTCATCAGCGACATCGCGGACCAGACCAACCTGCTGGCCCTGAACGCGGCCATCGAGGCCGCGCGCGCCGGGGACGCGGGACGCGGCTTCGCCGTGGTGGCCGACGAGGTGCGCAAGCTGGCCGAGAAGACCATGCAGGCCACCAGCGAGGTGGGCGACTACATCCAGAACATCCAGCACAGCGCCGACCGCAACATCAAGGCCACGGAAAAGACCACCGAGGCCATCGAGCGCTCCTCCACCATGTCCGCCAGCGCGGGCAAGGCCCTGGAGGAAATCGTGGGCTTCGTGGAGCGGACCTCCGACCAGGTGCGCGAGATCGCCACCGCCGCCGAGGAGCAGTCCGCGGCCAGCGAGCAGATCTCCCACTCCGCCGAGGAGATCAACGGCACGGCCCTGGAGATCGCCCAGGCCATGAACGAGTCCGCCCAGGCCGTGAACGGGCTGGCCGAGCTCTCGGGCAATCTGAACGACGTGATCAGCGGCATGCAGGACTAGCCGCGATTTCCATACGCAATCGTATAAGCCCCCGCGCGGCCTCCGCGCGGGGGCTTTATCGTGGGATGCCTCTTCGGCCCGTAATTTTGCACAGGCCGTTCAAAAGCGGTGAGATGCAAGGCGCGAGAAAAATTGTTCGCTGGCCGTCCTGGCCAGCGCCCCTGCGGTCGATGCGCTTCGCCGCATCGACCAATTTTGCTCTCCGGCAAAATTGTCAAGACCGACGACCGACTAGCTGTTGGGCGAGTCTTCGAGCCTTACAGATATCGAGAGCAGAGCTGTACTCCCCGCGCTTACGCTACGCGAGGGTTTGAATTTTTTGAAGCAACGCGGCAGATCGCCGGTTTTCAACGGCCTGTTAGACTTCCGGCGGCAAATACCTTACACAGGGGCCACGCCCCGGGTCCCTCCGGGGACGACTTCCCTGTAGCGAGAGCCCATGAGCAGCCAAGACCACATCCGCAATTTCAGCATCATTGCGCATATCGACCACGGCAAGTCCACCCTGGCCGACCGCATCCTGGAGATCACCGGGCTGGTCAGCGAGCGCGAGCGCCGCGAGCAGTACCTGGACAGGATGGAGCTGGAGCGCGAGCGGGGCATCACCATCAAGGCCCAGAGCGTGCGCATCCCCTATACGGCCGGTGACGGCAGGAAATACATCCTGAACCTCATCGACACCCCCGGGCACGTGGACTTCTCCTACGAGGTTTCGCGTTCCCTGGCCGCCTGCGAGGGCGCGCTCCTGGTGGTGGACGCCACCCAGGGCGTGGAGGCCCAGACCCTGGCCAACGTGTTCCTGGCCCTGGACCACGATCTGGAAATCATCCCCGTGCTGAACAAGATCGACCTGCCCAGCGCGGACCCCGAGAGCGTCATCTCGGACATCGAGGAGATCATCGGCCTGGACTGCGCCGGAGCCATCAGCGTCTCGGCCAAGACCGGAATGAACGTGGACCAGGTGCTGGAGGCCATCGTGGAGCGCCTGCCCGCGCCGGGGGGCGACGCGGACGCGCCCTTGAAGGCCCTGATCTTCGACTCCTGGTACGATTCCTACCGCGGGGTCACGGTGCTCTTCCGCATGCTCGAAGGCACGGTGTCCAAGGGCCAGCGGATCCGCATCCATTCCACCAAGCGCGATTTCGAGGTCACGCACCTGGGCGTGTTCTCGCCGGAGGCCATGGACGTGAAGTCCCTGGGCCCGGGCGAGGTGGGCTTTCTCTGCGCCAGCATGAAGGAGCTCTCCGACGCGCCCGTGGGCGACACCATCACCGACGCCAAGCGGCCCACGGACACGCCCTTCCCCGGGTTCAAGAAGGTCAAGCCCATGGTCTTCTGCGGGCTGTACCCCGTGGAGCCCTCGGAATACGAGCTCCTCAAGGCCGCCCTGGAGAAGCTGCAGCTCAACGACGCGGCCTTCTGGTACGAGCCCGAGACCTCCCAGGCCCTGGGCTTCGGCTTCCGGGCCGGGTTCCTGGGGCTGTTGCATATGGAGATCATCCAGGAGCGGCTGGAGCGCGAGTTCGGGGCCCAGCTCATCACCACGGCCCCGTCCGTGGCCTACAAGGTGGTGAACAACCAGGGCCAGACCATGTTCATCGACAACCCCAGCAAGCTGCCCGACCCGACGCTGATCCAGTCCATGGCCGAGCCCTTCGCCAAGCTGGAGATCCACGTGCCCAACGAGTACGTGGGCGCGGTCCTGAAGCTCTGCGAGGAGAAGCGCGGCATCCAGCGCGACATGCGCTACCTCACGGCCACCAGGGTGATGATCACCTACGACATCCCCTTCAACGAAGTGGTCTACGACTTTTTCGACCGCCTGAAATCCGTGACCAAGGGCTACGCGTCGCTGGACTACGAAGTGAACGAGTTCCGCGAGGCGGACCTGGTCAAGCTGGACATGCTCATCAACGGCGATCCCGTGGACGCCCTGTCCATCATCGTGCACCGCGAGCGGGCCACCCAGTACGGTCGCAAGGTGGCCCTGAAGCTCAAGCGCTCCATCCCCAGGCAGCTGTTCGAGGTGGTGGTCCAGGCGGCCATCGGCCAGCGCGTCATCGCCCGGGAGCGCAACCCGCCCCTGCGCAAGAACGTCACGGCCAAGTGCTACGGCGGTGACATCACGCGCAAGCGCAAGCTCCTGGAAAAGCAGAAGGCCGGCAAGAAGCGCATGAAGAAGATGGGCAACGTGGAGATACCCCAGGAGGCGTTTCTCGCGGCGCTGAAGGCCGACGAGGATTAGGCCGTGTGCGTGATTCCCCGCCAGGCCGTTCAGAAATGTGCGAGTGCAAGGCGCAAGGGAAATTCAAGACCGATGCGTATTTACTATACGTGAGGTTTGAATTTCCCACAGCAACGCGGCAATCGCGCGTTTCTGGGCGGTCTGGCGCTTGACCCCCGGGGCGCGGGTGCCTACCCTGTCCGGATTCGTCATGAGCACAACCCCTTCCCCCGGGAAGGCAATCAAGGAATATCCATGAATCCCAAATGGCAAGAAGTGGTGCGCGACTGGGCCGAGGCCCTGATCTTCGCCCTGTTGCTGGCCCTGTTCATCCGCTCCTTCGTGGTCCAGGCCTTCAAGATCCCCTCGGGCTCCATGCTCCAGACCCTGCAAATCGGTGATCACCTGCTGGTCAACAAGTTCATCTACGGCATCAAGATCCCGTTCACGGACATCACCATGATCCCGGTCTCGGACCCCGAGTTCGGCGACGTGATCGTTTTCGAGTATCCCCGCGACCCGAGCATGGACTACATCAAGCGGGTCATCGGCCTGCCCGGGGACACCATCGAGGTGGTGGACAACCACGTCATCCGCAACGGCGAGGCCGTGGCCGAGCCCTACATCTCGGGCCTGCCGCCCAAGGGGCCCCTGGCGCGCACGCATTTCGGGCCCATCGAGGTGCCCCAGGGCAAGTACTTCATGCTCGGGGACAACCGCAACAATTCCATGGATTCCCGCTACTGGGGCTTCGTGGACCGTTCGGCCATCGTGGGCAAGGCCTGGCGCATCTACTGGTCCTGGGCCGGGCTGACCGACGTCCGCTGGGGCCGCATCGGCCAGCTGGTGCAGTAGCCCGCGCATCCCTTCCACGCTTTCCAGGCGGCGTTCCCCCGGGAGCGCCGCCTATTTTTCGCCCTCCGCCCGGTCCGGCAGGAGCACGGCCAGGGCCCTGGCCGCTGTGTGCAGGCCCGGAGAAACATCCGGCACTTCGGGCCTTGCCCCGGGAGCTGGTTCCGGGATACAGAAAGCCGGTATCCAGCAAACCGATGCCCGGGTCGGCCGGGACCGCCCGCGCGGGCGGGGAGCAGCCGCATGGAACGGATCAACATCGGCGACAACGCCTTCATCCTGCCCGAACCCCAGGCCATCGTGGGCACCCACGTGGACGGGCGGGCCAATTTCATGGCCCTGGCCTGGATGACGCGGGTCAACTACAAGCCCTGCCTGCTGGCCATCGCGGTGAACACGGCCCACGCCACGGGCCGGGGCATCGCCCAGTGCGGGGAGTTCTCCATCAACCTGCCCCACGAGGGGCAGCACCGCGAAACCGACCTCATGGGCCTGGTCTCGGGCAGCCGCGTGGACAAGTCGAAGTTCTTCGACGTCCACTACGGCGAGCTGCAATGCGCCCCGCTCATCAAGGACTGCCCCCTGTCCCTGGAATGCAAAGTGGTCAAGACCGTGCCCCTGGACACCAACACCGTGTTCATCGGCCAACTGGTGGGGGCCTGGACCGAGAAGCGCTATCTCAGCGACGGGTACGTGGATATCGAGAAGGTCCGGCCCCTGATGCTGTCCATGCCCGACAACCGCTACTGGGCCCTGGGCCGCGCCGTTGGCCGCGCCTGGCACGACGGAAAGGATCTCAAGGAGCGGCTCAAGGCCGGGGAGTAGGCCGTCCGGGAAAGGCCGCCCCGGGCGGCTCGCGTACAAGCAGGAGGTTTAATGCTCGCACACGTGGCCACGGCCGCCCTGTTAGGCATCGACGCCCACCGGGTGGACCTGGAGGTGGACTTCGCGCGCCACGGCATGCCCGCCTTCACCATGGTGGGGCTGGCCGAGGGCGCGGTGCGCGAGTCCAAGGAGCGGGTCCTGGCCGCGCTCAAAAATTCCGGGTTCCGGCTGCCCCCGGCGCGCGTCACCGTGAACCTCGCCCCGGCGGACATGCGCAAGGAGGGCAGCGCCTACGACCTGCCCCTGGCCATGGGCCTGCTGGCGGCGTCCGGGGCCCTGGATCCGGAGCGGCTCGCGGGCTGGTTCCTGGCGGGGGAGCTGTCCCTGGACGGGCGGCTCAAGGCCGTGCCCGGGGTCCTGCCCCTGGCCCTGCGCGCCCGGGACGAGGGCGCGCGCGGCTTGGTGGTCCCGCTGCGCAACGCTCCGGAGGCCGCCGTGGTGGAGGGCGTGGCCGTGTACGGCTGTGACGATCTGGCCGGGGTGGTTCGCTTCCTGGCCGGGGAGGACGATCTCGCGCCCGCCGAGGGCGACGCGGCGGGGCTGTGGGCCGGGCGCGAGGCCCATGCCCTGGACTTCGTCGAGGTCAAGGGCCAGGAGCACGCCAAGCGGGCCATCGAGATAGCGGCCGCGGGCGGGCACAACCTGCTGTTCGTGGGCCCGCCGGGCAGCGGCAAGACCATGCTCGCCAGCCGCATCCCCACGGTGCTGCCGCCCCTGGCCTTCGAGGAGGCCCTGGAGGTGACCAAGGTCTACTCCGTGGCAGGGCTGCTGAACGGGGAGTCCCTGAAGGTCACGCGGCCCTTCCGCAGCCCGCACCACACCATCTCCGACGCCGGGCTCATCGGCGGGGGCGCGTATCCCCGTCCCGGCGAGGTCAGCCTGGCCCACCGGGGCGTGCTGTTCCTGGACGAATTGCCCGAGTTCAAGAAGCACGTCCTGGAGGTGCTGCGCCAGCCCCTGGAGGACGGGCGCGTGACCATTTCCCGCGCGGCCGTGTCCCTGACCTATCCGGCGGACCTGATGCTGGTGGCGGCTATGAACCCCTGCCCCTGCGGCTACCTGGGGGACGCGGCCCACGTCTGCACCTGCGCTCCGCACCATGTGGCCGCGTATCGCAACCGGGTCTCCGGGCCCATGCTGGACCGCATCGACCTGCACGTGGAGGTCCCGGCCGTGCCCTACAAGGATCTGGCGGGGGTGGGCGGTGGCGCGGATTCCGCCACCATGCGTGCGCGCATCCAGGCCGCGCGCCAGGTACAGGCCGAGCGCTACGCGGGCACGAGCGCGCGCATCAACGCCGACCTTTCCGGCGCGCCTCTGGACAGGCATTGCGCCCTGGAACAGGCGGGCCACGCCTTTTTGCAGCGCGCCGTGGACAGCCTGGGCCTCTCGGCCCGCGCCCACACGCGGGTGCTGCGCATTGCGCGCACCATCGCGGACCTGGAAGGGGCGGACGCCATCGGCGTTCCCCAGCTGGCCGAGGCCGTGAACTACCGTTCCCTGGACCGCAGACCGTAGCTCCGCCCGGGGATTTGTCTTGCCATGGCTTGCGCCGTGCCCTATAGTAAATACTATATAGTAAAACCATGGAGGACGCTATGCGTTGCGGTAAGGTCTGGACAAGGGGCTTGGCCGTGGTGGCGGTCGCGGTGGCGTTGCTGGCTGCGGCCGTGGCGAGGGCGGATGACCCGGAGATTGTGAACCAAAAATTCATACAGATGCGCGACAACTGGCCCATGGCCTTGCGGCCGTTCCTCATGGCCATGCCCAAGGGCGCGGAATTGCACACCCATCTTACCGGGGCGATATACGCGGAGGATTACATAGACTTCGCGTCCAACGCCACGCTGTATTCCACCAACTCCACGTTGTTCTGGGACATGAAAAAGCAGAAGTTCGTGGGCCGGCCCACGGGCGTGGCCACCATCATCCCCGCCTCGGAGCTGATCAACCACCCCGACGAATACGAGGCCGTGGTCAACGCCCTGTCCGATAGGGACTGGAAGCCGGACCCGCGCCTGTGGGGACACGACCACTTCTTCGCGGCCTTCGGCAAGTTCGGAGACGCCAAGTCCAACACCGGCGCGCTCCTGGCCCGGGTGGCGGATCGCGCCTACGACCAACAACTCATGTATCAGGAGATCATGCTCAGCCTGTACCCCGACAAACTCGACCGATACACGAGCAACAGCACGCGCGAGGACGACAGCGTCCCGGCCATGTACAACAGCCTCGTGGCCAGCGGACTGCTGCGGGCCGCCCAGCCGGGCGGGGAAGTGCAGACCTGGTTGACCGGTGTGCTGGCGGCAAAGGCGCGCATGGTCGAAAGAGGCAGGGGGGTGGAAACCCGCTTCATCAACCAAGTCGGCAGGACCGGAAAACCGAACTCGGTGTTTACGCAACTGCTTTTCGCCTGCGAACTGTGCAGGCGGGACGCCCGCGTGGTGGCTCTGAACCTGGTGGCGCCCGAGGACAACCCCAGGGCCGTTCGCGACTACGCCAAGCACATGCAGATGATACAGTGGCTCAAGGCCAAGCCCGAGTATGCCAATGTGAACGTGACGTTGCATGCCGGGGAATTGTACCTGGGCCTGGTGCCGCCCGAGGCCCTGTGCGACCATATCGCCCAGGCCGTGCGCGTCGCGGGGGCGCAGCGCATCGGCCACGGCGCGGACATTATCTGCGAGACCGACGCTTACAACCTGTTGCAACAGATGGCCCAGAGGAGGATTTTGGTTGAAATATGCCTGTCCAGCAATGCCCAGATTCTGCATCTGGAGGGCAGGGATCATCCCCTCGCCCTGTACATGAACCAGGGGGTGCCCGTGTCCTTGAACACCGACGACGAGGGCATCGAGCGCATCGACCTCACGAACGAATTCTGGCGCGCGGCTGTGGAGCATAAGCTGGACTACCTGAAGCTGAAGAATCTGGCCCGCAATAGCCTGGAATACAGTTTCCTGCCCGGAAACAGCCTGTGGCAGAACCCGGTCGATTTCACCCTTGTGCCCGCCTGCCAGGGCAGCTTTCAGAGTAGGCAATGCCACGATTATGTGGCGGCCAACTTGAAAGCTATGAAGCAGATGGTGTTGGAGACTCTGTTTAATGGGTTTGAAGACGCTCCGCCCTATCTGCACGGGCTCAATTAGACCGGACCTGCCAGCCGGGGCCCGCCACCGTTGCGGTGGCGGGCCTTTTCGTTTCCCCGTCGAAATGCGTAAAAAATGCCCGTCCCCCAGGGGGGGACGGGCACGACAGTGAAGGGAGGATTGGCGGCCTGCAAGGACGCGGCACAGAAGCAGCGCTTGGGCGAGTGGACCTTGCCCTCTTTTTTCAGTTCCTGAGTGGCCTTGGAAACGTCCTTGGACTCCAGGCCCAGTTGCTTGGCGATGTCGCCGGGGCGAACGGGTTTTCCGGCTGCCTGCATGGCTTCGAGAATCTTGTCCTGCATTGAAATGCTTCTTGTTAATAATTAGAATTGATTACTATTAAGATATGGCAGGCCGAGGGTCAAAAGAAAAAATGATTGGCTGGAGCGCGGGCGTCTGGACCGGGGCTCGGGGCGTGTGGCATACTGCCCAATGGGCGCCGCAACGGCGGGTTTGCTCAACTTTCTGCCCGGGAGGGAGGCCGCATGCAGTTCAATTTCGATATCAATAATTACAGCGACCAGATCATTGCCTGGCTCACGGCCAACGGCATCGATCTGGTGGTGGCCCTGCTCATCATCCTGGTGGGCCACTGGGTGGCGCGCAGCCTGGCCCATGGCGTAAGCGGGGGCATGGAGAAGCGCGGAGTGGACGTGCTGCTGGCGCGGTTCGTGGGCAACCTTGGCTACTACGCGCTGATGGTGGTGGTCCTGGTGGCGGCCCTGGGCCAGTTGGGCGTGAACACCACCTCGCTGCTGGCAATCGTCGGCACCCTGGGCCTGGCCATCGGCCTAGCCGTGAAGGACAACCTGGCCAATTTCGCCTCGGGCGTGGTGCTGTTTTTGACCCGGCCGTTCACCGTGGGCGACTACATCACCGTGGCCGGGGTCTCGGGCACCGTGAAGAACCTGACCCTGGGCGTGACCGTGCTCTCTACCCCGGACAACCAGAAGATCATCGTGCCCAACAACAAGATCACCGGTGAGATCATCCAGAACACCACGGCCAACGACACCCGCCGGGTGGACCTAGTGGTGGGCGTGGGCTACGGCGACGATCTGGACAAGGCCAAGTCCGTGGTGGGCGCGGTCCTGGCGGCCGAGCCCCGCGTGCTCCAGAACCCCGCTCCCGTGGTGGCCGTTTCCGAGCTGGCGGACAGCAGCGTGAACCTGGTGGTGCGGCCCTGGGTCAAGACGGCGGACTACTGGGGGGTCTATTTCGACCTCACCGAGGCCATCAAGAAGGCCCTGGACGAGAACGGCGTTTCCATTCCTTTCCCGCAGCGGGATGTGCATGTGATTTCGGATAATTGACGGGGAGCGGTTTGCTTTGCTTTTTGGGAGTCGTGGCGCAAAACCAACGGTTTCCTCCCTCCCCACCCGCCGCGTTCCCTCGCGGGTAGGGCGTTGGTTTGCCGGGAATGAGGGGGGAGGTGATGCGGCCGCGCCCCAGGCGGGTACAGGGGGCTTCGCTTTTCTGATTACCATCATAGCCGCTGCGCCCCCCGCACCCGCCCGGGGCGCTGGGTCGTCGCGGTGGTGCGGTCCTCCGTTGGTTCTGCCCCTCGTGTCACGGCACAGGTGGTGCCGCCCCGTCGCACGAGCCCGACTCCGCTTCGCTGATTTTCATCACAGCCGCTTCGTCGGACAGCGCGCCGGGGCTTGGGGAGCAGGTGGGGCCGCATCGCAAATAGCACGACACCATGGGGCCAAGTATGCTTTTGGCCAGCGCCCTCGTCTCCATCATCGGGTAGGATACTTTTCCTTTCTCCCTGTCGCGTTCTCGGGTCGGGAGGCTCTGTAGCAATGCCCGGCGCGTGGCGCGGGAGAGGTGTGCGACTGCCTGGATTTGTCCCGCCCCTGCGGCGCAGCCGCGCGGCGGGGGAAATCCTTCGAAGGGAGCGCGCCTCCCCCGCGCCACGCGCCTGCAGCGCTACAAACCCTCCCTCCAGACCACCCCGTCATACCTGTTGCGGAATGCGGCGGGAGGGCGGGAGGGCACGTTTGGTTTTGCGTTGAAGAAAGGAAAGAAATGGCACCGCCCGTGCGTCGGCTCAGCCCCCGGCCTTCCGCCCCAGCGGCAGCGACGCCGTGAGCACGGCGGTATCCTTCCGCTCCCGGCTCAGGGCGAGCATCCCGCCGAGATTCTTCAGATTGCGGTAGGCCAGGGCCAAGTCCATGGCCGCTCCCTGGCCGTCGAAGGGCAGCAGCAGCGAGTCCGGGTTGGCGGGCAGCCCTTCGGCCGGGCCCTGCAGCTCGAACTCCACGCTCACGTGGGACGGGCTCTGGCGGGTGTGGATGATCAGCGAGTTCTCCGCCGTCATGATCCGCGCCAGATAGTTGAGGATGCCCGCCAGGATGTCCGTGAGCAGGTCCGGGTCCGAATGGATGTCCGGCAGGGCCATGTCCAGCCGGGGCCGGATGTCCAGGCCCTCGCGCACCAGCCCGGGGGCCAGCCTGTCCAGGCAGAAGGTCAGCACCGCGGCCACGTTGACCTGCTGGGTCTTCACCGGCACCGGCGCCACATAGGCGCTGATGCGGTTCATGAGCTTTTCCAGGCGCACGGCCTGCTCCAGGATGATGCCCGTTTCGGGAATCTCGGGGTGCTTGTCCGCCAGGCGTTTCGCGAACCCGCCCAGGGACATGAGGGGGTTGCGGATCTCGTGGGCCAGCTCGTGGGACATGGCCCCCAGGGTGTTCAGCTTTTCGCGCTGCACCAACACCTTTTCCAGGAACACCCGCTCCGTGACGTCGGTGATGATGCCCGAGAGGGCGTCCGCCTGCCCGCCGCCTTCTGCGTCGTTGTCCGCCATGAGCAGGGACTGGGCCGAGAGGTGCAGCAGGTAGCCCTTCTTGTGGCGGAAGCGGAAGCCCAGCCGGAAGCCCCGCTCCCGGCCGGAGCGCACGGATTCGAAGGCCGCCTGGACCTTGGCCAGGTCCTCCTGGTGGATGCGCGAGGTGAACCAGGGCGGGTCGGCCAGCATCTCGTCCGGGGTGTAGCCCAGGACCTCGAGGCTGGTGTCGTTGATGAAGGACAGGCCCAGGTCCCGGTCCAGGGAGAAGATGACCACGGGCAGGTTCTGCAGCAGGCGGCTGTAGCGCGCCTCGGCCAGGCGGATTTCCTCCTTCAGGGCCTTGCGCTCCAGGCAGTTGCGGATGGTCTGCTCCAGGGCGTCGAAGTTCATGATGGGCTTGGTCACGTAGTCCCAGGCCCCGGCCTTGAACGCGCCGATGGCGTCGGATATCTGCGCCCCGCCCGAGACGATGACCACGGGCGTGTCCGGGGAGCGTTCGTGCAGCCTGGCCAGCACCTCCAGGCCGGAAATGTCCGGCAGGCCCATGTCCAGGAGCACCAGGTCGGGCTCGAACTCGCCGAAGGCCGCGACGCCTTCCTTTCCCGTGGCCTCGGCCCGCATCTCGAACCCGCTGTCCTGGAGCCAGTCCATGATGGACCGGCGCACGTGGGGATCGTCCTCGACGCTCAGGATGCGGGCGGGGGGCGCGTTCATGGCCTGCGGCCTCCGGGGCGCCTGGCCTCCGGCTGGGCGCAGGGCAGGAGGATGTGGAATTCGTTGCCGTCGGCGCGGGGGGCGTGCCCGGCCCTGCCGCCGTGCAGTTCCACGATCTGGCGCACGAAGAACAGGCCGTGGCCCGAGCCCTCGGGCAGGTTCGCGTCGTCCCCGCGCACCCCGGCCTCGAACAGCCTCGCGCCCTTGTCCTCGGGGATGGGCTTGCCCGTGGTGAACACGCCGAAGAGGATTCCGTCCTGTCCTGGCCCGAAGGCGTTCTTCTCACGGCGCATGGTGCAGGAGATGCGCTTGCGGCCCTGGCCGTCCGGCGGCGGGCCCGTGTATTTCAGGGCGTTGGAGAAGAGGTTCGAATAGACCTGCGCCAACAGGCCCACGTCCACCATCAGGATGCCCGCGTCCACCTCCGGGCCCGGGCAGCCGTCCACCGCGATGGACTGCTCCTCGAAGCGGGGCAGGAAGTGGTGCAGCTGGGGGTCGATGATCTGCCGGGCCACGTCGCAGGGGCGGCGCTCCAGCACGTAGTGCCCCTTTTCGAAATGGCTCTGCCTGAGCAGCGTCTCCAGGTACAGGCTGGTCTGCTCGTAGTGGCTGGCGATCTCTTCGAACTGGGCCTCCAGGTCCGCGTGCAGGGACGTGATGCGCAGGCCGTGGGGGTCGCTTGCGGCCACCATGTCGGCCTTGAGCTCCCCGAGGCCGTCGATGCTGCGCTTCAGGCGGTTGAAGAACAGCTTGAAGTACATGTTGGGCACGATGACGTTGTGCCCGATGTCCTTGGCCAGGTTGCGGATGAAGCGCAGATGCACCCTGTTGGCGTCGTGCATCATGCGGTTGTGCATCTGGAAGCCGATGCGGTTGGCGAACTTTTCCCAGAACAGGCTGTCCCCGGCCTGCATGCGCTCGGCTGGATGGACCTCCAGGCAGCCGATGACGCCCTCGGGCGGCGAAAACGGGAGCTGCTCCAGATGCTTGGGGTTGGCGCGGATGGGGAAGTACCAATGCCCGTCGCGCCTGTCCGGATGCAGGGGCGCGGACGCCCCCGGGCGCAGGGCCGCGCTCCCCGTGCAGACCTTGCAGGCCAGGTCCAGGTCCTTGGTCACCAGGTACAGGGCGCAGTCCAGCCCGAAGATGATCTTGGGCACCATCACGCAGATGGCCAGGAAGTCCTTCTCGTCGTCGAACTCCTGCACCAGATCGAAAAAGATGTTCAGGGCCCGGGTCTGGGGCTCGGTGAACTGGTAGCTGGCATAGTCCTCGGTCTTGGCCTCGATGCGCTCGGCGATGGGCCGGGCGCGCTCCGCCCCCGGGCACTCGCCGCCCTCGTCCTCCGGGTGGAACAAGGGTTTCGGATATTCGTCTGTGCTCATGTCCTGGCATCCGTGGTCTGGAAGTTGGGGGACATAAGAATAATGACAAATCTGCGGGGAATTGCAAGGACAAGGGCAAAAACCGCCGGGCGGCAAGAATCCCCGGGAGGCGGGGCGGGGGCGGGAGCGGGCCGGGGAGCTCAGTCCAGCCAGCCCGGCACGTGGTGCCAGGCGTCGGCCAGGGCCCGGGAACGGGCCGCGCTCTCGGGGTCCAGGCGGTGCAGGAAGGCGTGGAAATCCGGGGAGTGGTCCAGATGCCGCAGATGCGCCAGCTCGTGCAGCAGCACGTGCTCCGCCAGCTCCGGCGGCAAAAAACAGAGCTTGCAGTTCAGGCTGATGGCGCCGCGCGCTGAGCAGCTGCCCCAGCGCGAGGCCTGGGCCCGCACTTGCGCGCCAGCAAAGGGCAGGCCGTGGCGCGCGGAAAGCTCGCGCAGGCGCGGCACCAGATGCAGCCGCGCCTGGGTCTTGAGCCAGGCCAGGACCAGGACCCGGCCCGCGGCGTGGTCCTCCGTGTCCCCGGAGAGCAGCAGCCTGTCCGGCCCCCGGGGCGTGAGGGCCGTGGCCCGGCCTGCGGCGTGCACGGCCTCCAGTCGCACCTCGCGGCCCAGGGCGCGCAGGGGCAGCACCTCCGGCCGCCCGGGCGGCGACTCGCTCCAGCCCTTGTCCCGCAGGCGCTGCACCTGGGCCTCGATCCAGCCCTCGCGCCGGGCCACGATGCCCGGTACGGCGGCCCGGTCGAAGCCCCGGGGCACCACCACCTCCACCCCCCGGCGCGGCGAAACCCGCAGGGTCACGCGCCTGGCGCGGGCGCTCTCGCGTACGGTGTAGGGTTCGGCCATGTCCCGCCCTTCAATCTTTCGTGAACAGGTTGTCGCGCAGGGCGTTCAGAAATAGTGAGATGCAAGGCGCAAGAAAAATGCAAGACCGACGACCGACTAGCTGTTAGGCGAGTCTTCGAGCCTTACAGATATCGAGAGCAGAGCTGTACCCCCGTACGCGAGGGTTTGCATCGCCCGCAGCAGCGAAGCGACGCGGCAGATCGCTGTTTCTGGACGCCCTGCTAGCGGCCGCAGCATTTTTTGAACTTCTTGCCGCTTCCACAGGGACAGGGCTCGTTGCGGCCCACCTTGGGGGTCTCGCGGCGGAAGGTCGTGCCCGTGACCTCGCCGCCCGCATACACCCAGGCCCCGTCCTGGCGCGAGAATTTGGCCACTTCGTGGTGCTCCTGGGCCGTGCCCGAAAGCTCGAAGGCCGCGGTGAACTCCACCACGCCGGTCTCGTCGGCCTCGCCGCCGTCCTGGGTCTCGTGCACGGTCAGGCCCTGCCACGTGGCGGACTCGGACCAGTGCTTCGCGCCCTCATAGTCGAACTTGCGGCGCTGGGCCGGGGCCAGGGTGGACTCGACGTAGTCGATGTTGCCCAGGGCGTAGGCCGAGTAGCGCGAACGCATCAGGGCCTCGGCCGTGGCCGCGGGGGTGGTTCCGTCCAGGGCCGGGCCGCAGCATTCTTCCAGGGCGCGGCCGGAGCCGCAGGGACAATCGCTCATGTATACTCCTTCAGGTATCGAATCGTGCGCCGTGGCGCTTGAGTTCCGGGGTCAGCAGTTCGTGCACCGCCTGCTCGTCCAGGGGGCGCTTGTCCGCCAGAAAGGCCATGATGAACGCGCCGCCGTCCTCGGACAGGTTGACCTTGACCTCGTGGGTCACGGGCGCGAGCGCCTTCTCCACCGCCTCGGCCAAGAGCGCCAGCACGTCCGTGCGCGCGCGGTCCGTCAGGGTCAGGCGGAAAAAGGACAACTCCCTGTCCAGGGGGAAGCGCTGCACGCGCACCTCGGGCTCGGGCCGGGGCACGGCCTAGCGCCGGGTCTGGAGCTCTTCCAGGGCGTGGCTGCCGCATTCGTGGCCGTCGTCGCCGTGGTGCTCGCAGATGTCGGGTTGGGCCGGGATGTCTCCGGCCAGCCAGCTGTCCAGGGCCCCGCGCACCGGGCCGCTCATGCCCCGCACGGTCTCGATGCCCGCTTCCTTGAGTTTGTCCACCGCGCCCTGGCCCATGTTTCCGGCCAGGAGCAGGCTGACGCCCTCCTCGGCCAGGGTGGAGGCGATGTTGGACTTGCAGCCGCAGCCCTGGGGCGCGGAGAGGTGTTCCTCCACGCTTACCAGGCCGTCCTCGACGGTCAGGAGGGTGTAGAATTCGCAGTGGCCGAAATGGGAATCCACCACGTGGGCGCCGTTGGCGTCGACCTTGGTGGGTATGGCAAGCTTCACGGAAGTCCTCCTTTCGTTCGTTTCGCCTTCGCTGTATAAGACTTGACCGCTAGGGGTCAATGCCAGGATTCGTGCGGCCGCGCGGCCGAGGAACACGCCATGGAATACGTCGAGATAAACGCGGAGCTCCGCATCCCCCGTTCGGAGCTGTCCTTCACGGCCGTGCGCAGCGGCGGGCCCGGGGGCCAGCACGTGAACAAGGTCTCCACCAGCGTGGCCCTGGCCTTCGATGTCGAGGCCTCGCCGTCCCTGGACGAGGGCCGGCGGGCGCGCATCCGTTCGCGCCTGGCGGGCCGCATCAGCCAGGACGGGGTCCTTCGCGTCACGGCCTCGGACACCCGCAGCCAGGCCGCCAACAAGGAGCTGGCCGTGGAGCGCTTCGCCGAGTTGCTGCGCCAGGCCCTGCACCGCGACAAGCCCCGCCGCAGGACGCGGCCCACCCGGGCCTCCAAGACCCGCCGCCTGCAGGCCAAGAAGACCCGCGCCGCCGTGAAGAAATTGCGCGGCAGGGTACGCGGGGACGAGTAGGTTTCGCCTCCGGCGGCCAAAGGGGGTAACCCCCTGGCGCTGCTGTCCTCATCCCTAAGGCCGAATGCTCGCTTCGCTCCCATGCGGCCCAAGGGCTGAAGGCTGGGAATCCCTATAGTTGGGGTGTTCTACCAATTGGCCATGTCAGGCCGCGCCGTGCTTCGGGCCTCAGCATCTGGGGTGGGTCACGGCCAGGCCACCCAGGCTGGTTTCCTTGTATTTTCTGTTCATGTCGCGGCCCGTCTGGTTCATGGTCCAGATGGCCTTGTCCAGGTCGATGACCTGGGTTGCCGGGTCGCCCAGGCTGGCCATGAGGTAGGCGTTGTAGGCCTTGACCGCGCCCATGGCGTTGCGCTCGATGCAGGGGATCTGCACCAGCCCGGCCACCGGGTCGCAGGTCAGGCCCAGGTGGTGCTCCAGGGCGATCTCTGCCGCGTTCTCGATGACCTGGAAGCGGTGGCCCCTGGCGTGGGCCAGCATGGCCGCGGCCATGGCGCTGGCCGTGCCTATCTCCCCCTGGCAGCCCACCTCGGCCCCGGCGATGGACGCGTTGTGCTTGACCAGGAAGCCCACGGCCGCCGCCGTGAGAAAGGCCGTGCGCATGGTCTCGCGGTCGATGCCCATGTGGTTGTGCAGGGCGTAGAGGACGCTGGGGATGACCCCGGAGGAGCCCGAGGTCGGCGCCGTGACCACCACGTGGCCCGCGGCGTTCTCCTCGGCCGCCGCCATGGCGTAGGCGTTCAGCAGCATCAGGAAGCGGTCCGCGCCGTGGGAGGCCTCCTTGGCGCGGCGCACCAGGATTGGCGCCTTGCGCCTCAGGCCGATGCACCCGGGCAGCACGCCCTCGGTGGCGCAGCCCCGGGCCACCGCGTTCTCCATGGACCGGGCGATGCGGTCGATGTTCTCCAATATCTCGCGCTCGCTGCGGCCGTGGAGCGCCTTCTCGTTGGCCAGGATCAACTCGTACAGGCGCAGCCCGCTTTCGCGCAGGCGGTCCTTGAGCTCGGCCATGCTGGAGTAGGGATACGGCGGGCGGCCCAGGTCCGGCTCCTCGCGCCCCTTCCAGTGGATGAACCCGCCGCCCGTGGAATAGTACTCCAACTCCAGGAGGGCCTCGCCGTCCGCGCGCAGGGCCAGGACCAGGGTGTTGCTGTACGGGAACTTGTGGCGGACCTTGCCGAAGACCACGGTCTTCGCGCCCAGGGCCAGGCCGCAGCCCTCCACGGGCAGGGGCCAGGATTGCCCGGGCGTCGCCAGGAGCGAGTCCATGACCTCCTGGGGCACGGTCTCGGGCTGGTGGCCGAGGAGCCCCGCCAGCACGGCCTTGTCCGTGCCGTGCCCGTCGCCCGTGGCGGACAGGGACCCGAACAGCGTGGCCCGCAGGCCGTCGGCCCGCGCCCGCGCGTCGGCGGGCAGTTCGCGCACCCGGGTGAGGAAGTCGTAGGCCGCGCGCATGGGGCCGATGGTGTGGGAGCTGGACGGGCCGGGTCCGATGTTGAAGAGGTCGAAGACCGAGGTGGTGATGGCGCTCATGTACAGGATGTAGCCTCGGTTCGGGGCCAAGGCAACCACCGTCCAGCCGGGGAGGGGCGCGTGCGGGGTTTAAAGTTGTCGGGGAGAGTGATATACTAATCCGTATGCCCGTGATCCATGAATCCGCCTACCAGCCCAAGGCCCTGCACCTGCGAAGCGGCCACTTGCAGACCCTCACCCCCGTGCTGTTGCGGCCCCGCCCGGAGGTGGATTTCCAGCGCACGCGGCTGGAGCTGGACGACGGCGATTTCCTGGACCTGGACTGGAGCCCGGCCCCCGGGGAAGGCGGCCGCCTGGCCCTGGTCATCCACGGGCTGGAGGGCCACTCCCGGCGCAAGTACGTGCGCGGCATGGTGCGGGCCCTCAACGCCGCGGGCTGGGACTGCGTGGCCATGAACCACCGGGGCTGCTCCGGGGAGATGAATCGTCTGCCCCGGTTCTACCACAGCGGCGAGACGGACGACGTGCACGCCGCGCTGACCCACGCCCTGGATCGGGGTGGATACGAGCGGGCCGCGCTGGTGGGTTTCTCCATGGGCGCCAACCAGATCCTCAAGTACCTGGGCGAGGACCCGGGGCGCCTGCCCAAGGAATTGGCGGCCGCCGTGTCCGTGTCCGCGCCCTGCGCCCTGGACGCCTGCTGCCGGGTGCTGGAAACGGGCTTCGCCCAGGTCTACCAGGCCTATCTGCTGCGCAGCCTCAAGGCCAAGGTCCGCGCCAAGCACGCCCTGTTCCCGGACAGCCTGTCCCTGGCCGGGCTCGCGGGAATGCGCACCTTCCGCCAGTTCGACGACACCTACACCGCGCCCCTGGCTGGGTACGCCGACGCCTCGGACTACTACGCCCGCTGCTCCAGCCTGCAGTTCCTGGATTCCATCCGCACCCCCGTGCTGGTCCTGAACGCCAAGGACGATCCCTTCCTGGCCCCGGAGTGTTATCCCCGGGAGCAGGCCCTGGCCAGCGCCTGGATTTACCTGGAGACCCCGGAGTCCGGCGGCCACGTGGGCTTCGCCCTCAACGGCGCCTCGGGGCCGTATTGGGACGAGCGGCGCGCCGTGGAGTTCCTGGCCCCCTTCGCCTGATTTCGCCAGGCCCGAAAACCAGCAAGCCCCGCTACGGAAGTCCGTTGCGGGGCTCGCTGCTTCTCCGGGTGGAGAGCGGAGTGGCGGCGCGTCAGCCGTTCAGGGCGGCGTCGCCGTTTTCCGGGATCAGCCCGGCCTGGTCCATGCTCAGGTAGAGTTCGCGCGAGATCCAGGCGTCCGTGGCCGCGTAGCGGATCTGGGCCCGCGACAGGTTCGGGCTGGCCCAGTTCGTACACCGCGCGGCCTTGGAGATGCGGATGCCCAGGAACTTGGCCGCCAGGTTGCGCAGGCCGTGGGTCTCCAGCTTGAGCTTCAGGGCCAGGGCCCCCAGGTCCAGGAATCCGGCGTCCGGGAAGGGCGAGAGCTTCTGCAGGTCCTTGACGTCGTCGCCAACGGCCACGCCGGTCTTGAGGATGCCCTTGTCCGCGAACACGGTCTTCAGGGATTCGGGGAACGCGATCTTGCTCAGCTGGAAGATGTAGACCCGTTCGCTGGTGGCGATCTGGATCAGCGAAGGCAGATAGTAGCGGCCCTTCTTGAAGGACGGCCGCGACTCGGTGTCGAAGCCGATCACGGGCTCCTGGGCGATCTCCTGGGCGGCTTCGTCAGCGGCCAGGGCGCCTGTCACCAGGCGGATGTCGCCGTCGTAGCCCACCAGGGGCAGCTCGTTGATGTCTTCCTTGCTGATCTTGCCTTGGTATTGTTCTATCACTTCGGCATTCATAATTATTCACTACGTCGTAGAGGGGCGGCGGCTGACGGATACGTTTTTCCATATCCTTCGCGGCCGGTTTTTCCAACCCCTCAGGGGTCCTGTTTTTTCGATTTTTCGTGACTGGCCTTTGCCAACATATCCAAAAATATAATCTTTTGTTTCGATGGCCGTTGTTTCACCGCGTATTCCGCGCTCTGGGCCGCGGAGCGGTCCGGGAACCCGGCGCTGGCCACCAGATGCACGGGACGCCGGGCGCGGGTGTATTTCGCCCCTGTTCCCGCGTTGTGCTCGTCCACACGGCGCGAGAGGTCCGTGGTCACCCCGCAGTACAGGGTGCCGTCGGCGCAGCGCAGGAGGTAGACGTGCCAGGGGTGTTCACAGGGAACGGTCATGGGGTGCGGGGGCGTCCTTCAGATGCGGTTTTCCTTCACGGCGTGGCAGGCCGTGAAATGCCCGGGAGCGGGCTCCAGGAGCTGCGGTATTTCGCTGCGGCAGCGTTCGTCCGCGTGGGGGCAGCGGCCGTGGAACACGCAGGCCGGGGGCAGGTTGATGGGCGTGGGCACGTCCCCGGACAACCGTACGTGGCCGCTGCCGGGCTGTCCCAGCTGCGGGATGGCCGAGAGCAGCGCCCGGGTGTAGGGGGGCAGGGGCGTGCCGAACAGGTCGGAGGTTCCGGCCAGCTCGCACAGGCAGCCCAGGTACATAACGGCCACGCGCGTGGAGATGTGCTCCACCACGGATAGGTCGTGGCTGATGAACAGGTACGTGAGCCCGCGCTCCACGGCCTCGGCCCGGCCCAGGCCGGGATTGTGGAACATCAGGGGTTCCACCAGGATCTGGCGCACGGTCATGCGCGGGTTCAGCGACGCGTAAGGGTCCTGGAAGACCATCTGCATCCTGCGCCGGTAGGGCTGCATCTCCCTGGGGTTCAGGGTGTCGATGCGCTGGCCGCCGTAGGACACGCTGCCCGACATGGGCCAGATGCACCACGGCTATTTCCTCCCCGCCACGCGGACCATGGGATTGACCACGCCGTAGATGATGTCCACCACTGTGTTCACGCACACGAACACCGCGCCCACGAACACCAGATAGGCCACCAGCAGCGACGAATCCGCCCGCTCCACGGCCTCCAGGAAGATGAAGCCCATGTCCTGCCACTGGAAGACCGTCTCCGTGAGCACGGTGAAGGCGATCATGGTGCCCAGCTGCACGCCGCCCTCGGTGATCACAGGGAGCAGCGTGTTCTTGAATCCGTGCACCAGGAGCACCCGCCAGGGCCTGAGGCCCTTGGCCCGGGCGTACTTCATGTATTCGGCCTCCAGCGCCTCCTTCATCTCCGCGCGCACCAGGCGGATGAACAGGGGCAGCATCACCGAGGACAGGGAGATGCCCGGCAGGATCAGGTGGCGTAGGCCGTCGGCCGTGACCAGGCCCGAGTCCCACCAGCCGAAGAGCGTCACGGTCTCGCCCCGCCCGTAGGACGGCAGCCAGTGCAGGATCACGGAAAACACGTAGATGAGCATGATGGCCGTGAGGAACACGGGGATCGACACGCCCACCAGGTCGCGCACCGGGTCGCCCACGGCCTGCTTGATGGCGAAGCCGATGACGCTGATGACGAGCATCACCATGAAGGCCTGGGTTATGCGTCTGACCGTGAATGCGAACATCGGGAGCCGGTATGTTTGGTGTTGTGGCGCCGAGGGCTTGGTCCGGGCTTTGTGCCGGCCCGCGGACGGGGTCCGCGGGCCGTGGAAAGCCTCGGGCGGGGGTGCGATACACCCTGGGGGGGGCTTGTGGCAAGCCCCCCCGGCCGCCGCACGGGATGCTATTGCATGTTCAGGTCCCCGAAATAGGGGAAGTTCATGACGTTGACGATGTCGTCGGGGTTCACGAGCTTGTCGGACCCGGCCCAGGACAGGTGCTGCCAGTGCAGTGGGATGAAGGCCGCGTCGTCGTAGGCGATGCGCTCGATCTCCTGGAGCATGGCCGTGCGCTTGGCCACGTCGGTCTCGGAGTTGGACTTGGCGACGAGCTCGTCAACTCTGGCGTTGCAGTAGTTGCCCGAGTTGTAGGCGCCCATGCCCGCGTCCTTGTTGGGGCACATGAGCAGGTATTCGGTGTGGTTGGCCGAGTCCTCGGTGTCCGGGTGCCAGCCAATCAGCTGGATGTCGGCCACCTGGGCGTCGAATTCGTCCCAGTACTGGGCCTTGGGCATGGTCTTCAGGTCGACCTTGATGTTGATCTTGGCCAGCATGGAGGCCACGGCCTGGGCGATCTTCTTGTCGTTCACGTAGCGGTTGTTGGGGGCGATCATGGAGCAGGTGAAGCCGCCCTCGTACCCGGCCTCCTTCATGAGCTTCTTGGCCTTGTCCAGGTCGAAGCGGGGCTTGAGCTCGGGCGTGTAGCCCAGGAAGCCCTCGGGGGCCTGCTGCCCGGCGGCCGTAGTCCTGGGGCGGCACGGGCATGATGAAGTCCACGTCGCCCGAGAGCAGGGGGCCAGGCGGGTGGCGTCCTCCTTGATGGGCGTGAGGATGATCTTGTCCACGTTGCCGGTGTTCTTGTCCCAGTAGTTCTTGTACTGGGTGAATTCCATGCGCACGCCGTGCTCGCGCTGGGTGACCATGTACTTGCCCGTGCCGGACTCGTGGGTCGGGGCGAAGGTGGGCGAAGTCTTGTCCATGGCGTCCTTGGTCTTGCCCGTCTCCGGGGCGTCGCCCGTGTAGAACTTGCTGTCCATGGGGAAGATGTAGGTGGCCATGTTCAACAGCAGCGGGTAGGGCACCTTGGTCTTGATGTCGATGGTCTGGTCGTCCACCACCACGGGCGTGTCGAAGATCTCGAACAGCCCCTTGAAATCCTGGCTCGTTTTGAGGCGGGCGATGGCCCAGGCCACGTCTTTGGCGGTGAAGGGGGCGCCGCTGTGGAAGGTTACGTCCTTGCGCAGGTGAAAGCGCACGGTGAGCGGATCAAGGCGTTCCCATTTTTCGGCCAGACGGGGTTCGAACTGCATGTCCTTGGTCCAGCGACCAGCGGGTCGAAGACCATGTGCGAGTACTGGATCATGCCTGCGGAGAGCTGGACGTGGGGGGCCAGGGACACCGGGGCCGCATCGAAGGCCATGTTCAAGGTTTCGGCGTTGCCCAGGCCGGCGAAGCCGAGCAGCAGCGCGGCGCACACGGGCGGGGCTTCCCCGGTCCGCGCCGATCCCTCATATCCTGTACCTGAATTCGGTTTACCGCCGCTCCGAGCACGTAAGGACGTCCGGATGGGCGGAATATTGAAACAAAACTGATACGTGTTTTCCGCTAAAAAAACAAGGAGTCTGGTCTGATGGAGGTGGTCGGAGGGCGATTTCCCCGTGGTCCGGGAAAAAGGCCCGCAGCTCGGGCTGCGGGCCTTGGGAAGGGGCTGGCGAAAGGCGTCAGGGCTTGTCCGCGTCGCACATCTGCATGAAGGTGTCGCCGCAATAGGAGGCCAGGTTGAAGGACTTGTAGCCGTTGGCCGGGTCCTCGGCGTAGCGGAACCCGAGCTTGGATTCGGGGTTGAACTGGTTCACGTCGGCGTTGGAGCCGCGAAAGAACGGACAGTCATTGTTGCAGCAGACCAGGATCCTGCCCCAGCCCGTTTCCGGGGGGCCGTCCCAGGGTTGCAGCGTGTTTCCGCAGTGCGGACAGGTATGGTCGGTGGCGATCTCGTTCAAGGACATGGTTTCCCCCTTGGGGCCTGTGCGTTGCGAGAGTTGATTCTCTGCCGATCCCAGGCAACTAAGGCCCGGGGGGCGCTTTGTCCAGCCCCGGACGGGAATTTGGCCCGCCCCGGGGGCCCGGGGAGGAAAAAGGGGAGAATATGCTTGACAGCCGGGGAACGTGGAAATATACGTTCTCTTCCCCATCAGGGAGTAGGCCCGTAGCTCAGGGGGAGAGCACTTGCTTGACGCGCAAGGGGTCAGCAGTTCAAATCTGCTCGGGCCTACCAAATTTTGACTGACAGGGAGGCCCAGAGGCCTCCCTGAGTTGTTTTGTGTCCGGGACGGACGCGGAGCCCAGAGGCTCTGCGGCCTCCCCATTATATTATAAGGAAATTGCGCGGGAGACGTGTCGTGGAGATCATGGTTGCCGGTCAACCGGTCCAGGCGCAGGCCGGCGAGACCTGCTCCGAAGTTCTGGAGCGGGCGCTGTCCAAGAAGAAGTTCAAGCAGGTGGTGGCCTGCCGCTCGTGCGGCGTGGTCGTGGACCTGTTCCGCCCCGTGAACGGCGAATGCGCCGAGCTGGAGCCCGTGTTCGAGGATACGACCGAAGGCCTGGAGATCATCCGCCACAGCGCGGCCCATATCATGGCCGACGCCGTCAAACGCCTGTTCCCCGAGGCCAGGGTGACCATCGGCCCGGCCATCGAGAACGGCTTCTACTACGATTTCGACTACGAGCGTCCCTTCACCCCCGACGACCTCGAGGCCATCGAGGCCGAGATGCGGCGCATCGTGGGCCAGGACCTGCCCTTCCGGGCGCGGGTGGCCACCAAGGCCGCGGCCACGCTGCTGTTCGACGAGCTGGGCGAGAACTACAAGACCGAGATCATGGAAGACCTGGGCGAGGAGCGGTTCACCCTCTACACCCACGGCGAGTTCACCGATCTCTGCCGCGGCCCGCACATCCCCAGCACCGGCCGCCTCAAGGCCTTCAAGCTCTTGTCCGTGGCCGGGGCCTACTGGCGCGGGGACGAGAAGAACAAGATGCTCCAGCGCATCTACGGCACCGCCTTCGACAGCGAGAAGGCCTTGAAGGCCCACTTGGCGCAGATTGAGGAAGCCAAGAAGCGCGACCACCGCAAGCTCGGCCCGGCGCTGGACCTGTTCAGCTTCCACGAGGAAGGCGGCGCGGGCATGGCCTACTGGCATCCCAAGGGCGCGCTGCTCAGGACCATCCTTGAGGACTTCGTGGCCAAGGAGATGCTCAAGCGCGGCTACGACATCGTGCGTACCCCCATGATCCTCAAGCGCGAGCTCTGGGAGACCTCCGGGCACTACGAGAACTACCGCGAGAACATGTACTTCACGGAGATCGACGAGACCCCCTACGGGGTCAAGCCCATGAACTGCGTGGGGCACATCCTGATCTACAACACGGGCAGGAAGAGCTACCGCGACTTGCCCAAGCGCTATTTCGAGTTCGGCGTGGTCCATCGCCACGAGAAGTCCGGCGTGCTGCACGGCCTCTTGCGCGTGCGCCAGTTCACCCAGGACGACGCGCACATCATCTGCCGCCCGGACCAGCTGCAGGACGAGATCAAGGGCGTGATGCACTGGATCCAGGACCTCATGGGGCTCTTCGACTTCGAGTGCCTGATGGAGATCAGCACCCGCCCCGAGAAGTCCATCGGCTCCGACGAGGACTGGGAGCGCGCAACCCGCGCCCTCATGGACGCCATGGACGACATGGGCCTGCCCTACGAGATCAACGAGGGCGACGGCGCGTTCTACGGTCCCAAGATCGACGTCAAGCTGCGCGACTGCCTGGGCCGCGAGTGGCAGTGCTCCACGATTCAGGTCGATTTCACCTTGCCAGAACGATTTGACATGGTATACATCGGCGACGATGGTGAGAGGCACCGTCCTGTCATGGTGCATCGAGCCATCATGGGATCGGTGGAACGGTTCATCGGCGTGCTCACCGAGCACTTCGCCGGAGCGTTCCCCACGTGGCTGGCTCCGGTGCAGGCGCGCATCGTCACCGTGACCGATGCACAGCAGGAGTTCGCCCAGGCCGCCTTGGCCGCCCTGCAGGAACGCGGGGTGCGCGTCGAGGCGGATTTGCGTAATGAAAAGCTGGGCTACAAGGTGCGTGAAGCCCAGGTGCAGAAGATACCCTACATCCTGGTGGTGGGGGACAAGGAAGTGGAAGCCGGCGGCGTCAACGTGCGCCTGCGCGGCGAAAATCTCGGCCTCAAGACCTTGGACGAGGCTGTGGGAATGGTTCAGGACGAGAGTGCCGAACCGTTCAAACGAGGAGGAATGAGCTATAGCTTCAGCAGCCGTTAACGCCCGGTGCAACAGGCAGATTCGGGTGCGCGAGGTGCTCGTGATCGACGCCAACGGCGATCAGGCGGGCATCATGCCTACACAGGACGCCCTGCGCCTCGCCGAGGAGCAGGGACTGGATCTGGTGGAAGTGGCGCCCAACGCCCGTCCGCCGGTATGCAAGATCATGGACTTCGGGCGATACAAGTACCAGCAGCAGAAAAAGCTGCAGGAGGCCCGGAAGAAACAGAGCGTGGTGCAGATCAAGGAGATCAAGGTCCGGCCCAAAACCGACGACCATGATTTCAACACCAAGCTCAAGCATGTGACGCGTTTTCTGGAGAACGGCGACCGGGTCAAGGTCACCGTGTTCTTCCGGGGCCGCGAGATCGTGCACAAGGATCGCGGACTGATGGTCTTGGAGCGCATGGTGGAAGCCGTGGGCGACATCGCCAAGGTGGAGCAGCTGCCGCGTTCCGAAGGCCGGACCATGAGCCTCCTGCTTGCCCCTGTGAAGTCCTCCTAGCCGCAGGCCTCCTCCCCGGGAAGCAGCAAGCGCCCGCGCGGGGCGCAGAAATTTCCGGGCGGCGCGAGCCGCCCGGGCTCCGGCCTTTGCCGGAGCGTCGTCATGGAAGATCGAGACCCCTTTAAGGAGTGAACAGAGATGCCCAAGATCAAGACCAACCGGAGCGCCGCCAAACGGTTCAAGCTCACCGGTTCCGGCAAGATCCGCCGCCGCCGTCAGGGCCTGCGGCACATCTTGACCAAGAAGAGCCGCGCCCGCAAGAACCGCCTGGGCAAGCCCGCCCTGGTGGACAGCGCCAACGAGGGCGCGGTGCGCCGCATGGTGCCCGTGGCCACGTTGAAGAAGTAGGACCCGAAACAATCACGTCATATCGTTCTGCCTGCAGGGCCGGGGTAACCCAGGAGTGCGGGCCGACAAGGAGGAAATGAACGATGCGCATTAAAAGAGGAACTGTGGCCAAGAGGCGCCACAAGAAATATTTGAAGCTGGCCCGCGGCTACCGCGGCGCTCGCAGCAAGCTGTACACCACCGCCCGCGAGACCGTGGAGCGCGCCCTGGTCTACGCCTACCGCGACCGCAAGGTCCGCAAGCGGGAGTTCCGCAAGCTGTGGATCATCCGCATCAACGCCGCCGCCCGCCAGCACGGGCTGTCCTACTCCCGGATGATCGACGGCCTGAAGAAGGCCGGAGTGGAGCTGAACCGCAAGGTCCTGGCCGACATCGCCGTGCGCGACAAGGAAGGCTTCGCCAAGATCGCCGAAGTGGCCAAATCCAAGGTGAATTAGTCGTGAGTGAAGCGGGTTCCACGCTGGTGAGCGAACTCGAGGCCCTGGTGCCCGAGTTCGCCGAGGCCCTGGCCGGAATTTCCGGCAATGGCGACCTGGAGGAAATCCGCGTCCGGTTCCTGGGACGCAAGGGCCTGCTGGCTGCCAAGCTGGCGGGCCTCAAGGACCTGTCCCCCGAGGACAGGCCCCTGGCGGGAAAGACCGGCAACGCCGTCAAGGACGAGCTGACCCAGCTCTTCGAGACGCGCGAGGCCGAGCTGTCCCGCGCGGGCGCGGACCAGGACCTCTCGCGTTTCGACGCCACCATGCCCGGGCGCACCCCGGCCATGGGGTCCCTGCATCCCGTGACCCTGGTCATGGAGGAGATCTGCGAGGTCTTCTCCGGCCTGGGGTTTGAGGTGGTTTCCGGTCCCGAGATCGAGACGGACTGGTACAACTTCGAGGCCTTGAACCTGCCCCCCGAGCACCCGGCCCGCGACATGCAGGACACCCTGTACATCACGGACAACGTGGTGCTGAGGACCCATACCTCGCCTCTGCAGGTGCGGACCATGGTCAAGCAGAAGCCTCCGGTGGCGGTCATCGCCCCGGGCAAGGTCTACCGCCGCGACTCGGACATCACGCACACGCCCATGTTCCATCAGATCGAAGGGCTGCTCGTGGACCACGAGGTCTCCATGGCCGACCTGCGCGGCATGCTGACCAGCTTCGTGCAGCGCATCTTCGGCGCGGACACGCGCGTGCGCTTCCGTCCGAGCTTTTTCCCGTTCACCGAGCCCAGCGCCGAGGTGGACATCAGCTGCTGCATGTGCGGCGGCGCGGGAGAGGTGGACGGCGAGCCCTGCCGGGTCTGCAAGCAGACCGGCTGGGTGGAGATCCTGGGCTGCGGCATGGTGGACCCCGAGGTGTTCAAGGCCGTGGGCTACGACCCCGAGGCCTACACCGGGTTCGCCTTCGGCCTGGGCGTGGAGCGCGTGGCCATGTTGAAGTACGGGATAGGGGACCTGCGGATGTTCTTCGAGAACGACGCCCGCTTCCTTGGACAGTTTGCCTGATTAGAGATTGATCCGACGACGACGCATCGAGGCCTCCCGCGAAAGCGGGGGGCCTTTTTGTTTTGGGTGTTGAGTTGAGGGACTGTGGGGAGGGGCGTTGCGGGTGGCGGGTTGCGGCGTGACGAAGAGAAAAGGTGATTGTGGGTTTTGGCCATGACAGGGAAAGCATGGTCTTGGGGGACAGCTGGTTCAAACGCTTGCGCATTCGAACCAGCTGCCAAAGGGGCCGGGGGGGCGAGCCCCTCAGGCCCCTTGGACTCCCCTGCCCCCCTTTTGGGGCGGGGGCGTTACCGGGCCGAAGATACTTTTGGGAAGCTCCAAGGCGTGTCTTGCCTAGAAAGCCATGCGTGTCGGCGGAGCAGGGGCTTTGGCGGGGCTACGCGATACGCCTCCGCGTCGCCCCTATCGCCCCGATGCAGGGGGTGGTCTTGCGCGTCCGACAGGTGCGTTGCCGGAGGAGAAAGGCCGAAGGGCCATGACGTCCCGGCCGCAGGCGGTCCCTGCGTAATTCCTCGGGCTACACGGTACGCCCGGGAATTCGCTGTACGGTCCCGATTTTCGGGGTGGGTATGGGTGTGTGCCGCTGAAGTCGGTTGATGAGCTTGGACGTGAAACGGATGAGGGGCAGGATCATTGGGCATTGCCCGACCCACGGCTCTTGGCCACAAATTACCGTATTGATCGTGCCGCGACACGAGGGGAGAAATCAACGGAGGACCGCACCACCGCCACGTCCCAGCGCCCCCCGCACCCGCATGGGGCGCGACCGCGTCGCCTCCCCCATCATTCCCGACAAACCAACGCCCTACCCGCGAGGGAACGCGGCGGGCGGGGAGGGAGGGCGGAAGTGGTTTTGCGCTACGACAATTTTCCCCAACAACTTTCCCATCACACGCCACAACTATTTTCCCCACCCCATGGATGTTTCCCCTCCCCGCGCTCGAATAACAGCCCATGAAGTGCAAACAAAGAGCCACCACCATGCTCGACTGGGTGACCCTGGACAGGGCCTTGCGCGACGAGACCGCTTTTGAGACCGTGAACCCCGACGAGTTGTTCGCCCTCACCCGGAGCGTGGTCTACACCACGGTCACCGATACCATGGAAAAGGCCACGGGCCGCCTGCCCTCCAAGGACATTCTGATGGTGGTGGACACGGTCTACAACCGCTTCTGCTCCATGCCCCCCCAGCGCCTGGCCGAGGAGCGCGAGCGCTTCGGCGACGCCCTGAAGCTGATGCACGGCCTGACCCGCGAGACCACCATGGAATACGTGCGCGCGGTGCTCTACCCCACGATGCCCCTGTCGCGCATCCTGGGCCTCATGGGCGCCGACGCCATGGGCATGGCCCTCCTGGTTGACGAGACAGGCAACCCCCTGGACTCCACCCAGTGCACCGTGCTCATGATGCGCCACGGCGAGGGCCTGTCCACGTCCGAGACCGCCCAGGCCCTGGGCGTGTCCCACGACAAGGTGCGGACCATTGAGCGTAGCGCCCACCAGGCCATCGAACTGCACCTGATGACCCCGCCGCCCACGGCCAGCATCCACTGACCCGCATCGGTTTTCCCGTCGGTCCCGCTCCGCGCCCCGCCATTCCCGGCCATGGTCCCGTCCCCCCGCCGTGTGCTTCCCTCTTCCGGGAAGTTCGGTTTTTTCTCTTGTTTTTATCGGCTCTTCTGCTAAATTGGGAACAGGATTCCCCTCCCGCCAGGGGTTACGCAAGGAGGTCCGAGCATGCCCGGCTTGAAGCTCTGGGGAGAGGAGCAGCTGACCCGCATGAAGCAGGACATGGACAGGCTGTTCGAAGCCCTGTGCGCGGATTTCGGCCTGCCTCCGGCCTGCCCCCTGGACGCCTCCGGCCTGCGCCTCTCGCGCACGGACACGGAAATTGTGGTCCGGGCCCTGGTCCCCAACCTGTCCCCCGAGGATTTCTCCGTATCCGTCATCGGCCGCCGTCTGCTCATCACCGGGCACAGCTGCGAGCGCACCCCGGACGGCGCGCAGGTCTGCCGCTCCGTGCGCCGGGAGCTCTACCTGCCCTGCCGGGTGAAGGCCGACGCGGCCACGTCCGGCTATGAAAACGGCGTGATCGAAATCCACATCCCCCTCTGCCCGGCGGCGAACGGCCCGAACAACACCCACAGCGAAACCGGCCCCGGTCGGACATAGCCAGGGAGGATTCATGGCCCGCACCAAGCACCCCCTCGAACTGTCCCCGGACCAGTTGCGCGTGGGCATCGATCCCGCGTCCCTGGGCTTCGCGACCACCGACGACCTGGCCCCCATGGAGGGCATCATCGGGCAGAAGCGCGGGGTGGAGGCCTTCCGCTTTGGCATGGGCATGAACAAGAAGGGCTACAACATCTTCGTCACGGGCCAGCCCGGCAGCGGCCGCCTGGCCACGGTGAAGAAACTCCTCAAGGACCTCTCCCACAAGGACAAGGCCCCGGACGACATGGCCTACGTGAACAACTTCCCCCGCCCGGAGCAGCCCATCCTGCTGCGCTTTCCCGCGGGCCAGGGCAGGAAGTTCAAGAAGGCCATGACGGAATTCCTGGACAGCGTGCGCCGCGAGATCCCCCAGCTCTTCGAAAGCGAGGAATACATCGCCCGCAAGAACGACATCGCCGAGACCCACGAACGCCGGGTGCGCGAATTCTACAAGTCCATCGAGGAGAAGGTGCAGGACACGGGGCTGGTGGTGGTGCGCATGCAGATGGGCAACATCCAGCGCCCGGACCTGGTGCCCCTGGTGGACGGCGAGCCCAAGCGCATGGTGGACCTGGAGGAACTGGTGGACAAGGGCCGCTTCCCGCAGGAGGAATACGAGCGGCTGCGGGACAAGCGCCTGGAGCTCAAGGAACAGCTGGACGCCATCGTGGAACAGGTCAAGGACCTGCACAAGGACGTGGCCAAGAAGCACGACGAAGTGGACAAGCTGATGTTCCTGTCCCTGGCCGAGGAGTTCATGGCCCCGGTGAAAAAGGCCTTCGGCGGCAAGAAGGTGCGCGCCTTCCTGGACTCGGTCCTGGAGCACATGAGCGAGAACCTTGACGACGTGCGCATGCTCGGCGGCCAGGCGCCCCAGGCGCCCCAGGGCCTGCCCTTCCTGCCCATGGCCCCCAACGCCGAGGCGCTCACGCGCCCCTACCAGGTGAACCTGGTGGTGGACAATTCCGGGTGCGGCTCGCCGCCGGTGATCTTCGAGTCCTACCCCTCCTACCGCAACCTCTTCGGGTCCATCGACCGCGTGGGCGACCGCACGGGCGGCTGGCACACGGACTTCTCGCGCATCAAGGCCGGGAGCTTCGTCAAGGCCAACGGCGGCTACCTGGTGCTGAACCTCCTGGACGCCATCATGGAGCCCGGGGTCTGGCCCACGCTCAAGCGGTCCTTGAAGACCGAGAAAATCGAGATCGAGACCTACGACCCCTATTATTTCCTGACCGGCGCGAGCCTCAAGCCCGAGTCCATCGACATGGACGTGAAGGTGGTGGTCATGGCCGACCCGCGCCTCTACCACCTGCTGCGGCACTACGACCAGGACACGGCCAAGATATTCAAGGTCCGCGCGGACTACGAGAGCTTCATGGATCTGACGGACGAGGCCCTGTCCCAGATGGCCAAGTTCGTGAAGGCCGAGGCGGACAAGGAAAAGCTCAAGCCCTTCACGGCCGAGGCCGTGGCCGCCGTGGCCGAGCACGCCGTGCGCCTGGCGGGCCGCCGCGAAAAGCTGTCCACGGCCTTTCCGGCTCTGGCGGACCTCCTGGCCGAGGCCGACTACTACGCCCGGTCCCAGGAGGCCGGGACCGTGGGCCCGGACCACGTGCACCAAGCCCTGGAGTCCAAGATCTACCGCTCCAACCAGCTGGAGGAACGCCTGCAGGAGATGATCGACCGGGGCACCCTGTTCGTGGACACGGACGGGGCGGCCGTGGGCCAGGTCAACGGCCTGGCCGTGTTTTCCCTGGGCGACTACGCCTTCGGCCGCCCCTCGCGCATCACCGCCGTGACCAGCCTGGGCAAGGAGGGCATCATCAACATCGAGCGCGAAGCCGAGATGTCCGGGCCCACGCACAACAAGGGCATGCTCATCCTCTCGGGCTATCTGCGCGCGCATTTCGCCCAGGACGTGCCCATGACCCTGGCAGCTTCCATCGCCTTCGAGCAGTCCTACGGCGGGGTGGACGGCGACTCGGCCTCGTCCACGGAACTCTACGCCCTGCTCTCCAGCCTCTCGGGGCTGCCCCTGCGCCAGGACATCGCGGTGACCGGGTCCGTGAACCAGAAGGGCGATATCCAGCCCATCGGCGGGGTCAACGAGAAAATCGAGGGGTTCTTCCTGTGCTGTCGGCACGCGGGCCTCACGGGCCGCCAGGGGGTCATGATCCCCCGGGCCAACGTGGGCGACCTGATGCTCAGGCCCGAGGTGGTGGCGGCCGTGCGGGAGGGACGGTTCCACATCTGGGCCGTGGCCACTGTCGAGGAGGGCGTCGAGCTGCTCACGGGCACCAAGGCGGGCAGACGCACCAAGACGGGCTGGACCCGGGGGTCCGTGTTCGCCCTGGCCCAGGCCCGGCTCAAGGAGCTGGCCGACGTGCTGCGCGATTACGGCAAGCCTGAGAAAAAAAAGAGCGGGAAGAAGAAGGGAAAAAGCGTTTCCAAGGGCAAATGACCCGCCGGACGCGGCCCCGCGGGGAGTGGGCCGTGCGCAACGCACGGAGCGGGGGCGAGGGCCGCCGCCCGAAGGGCGTGCCCCAGGGGCCTCCCGAAAGGGAGGCCCCTTTCTCGTATCCCATGGGAAAAGGGATAAACGGTACTTTGTTTTGCTTTCGGCCGCGCAAACGGGTATCCAGTATGACCCATACGACATTCAAAGGAGTCTCCATGATCCTGACGAACATCGAAAGCATACCCGGCAAGACCATTGTCGAACACTTCGGGCTGGTCTCGGGAAACACCATCCGCGCGCGCAACGTGGGCGTGGACTTCCTCGCCTGGCTCAAGAACTTCATCGGTGGAGAGCTCAAAGGCTACACAAAACTCCTGCAGCAGTCGCGCCAGGAGGCCCTGGAACGCATGGTGCTGCAGGCCGAACAACTGGGGGCCAACGCCGTGGTCAACGTGCGCTTCGCCACCTCCAGCATTGCGGGCGGGGCCGCGGAACTCTACGCCTACGGCACGGCCGTGCGGGTGCAGTAGCATGTCCGACCTGCTGTTCCTGGTGCTGCTCCTGGCCGTGTGCTGCCTCATCGGTTCCATCCTGGAGCGGCGGCACTACAGGAGCATCGAGGAACGCGAACGGGCCACCGTGGGCCTGCCGCTGACCACGGGCAAGACCCTGCCCGTGGACCCCGGCCGGGCCGAGGTCGTGGCCCTGGTCGCGGGCAGCGCCGTGGTTTCCGTGGACTATTTCAAACGCTTTCTGGCCTGGTTGCGCAACATCTTCGGCGGACGGGTCAAGTCCTACGAGCCCTTGCTGGACCGCGCCCGGCGCGAGGCCGTGCTGCGCATGAAGGAACAGACCCCCGACGCCCACTGCATCGTGAACGTGCGCATCGAGACCTCCTCCATCAGCAAATCCAGCAAGCGCCGGCGCATCAGCTGCGTGGAAGTCGTGGCCTACGGCACGGCCGTGCGCTTCAGGGACAGCTGAGGCCGCATGCAGTACACGCCCCGGCTGCCCCGCACCAACGTCAACGTCAGCCCCGGCTCGCGCCTGGGGGATCTGGCCCTGATGCTCGGCGCGCTGGCCGCGCTGGCCGTGCTGGTCTACGCGGGCCTGGGCCTGGCCGTGGACTACGCGGCCTCGCGCATCTCCTTCGCCACCGAGCAGAAAATCATGCACATGCTGGGCGGCCATCCCATATTGCGCTCGGCCCGGCCCGCGCCGGACAACGTGGCAGGCCTGGCCGAGGCCGTACGCGCCCGGACCACGGACGTTCCCGGTCCGGTGCGCGTGCTGGTGCGCGACGACGACCACCCCGGGGCCTTCGCCCTGCCCGGCGGTGTGCTGCTCCTGACCTCGGGGCTGCTCCGGACCGTGCAATCGCAGAACGAGCTGGCCTTTGTCCTGGGGCACGAGCTGGGCCACGTGGCCCACAGGGACCACCTGCGCGCCCTGGGCAGGGGGCTGGTGCTCATGTCCATGAGCGCCCTGGTGCTGGACGCGGACTCCGGGCCGGGCAGGGCCGTGGGCGGCATGATCCAGCTCACGGACCTGAACTTCACCCGGACCCAGGAATTCTGGGCCGACGAGGCCGGGCAGGACGCCCTGTTCGCCCTCTACGGGCACGTGCAGGGGGCCGTGAGCGTGCTCGACAGGCTCGGGCGGCAACGCGAGCCCTCCTGGCTGGAACGCCTGGGCAGCACCCACCCGGACATGGACGACCGCCTGCGCCACCTGCGTGAACGCGCCAAGGCCAAGGGCTACCCCGAACGGGGCCCACTGCTGCCCGTGAACCCCGGGCTGCAGACGAAAGCCGCGCCCCTGGCGCAACCACAGGCAACAATGATAGGGACAAGAATACCCTGTCCAGAGCCAAGGAGCCACGCGTGAACCACGAGCCCAAACGAATCCTCATAGTGGACGATTCGCCCGCCAACATCGCCCGCCTGTCCCAGGCCCTGGCAGACGAATTCGAGGTCCGCACCGTGGATGACGGCGAGCAGGCCCTGCGCCTGCTGAACGTGCAGGAGGATTCCGAGCGCCCGGATCTCGTGCTGCTGAACGTCGTCCTGCCGGGCATGGACGGCTACGAGGCCTGCCGCAGGATCAAGGACGACCCGGCCACCTCGGCCATCCCCGTGATCCTGGTCTCGGACAAGCGCGACGAGGAGGAGGAGACCCGGGGCCTGGAGATCGGGGCCGTGGACTACATCACCAAGCCCTTCAGCCTGCCCATCGTCAGGGCCCGCGTGCGCACCCACGTGGAGCTCAAGCGCCAGCGCGACATCCTCAGCGAACTGTCCTCGGTGGACGGGCTCACGGGCATCGCCAACCGCCGCCGCTTCGACGAGTTCTATGACCTGGAATGGCTGCGCTCCAAGCGTCGCCAGACGCCCCTGTCCCTGATCATGGCCGACATCGACCACTTCAAGGCCTACAACGACGCCTACGGCCACGCCCAAGGCGACGAATGCCTGAAGGCCGTGGCCGGGGCCATGAGCGACTGCCTCAAGCGGCCCACGGACCTAGTGGCCCGCTACGGAGGGGAGGAATTCGTGGTGGTGCTGCCCGAAACCGGGCCCGAGGGGGCCGGACATCTGGCCGAGGACATGCGCGTCAGCGTGCAGAATCTGCGCATCCCCCACGCGGATTCCGCCGTGGCCGGGCACGTGACCATCAGCCTGGGCACCGGAACCATGGTCCCCGACCCGGACCACGAACCCGAGGCCCTGGTCAAGCTGGCCGACGACATGCTCTACAAGGCCAAGAACAACGGCAGGAACCAGGTCCAGGTGGGCTAAACAGCCGGACCCTGGCCAGCCGCCCTGCGGGCGACGAGCTACGCAACGTCGACTAATTTTTCCCTTCCTGAAAAATTGTCAAACCCTCGCGTATATGGACATACGCGAGGGTTTTTACTTTTCGCAGCAACGAAGCAGATTGCGCTTTTTGGGCGGCCTACTGGCCGAACAGCTTCCTGATGTCGGAGAAATGATCGCGGATGGCGGTCGCCACCTGCTCCAGGTCGCGGCTCTCCAGGGCGTCGATGAGCTCGTTGTGCAGGGTGGCCTGGCGCCGGGGCCGCAGGCCCTCGCCCCCGTAGTGCCCGCCCAGCAGCGCCCAGTAGTAGTTGCCCAGGGCTTCCCAGGCCCCCAGCAGGAAGGCGTTGCCCGAGGCGCGCACCAGCTCCTTGTGGAAGCCGATGTCCTGCTTGCGCAGGTTCTTGGTGTCCCCGTCCTCGGCGTAGCGGGTCATGTTCTCCACCAACTGGCGCAGCTTGCCCACGTCCAGGAGAGAGCCCTCGTGCTTCTGGATGGCCCATTGCACGGCCACGGTCTCCAGCTCGATGCGTACGTCGTAGTAGTCCCCAAGCTCCTCGGGGGAGAAACGGCGCACGCGCGTGCCCTTGTAGGGTTCGGTCTCCAGGAAGCCCTTGGCGATGAGGTCGCGGATGGCCTCGCGCACCGCCCCCTGGCTGACCTGCAACTCCTTGGAGATGCGCGTCTCCACGATTTTGTCCCCGGGACGGAAGCTGCCGGACAGGATGGCGTCCACGAGGTAGTCGCCCACCTCGTCCCTGAGCACTCGCCTGGTGATGATGCCGTGCTGCATGGATATCCCCCTGGCCCGGGGGGAACCCGCCGGGCCGAATGGTTGGCTCGTCGTTGGAACGCTGGATTTTCAAATCTTTTCCACGGGTTCGTTGTACCCGAGGGGGCCGATGGTATCAGCCCCCCCTGCGTGTTGCAATCCATTCTCGAATATGGATTCCCTGCGCCGGGCAGGCGCGGTCCTTGACATCCACGGCCCGAGGCATACCTTCGTGCCTCGCCGCAACCGCTTCATCGAGGTCCCCCATGCCCGACTCCGATCCGTCCCCCCGTACCCGGGGCGCGGCCTCCGCGACCCTGGCCTTCCTGCTCTGGGGGCTGTTGCCCGTGTACTGGAAATGCCTGGGCCAGGTCCCGGCCCTGGAGATCCTCTGCCACCGCATCGTCTGGAGCCTGGCCTTCGTGGCCCTGGCCCTGGCCGCGACCCGCCGCTTCGGCGAGCTGCGCGCGGCCCTGGCCTCGCGCCGCACCGTGGGCATCCTCTGCCTGACCAGCGCCCTGGTTTCGGTGAACTGGTTCACCTACATCTGGGCCGTGAACGCCGGGCACGTGGTGGAGGCCAGCCTGGGGTACTACATCAACCCCCTGGTGAACGTGGTCCTGGGCTTCATGTTCCTGGGCGAGCGCCCGGGGCGGGTGCAGGTCCTGGCCATCCTCCTGGCCGCCGCCGGGGTCTCCGTGCAGGTCCTGGCCCACGGCCAAGTGCCCTGGATCGCCCTGCTCCTGGCCGTGTCCTTCGGCCTGTACGGGCTGGCGCGCAAGGTGGTGCGGGTGGAATCCCTGCCCGGGCTGTTTTTCGAGACCGCGGCCCTGGGCCTGCCCGCCGCGATCTGGCTGCTGCACCTGGGCCTGACGGGCCAGGGCGCCCTGGGCAGCCAGGGGACGGGCACCGACGCCCTGCTGGTGGGCGCGGGCGTGGTCACGGCCCTGCCCCTGGCGGCCTTCGCCCACGCGGCACGCAGGCTGTCCCTGGTGACCGTGGGCGTGTTCCAGTACATGGCCCCCACGTGCATGTTCCTCCTGGGCGTGTTCGTATACCGCGAACCCTTCTCCCAGGCCCATCTCATGACCTTCCTGCTCATCTGGGCGGGCATCGCCGTGTACACGGCGGACGGCTACGCCCGGCTCAGGCGGCTGCGCACGGCCCATTGACGCCGGGGGCCGCGCTCCCGTACCACACGGCATGGCCCCCGCATCCCCCCGCGTCCTGTTCCTGCGCTTCAGCTACTTCCTGGAGCGCGAACTCATGGCCGCCTTCGTCCGCTCCCGGGCCGAGGTGCGGGCCTTCTTTCCCGAGCGCGAGGCCCGTGGGCCGGACCAGTACGTGCGGGCCCTCGTGGAGCGCGTGGCCGAATTCAGGCCCGACGTCGTCTTCAGCGTGAACTTCCTGGGCGCGGACGAGAACGGCGCGCTCTTCGACCTGCTGCGGCGCACGGGCGTGCGCTTCGCCACCTGGTTCGTGGACAGCCCGGAGCTGTTCCTGCACGGCATGCGCCCCCTGCCCGGAGCCCAGCCCACGGTCTTCTGCTGCGACCCGGACGCCCGGGCCAAGCTGGCCCCCGCCGGCCTCGCGAACGTGCACGTCCTGCCCCTGGCCGCGGACGCCGCGCGTTTCGACCTGGATGCCCCGTTGCCCAAACCCGGACGCGGGCCCGTGACCTTCGTGGGCAGCACCTGGGAAGGCAAGCTCGCGGCCACCCGCAAGGCCTTCGATTTTCCGCAAGCCGTGCTGGAGACGTACCCGGACGCCGGATGCGCCCTGGCCCGAACCGACTACCAAGGCCCGGCCCTGGATGTCCTCACGCGGGACTGCCCGGATTTCGCCCAGGTCCTGGAATCCCTGGACACGGCCATGCAACGCGGAGCCCTGCACCTGGCCTGCTGGGAAGGCAACCGGCTGTACCGCCTGGACTGCGTGCGGCGCATGGCCCGGGCCCCGGGGCGGGCGCTGGCGGCCGGGGACGACGGCTGGCGGGACGCCCTGGGGGACCTGGCCAACGCGGACACCGCCGGGCCCCTGGGCTACTACACGCCGGACCTGGAACGCCTGTACCGGGAGGCGGCTGTGAACTTCTGCTGCTCGGGCGTGCAGATGCCCGGGGCCGTGACCCAGCGGGCCTTCGACGTGCCCGCGGCGGGCGGCTTCCTGCTCACGGACCGGCGCAGGCAGATGGACGAACTCTTCGAGCCCGGGGTGGAGTCGGCCTGCTACGAGGGCCCCGAGGACATCGCCGAGGCCGTGGGCCGCTGGCTGGGCGACCCCGAAGGCCGCCGCGCTCTGGCCCTGGCCGCGCGCAGGCGCATCCGCGCCGAGCACACCTACGACCACCGCGTGGCCGCCATCCTGGACGTGCTGGGCCAGGGCTGACGCCCCCGACCGCGCCCACGTAAAAAGGCCGCCACCCTGGGGTGACGGCCTTGATTATCCTGTGGAGCCCACGAGCAGAATTGAACTGCTGACCTCATCCTTACCAAGGATGCGCTCTACCTACTGAGCTACGTGGGCCCGGTGCGCCCAAAGGCGCAGACGGCGATTTAATCCATCAGCGCGCCCAGGGTCAAGCAAAAAGCTCCGTTATGCCTTTGGCCTGCCTACGCCAGCAGGCCAGCGGCCTCGGCCATCACGCGGGCCACGTTCTCCTCGCTGACGGGCGAATCCCCCTTTTTCAGGCCCATGTCGCCCAGGCGCAGGTGCATGAACTCCGTGAACCCCGCCTCCTCCAGGGACTTGCGGGCGCATTCCAGGGGGCAGCCGTCGATGGCCAGGATGGCCGAGGCGGCCTCCGTGGTCTTGACGATGCCCGAGACCCGGCCGCCGATGCCCGCCAGGCAGAACATCTTGCCCTTGCCCTCGCGGGTCAGGCCGCGGGCCGCGCGGTCGGCCAGCTCGCCCACGTCGGCGGCGCCGGAACAGGAAAAAATCAACTTGGGCGCGCCGCCGCAGGCGCACGCGCAGGACTTGTCGTCGCTCATGGCTCCTCCTTCGCTATTTCAGGAATTCCGCTATGGCCTCGGGGTCCGGAACCTTGCCCACTACCTTGACCTCGCCGTCCACCACCAGGGCCGGAGTGATCATCACCCCGTACGTGGAGATGTCGAGCATGTTGGTGACCTTCGCCAGGTCGTATTCGATGCCCAGGCCCTTGGCGGCCTCTTCCGCGTTGGCGTAGAGCTTCTCGCACTTGGCGCAGCCCGTGCCCAACACCTTGATCTCCTTCATGGTCCTCTCCTTTGGATGTATTGGATTCTATGGATATGTGGCGCCGAAAATCATGCCGCTGACCGTGGCCATGACCACCACCAGGGAGACGAAGGCCACGGTCTTGCCCGTGCCGAGCACGCTGCGGATGACCAGCATGTTGGGCAGGCTGAGGGCCGGGCCCGCCAGGAGCAGGGCCAGGGCCGGGCCGTTGCCCATGCCGTTGCCCATGAGCCCTTGCAGGATGGGGACCTCCGTGAGGGTGGCGAAGTACATGAAGGCCCCGGCGAAGGAGGCGAAGAAGTTGGAGCCCAGGGAGTTGCCGCCCACGGCTCGGGCCACCCATTCCGAGGGGATCAGGCCCTCGCCCCCGGGACGCCCCAGGAGCGCCCCGGCGACGAGCACGCCGAAGAGCAGCAGGGGCAGGATCTGCTTGGCGAAGCCCCAGCTGGAGCTGAACCATTCGCCCAGCTCGTCCTTGCGCGTGCTGGTGAAGGCCGAGAGCCCCAACACGGCGGCGGTGAAGGCCAGGGTCGGATGCCCGGGAAAGGCCAGGGCCAGCGCCGCCGTGACCGCGGCCACCAGCGCAACGCGGCCCCAATGCATGCCGAACCAGGCCACGAGCATCACGCCCAGCCCGGCGGCGAACAGGGACGTGAGCAGCCATTTGGAGGCGTAGATGGCCTGCCACAAGCCCTGGGGCTGATCCGGACGGCCCCAGTTGGCGAAGACCAGAACGCCCACCATGGCGGCGAAATACAGGGCCGTCTGCCACAGGGGCCGGGCCGGGGCCTCGTCGGGCATCTGGGCCATGGCCATGGCCTTGCCCTTTTCCTCGTTGCGGTAGAGCCAATGCATGGCCAGGCCGATGAGCACGCTGAACAGCACCGCGCCCACGGCCCGGGCGATGCCCATCTCGGGCCCCAGGATGCGCGCCGTGAGCACGATGGCCAGGACGTTCACGGCGGGCCCGGCGTAGAGAAAGGCCGTGGCCGGGCCAAGGCCCGCGCCCATGCGGTAGATGCCAGCGAACAGGGGCAGGATGGTGCACGAGCACACGGCCAGGATGCAGCCCGAGCAGGAGGCCACGCCGTAGGCCAGGGCCTTGGGCGCCTTGGGCCCCAGGTAGCGCATCACAGAGGACTGGCTGACGAACACGCCGATGGCCCCGGCGATGAAGAAGGCGGGAATCAGACACAGGAGCACGTGCTCGCGCGCGTACCACTTGACCAGGTGAAAGGCCTCCAGCACGGCGTTGTCGAACCGCGCCCCGCCCACGGGGAGGTAATAACAGACCAGAAAGAGGCCCACGGCCCAACCGAGGGGTTTCCATTCCCGTTTCCACTGCACAGCGTTTCTCCTTGTGCACGTTTGGCGAAATAGCCAAGCGTTTGTCGTAAAAAAATCTACCCTTCCCGCACCGAGGTGATGCACTGGAAGAAATTCAAAACGCAGGGCGTGCGCAGGCGGTAGAAGACCTGCTTGCCGCGCTTGTCGTCGGCCACGATGCCCACGTTCTTGAGCACCGACAGGTGCTTGGACACCGTTGACACGTCCAGGCCCACCATGTCCGTCAACTCGCACACGCAGCGTTCGCCATGGGACAGCTCCTCCACCATGAACAGGCGCACGGGATGGGCCAGGGCCTTCATGATCCCTGCCCGGGCCTCGTATTCGGGTTTGTGGTAGATGCTGCGCATGGGTGCTCCGTTGAAACATTTGGCAAAATGACCAAACGTAAGTTTGGAATAACCCTTCGGCTGGGGAGCGTCAAGGGGTGGGGGTGGGGAAAATTGAAGGGAGACGTGATGCTTTCGTAAGGGCATGTAATAATGGCGATACTGTTTCTGTCGTGGTGCAAAACCACTTCTGCCCTCCCGCCCGCCCACCGCGTTCCCTCGCGGGTAGGGCGTTGGTCTGTCGGGAATGAGGGGAGGGAGGTGACGCGGCCGCGCCCCATGCGTGTACGGGGGGCTTCGCTTTTCTGATTACCATCACAGCCGTTGCGCCCCCCGCACCCGCCTGGGGCGCTGGCTCGCCGCGAGGGTGCGGTCCCTCAATGATTCATCCCCGTCGTGTCGCGGCACAGGTGATGCCGTCCCGTCGCACGAGTCCGGCTCCGCTTCGCTGATTTCCATCACAGCCGCTACGCCGGGCAGCGCGCCGGGGCTTGGGGAGTCCCGGAGGGCGGGGCGCGAATGGTGCTGCGAACCATGCCGGATAATCATGAAGTGAATATCGCGGCGGGGCTTGGAGGTCTGATGACCCGGCGCTGGGTAGTGCGGCAATTTATGGATAAGAACCGTAGCGTCGGGCAATGTCCAATGATCCTGACCCTCATCCGCTCAACGTCCAAGCTCATCAGCCGATTTCAACAGCGCACACCCATACCCACCCCGGAAATCGGGACCGTAAAGCGAATTCCCGGGCGTACCGTGTAGCCCGAGGAATTACGCAGGGACCACCTGCACCCTCGGCGTCATGACCCTGCGGCCACTCTCTTCCAGCAGCACGACTGTCGGACGCACATGCCCACCCCTTGCATCGGGGCGATAGGGGCGACGCGGAGGCGTATCGCGTAGCCCCGCCAAAGCCCCTGCCCCGCCGACACGCATGGCCTTCACGGGAAGACACGCCTCGGAGCGGCCCAATAGTATCTTTGGCCCGGTAACGCCCCCACTCCAAAAGGGGGGCAGGGGAGTCCAGAGGGGCCTGGGGGGCTCGCCCCCCGGCCCCTTTGGCAGCTGGTTCAAATGCGAAAGCGTTTGAACCAGCTGTCTTGCGCCAGCGAGCCTATTCCTCCCCAAAAACAAAAAAGCCCGGCCCCCATCTCGGAGGCCGGGCCTAAAAATCAAATCCCCCCCTGCTCAACGCATCAAATCGCGAATCGTGGCGTTGGCCCCGGCCACGCGGTCCGCCAGCAGACTCACGATGAACCGGTGGATGGCCGAGGCGATTTCCGGGCGTTGGGTCTGCAGCAGACTCATGACTTTGGCCGACAGGCGGTGCAGCACGCAATCCTCGGCCGCCACGATGGACGCGGTGCGCGGGGCCGAGGTGTACAGGCCCATTTCCCCGAACACTGTGCCCGGGCCCATCTTCTTCAGGCGGTGCATGCGCCCGCCCTCCAGCTCCAGCTGCACGTTCACGGTGCCGCTTTCGATGAAATACATGCTGTCCGAGGGGGCGCCCTGCTTGAACACGGGGTCGCCCTTTTTCACGCGCACCTGCCTGAGGATCTTCATCAGGGCCGGGATGTAGCGCTTTTCCGGGAAGATGGGCGCCAGGAGCTCGGACAGGGACTGCTTGTTGTCGCGGAGCAGGCCCGCCCTTTCCAGGAGCTGGTTCTCGGCCCATTCCAGGGCGTAGTCCAGGGACACGACCATGGTGGAGCCGTTCTTCATGTCGTCCAGCACGCATCCGGCCCGGGCGAGCTGGGATTGCATCTCAAAGGGCACGTTGGCGAAGATCAGGGTGTAGCCCTGGCGCACGGCCGTCTGCTTGAGCTTCACGAAATTCACGGCCACGGACGAGTCAAGCCCGCTGATGAAGGTGAAGTCCAGGATCACGTAGCGCAGGCGCGGGCGATCCACGTCCTCGGCCCGGCGGTGGATCATGTTGGTCAGGCCGTTGGTGGTGCCCAGGAAGATGAATCCCTGCAAGGTCATGGCGTAGATGGAATCGCCGTGTTCCTTGAGCAGGGCGATCTGCGCGGGGCCGCGGTCCACGCTGCTGTGGAAATGGGCCCCGGACATGTCGTGCTTTACCACGCTCACGGACCCGTAGCGCCCGGCCGTGACCAGCACGGCCAGCCCGGCGGCCACGGCCAGCCCGGTGAGCAACCCCAGGGATACGGTTAGCAGGAACACCAGCCACAGGGCGGCGAAATCGCCCTTCTGGGTGAAGCGGCCCTTGGACTCCAGCAGCCAGCGCCAGATGAGGCCCAGGCCCAGGGCCACCAGGATGCCCGAGGCCAAGAAGCGCGGGATGAAGGGCAGGATCTCGTGGGCGTAGAACAGCCCCGGGACCAGCACCAGGCCCGAAATCAGGCCCGAGGAACGGCCCCGCGCGCCGGCGGAGCGCCGCGCCAGGCTGCGGTCGTGGGAGATGGTGCCGGGCATGCCCCCGGCCAGGGCGCTGAGGATGTTGCCCAGGCCCAGGGCCGTGAACTCGCGGTTCAGGTTCAGGGGCCGCGAGTCCATGCTCTCCATTTCCGTGACCCGGACCATGGCCGAGGCCACCATCAGCCCGGCCAGGGCGATGAAATGCCCGCTGTGGCCGAGGATCACCAGCCAGTCGATGCGCTCGAGGAACGAGGCGTCGTAGAATTTGGTCCAGAACAGGTCCGGGACGTAGGGCTGGAATACCAGGCCCAGGTTCCGCGCCTCGTCCAGGCTCACGCCCTGGAGGTGGAGCCAGCCGAAGAATCCGCCCACGCTGGCCGCCACCAGGAGCAGGATGAAATAGGAATTGCGCACCCAGCGCAGCACGCAGAACAGGCAGAACCCGAAGGCCGCGGCCGGCATCCATTTCACGTATTGGCCGGGGTCCTGGGCCAGGAGCAGCAGGTCGGCGGCGCTGTCCTGGGCGGGCAGGGTGAGGCGCATGCCCACGGCCACGATCATGACGCCGATGCCCGCCAGCAGCCCGCCGATGGCCTGGATGGGGATGTAGCGCGTGTAGTCGGCCCGGCGCGTGGCCCCGGCGGCCAGCAGGAACAGGCCCGTGAGCATGGCGCCCGCGCAGGCTGCGGCGATGATGGTGGGGTACACGGCCTGGGGATCGCCTCCGGCCATGGACCGGCGCACCGAGGTCAGGATCAGGAACAGGAACAGCCCGGCCAGGCTCTCGGGGCCGGCGGCGGAAAATGTGATGCTGCTGCGAAACGAGACCACCAGGCTCATGATCACGGCGCAGACAAGGGCCATGCTCACGGCGTGTGGGAAGTGCGCGGCCAGATCGCCGTCCGGGAAGATCAGCCCGGCGATGGCCACGGAGATCAGGAACGTGAGCAGGCCGGAGACGCCTCCGGCCAGGATGTTCTTGGCCGCTCCGCCCTCGAAGAAGCCCGGCGTGTCGTCCGGCGGGGGCGGGCCGCCTGCGGCCAGGGCCTCTTCCAGGTCCGTGGCCGGGCCTTCGCCCGCGGTTTTTTGGGGCTGGTCCCGGGGCTCGGGTTCGCCGATGACGTCCTCAAGGCCCAGGTCGTCCGCGTCGGGCTGGATGACGTTGACGTGGCTGCATTTGGGACAACGGACCTTTGCGTCCAGATAGGCTTCCGGTACGGTCTTGTTGAACCCGCAGTTTTCGCATTGCAGTACTGCCACCAGCCTCGCTCCTGTGAGGATAATTCACCTTCCATATAAACCCGTTGCGGGGTAAAGCGCAACGTCCGTACTCTCCTATCGGCATAAGGCGCGCAAAGCTGAGGGCTTGGCACTGGCATGGCAGGAAGCGTAGGGATAACAGCCTGGAATTGAAAGGGAAACAAAAATCCATTTTTCCGGATTTTCGCTTGACGGAGCGCCGGACGGGCGATAAAAGATATCAGTAACTTTTACCAATAAGGAGGAATCCTCCCATGTCCAAGACTGAAAAGAATCTGAAGGCCGCCTTTGCCGGAGAGTCCCAGGCCAACCGCAAATACCTTGCTTTCGCCGACAAGGCGGACAAGGAGGGACACGCCGCGGCCGCCGCCGAGACCGTGCACGCGCACAACCATCTGCGCGCCCTGGGCGGCATCGGAACCACCGAGGAGAACCTGAAGGAAGCCCTGGGCGGCGAGACCTACGAGTTCACCGAGATGTACCCGCCCATGATCGAGGACGCCGAGGCCGAAGGCAACAAGGCCGCCCTGATCAGCTTCACCTCCGCCAACACGGTGGAGGCCACCCACGCGGAGTTGTACAAGAAGGCCCTGGAGACCCTGGACGACCCCGAGCCCGTGGACTGCTACTACGTCTGTTCCGTGTGCGGCCACACCGTGGCCAACCACGCCCCGGACACCTGCCCGGTGTGCAAGGCAGCGGCCAAGGCCTTCAACCGCATCGACTAGCAGGCCGTTGAAAAACAGCGATCTGCTGCGTTGCTGCGAGCAATACGAAACCTCGCGTATTGGGATACGCGTCGGTTTCGCATTGCCCTTGCGCCTTGCATCTCACTATTTTTGAACGGCCTGCGAAGAGGATTCGTTCAACAGATTGAGATGGATTTCAGGAGGCCCCGTCCGGGTTCGGGCGGGGCCTTCTGTTGTCTGACGGCCCATGAAAAAGCCCCCTGCATCGTGCGGGGGGCTTTGCTTTTGGTTCGAGGCTCCGGCGCGGGGGTCAGCCCAGGAACTTGCCGGTCACGGAGTTTGCGTCCTTGGCGATGTCCTCGGGGGTGCCCTGGGCCACGATGCGGCCGCCGTTCTCCCCGCCGCCCGGGCCCAGGTCCAGGACCCAGTCCGAGGCGCGCACCACGTCGAGGTTGTGCTCAATGACCAGCACGCTGGCACCCTTGTCCACCAGGCGGTGCAGGACCTTGATGAGCTTGCCCACCTCGTGCATGTGCAGGCCCGTGGTGGGTTCGTCCAGGATGTACAGGGTGCCGGGCAGGCTGCGCTTGCCCAGTTCGCGGCTGATCTTGATGCGCTGGGCCTCGCCGCCGGACAGGGTGGTGGCGGGCTGCCCCAGGCGCAGGTACTCCAGGCCCACCTCCTGGAGCACGGACAGCCGCCGCACCAGGGTGGGGTGGTTCTCGAAGAATTGCAGGGACTGGCGCACCGTGAGGTTCAGGACCTCGGAGATGTTCAGGCCCTTGAAGGTCACGTCCAGGGTCTCGCGGTTGTAGCGCTTGCCCTCGCAGACGTCGCACTTCACGAACACGTCGGGCAGAAAGTGCATCTCCACGCGCACGTAGCCGTCGCCCTGGCAGGCCTCGCAGCGCCCGCCCTTGACGTTGAAGCTGAAGCGCCCGGGCTTGTAGCCCCGCTGGCGCGAGGCCTTGGTGCCCGCGAATATCTTGCGGATTTCGTCGAAGATCTTGGTGTACGTGGCCGGGTTGGAGCGCGGGGTGCGGCCGATGGGCGTCTGGTCGATGGAGACCACGCGCTCGATCTGGCCGAGGCCCTCGATGCCCGCCAGCTGCCCGGGGGTGTCCACCTTCACGCCCTGGTCCAGGGCCAGGTGCTTGTACAGCGTGTCCATGACCAGGGAGCTCTTGCCCGAGCCCGAGACCCCGGTGACGCACGTCAGCGTGCCCAGGGGAATGTCCACGTCCAGGTTCTGGAGGTTGTTGGTGGTCACGCCCTTGAGGGAGAGGAATCCCTTGGGCTCGCGGCGCTTGTCGGGGATTTCGATGGCCATGTCCCCGCGCAGGTACTTGGCCGTGAGGCTGTCCTGGCTCTTGAACAGCCCGGGCACGTCGCCCTGGTAGACGATCTCGCCGCCCAGCCAGCCGGACCCGGGGCCCAGCTCCACCACGTGGTCCGCGCTCTTGATGGTGGCCTCGTCGTGCTCCACCACCAGCACGGTGTTGCCCCGGCCCTGGAGGTCCCGCAGGGTCCCCAGCAGCCGGTCGTTGTCGCGGGGGTGCAGGCCGATGGATGGCTCGTCCAGCACGTAGGTCACGCCCACCAGGCCCGAGCCCAGCTGCCCGGCCAGGCGGATGCGCTGGGCCTCGCCGCCGGACAGGGTGGACATGTTGCGGGCCAGGGACAAATAGTCCAGGCCCACGTTGACCAGGAAGCCCAGGCGGTGGGTCAGCTCCTTCATCAGGGGCTCGGCCACCGGGGCCTGGCGCTCGCTGAAGGACAGCTCGCCCAGCCAGGCCAGGGCCCGGCGGATGGGCAGGCTGGTGAAGTCGAAGATGGACAGGCCCTCGACCTTGGCGGCCAGGGACTCGGGCCGCAGGCGCGCGCCGTCGCAGGCCGGGCAGGGCCGGGCCTGGCGGAAGCGGGACAGCTCGTCGCGCCAGGCGTAGCCGAAGCTCATGCCCGTCTCCAGCATGTTGACCACGCCCTCCCAGTCCCCGTCGCCGAAGAACAGGGCCTTGGCCGCCGCCTCGCTGAATTCGGTCAGCGGCGTGTCCATGGTGAAGCCGTGGGCCTTGCCCAGCTTCTTGAGGTCCCCGGCGTAGCGCGCGAACACGCGCGGGTTCTTCCAGGGGATGACTCCGCCCTGGGCCAGGGACAGGCCCTTGTTGGGGGCCAGGAGCGCGGGCTCGAAATAGTCCACGCTGCCGATGCCCGAGCACACGGGGCACGCGCCCTGGGGGCTGTTGAAGGAAAAGAGCTGCGGCGAGAGCGCGGGCAGGCTCACGCGGCAATGGGCGCACACGGACTCGGTGCTGAAGGGTCTAATTTCCCCGTCCCGGTCCCCGCCCACCACGGCCACGGACAGGCGGCCCCCGCCGTAGCGCAGGGCCAGCTCCACGGAGTCGGCCAGCCGTCCGCGCATGTCGTCCTTGACGACGAGGCGGTCCACCACCAGCTCAACGCTGTGCTTCTTCTTGCCGTCCAGCTCGGGCAGGGGCTCCAGGTCCAGGACCTCGCCGTCCACGCGCACACGGGCGAAGCCCTCGCCGCGCAGCTTCTTGAGGCGCTCGGCGTGGGCGCCCTTCTGGTGTTCCACCAGGGGGGCCAGGAGCAACAGCCGCGTGCCCTCGGGCAGGGCGCGGATCTCGTCCACGATCTCGTCGGAGGTCTGGGAGCGGATGGGCCGCCCGCACTGGGGGCAGTGCATCACGCCCAGGCGCGCGTAAAACACGCGCAGGAAATCGTAGATCTCCGTGACCGTGCCCACGGTGGAGCGCGGGTTGCGGGACATGGTCTGCTGTTCCAGGGAAATGGCCGGGGACAGGCCCTCGATCTTGTCCACCTTGGGCTTGTCCATCTGCGGCAGGAACTGGCGCGCGTAGGCGGACAGGGACTCCACGTAGCGGCGCTGGCCCTCGGCGTAGATGATGTCGAAGGCCAGGGTGGACTTGCCCGAGCCCGAGGGCCCGCAGATGACCACCAGCTGGCCGCGCGGGATGTCCAGGCTCAGGTTCTTCAGGTTGTGGTGGCGTGCGCCCTGTATGCTGATCTGCTCGTGGCTCATGGTCGTTCGTCGGGTTCTCGTGTTCCGGAAAGGTTATGCCGCCCGGGCGGCGGGTGCGGGTTGAAGTGTAGTCACTTGGTGGGGAAAGGCAAGCAAAATAGGAATCATTCCTAATATTGGGATCCGGTTCAGTCCTCTTCCACGACCCGCAGCTTTTTCCACGCTCCGGAGTGGAACCGGAGCCACACGGCACCGGAGTAGATGATCAGGTAGAGCACCAGGCAGGACCAGGCCGGGAAGAGCCCCAAGCCCAGGACCACCACCACGAAATATACGGGCAGGATCAGGCCGAAAACCGTAAGCGCCCCGGCCAGGAGCATGGTGAAGCGCGTGTCCCCGGCACCCTTGAGCCCGCCGGAAAAGGCGATGGCCGCGCCGTCGAACACGGTGTAGGCCACCACGAACATCAGGAGCACCCGGCCCGTTTCCGCGATGGGCGCGTACTGGGCAGCGGTGTAGGCCGAGGGCTTGAACGCGGCGAGCAGCGGCCCCGGGGCCAGGATGAACACCGCGCCCACCAGCAGCCCGAAGAACACGCAGAGGTGCAGGCAGCTCAGGGTGGCCTGGGCCCCGTCCCCGGGCCTGCCCGCGCCCATGGCCTGGCCCATGAGGGTCTCGGCGGCGATGTGCAGGCCGACCATGGGCAGGAAGGTGAAATGGTTCAGGGACAGGACCATGTTGGTGGCGGCCAGCTGGTCCGTGCCCAGGCGGCCGACCATGAGCACGAAGCCCATGAAGCCCACCACGTCCAGGAACATCTGCAGGCCTCCGGGCACGCCGAAGCGCAGGAGCCGCGCCATGAGCGCGGCGTCCGGCCGCCAGGCGGAGCGGGTGCGAAAGCGGGCTTCGTGCCGCTGGCTCAGCACCAGCGCGACGAACAGGACGGCGGCCAGCCCCCAGGAGATGACCGTGGCCCAGCCCGCGCCCTGGATGCCCATCTCCGGGAAGCCCCAGGCCCCGTTGATCATGGCGTAGTCCAGGGGGATGTTCAGGGCCGCGCCCGTCATGTTCACCAGCATCACGGGCCGGGTCAGCCCCCGGCCGGAATAGAAGGTGGACAGGGCCACGGCCACTATGTTCAGCCCGGAGCCCAGGCAGAGGATGCTGAAATAGTCGGTCTCCATGGCCTGCACCGCGGGCGTGTGCCCGGCCAGGGCGAAGAGCGGCCCGCCGCACGGCCCGGCCAGGGCCATGAGCGCGCCGAAGCCCAGGGCCAGCCAGACCCCCTGCCACACGGCCGCGCCCAGGCGCTCGGGGCGGCCCTGGCCCGTGTACTGGGCCACGAACACGTTGACGTAGCTGACGATGCCCATGAACAGCGCCATGAGGGTGAAGTTGGACAGGCTGCCCGAGAGGGAGGCGGCCAGGGCGTCCAGGGAATAGCGGCCCAGGAACATGCGGTCCGTGAACTGGGTCACGGTGGCCGAGATCATGCTGGCCATGAGCGGCAGGCCGATGTCCAGGACCCGGCGGTATCCGTTGGGCGCGCTCCAGCGGCGGGCGAAGGGGTTCATGAGGCGGTTCTCCCTGGGGTTGCGGCCCCGAGGCTTTTCCCCGGGATGCGGACAATAGGGGGGCGGGGGGAGGCTGTCAACGCCGCTTGACAACTTCCGCGATATCGCGGGCCCGATTTGACGATTTGTTGTTTACAAGAGCATTTCGTTTACGTATCGAAAACAAAACGAGGTTTATTCATGACGATTGATGAGATTGACGCCCAGATACTGACGATGCTCCAGGAGAACGCCCGCCTGTCCAACGCCGAGGTGGGCCGCCGGGTGGGGCTCACGGCCTCGGCCGTGCTGGAGCGCATCCGCAAGCTGGAGCGCGGCGGGGTGCTGCGGGGCTACGCGGCCCAGGTGGACCCGGAGGCCGTGGGCCTGCACGTGCTGGCCCTGGTGGCCGTGCGCCTGTCCCCGCACCGCATGGCCCGGGCCGTGGGCCAGCGGCTCACGGAGCTGCCCGGCGTGCAGGAGGTCCTGCACATGACCGGGGAGGACTGCTTCACCGTGAAGGTGCGCTGCGCGGACACCGGGGCCCTGGAAGAACTGGTCATGGCCATCAACGACATCGAAGGCGTGACGGGCACGCGCACGTCCATCGCCTTCCGCGCCCTGCGCGAGAGCCTGCGGGTGCCCGTGGGCGCGCAGGGTTGAACAGAGGAGGAAGAAATGCGCAACGAGAAGGTCAACATCGAGGAGAAGTTCAGCCTGTTCGACGACCTCTGGCACCCCAGGATCGTGGCCCAGGTGAACGACACCCACGTCAAGCTGGGCAGGATCAAGGGCTCCTTTGAATGGCATTCCCACGCCAGGGAGGAGGAGATGTTCCTGGTGGTTTCCGGGAAGATGGTCCTGCGCTTTCGCGACCGCGACGTGGAGCTGGGGCCGGGCGAGCTGATGGGCGGATCATGATGATCGAGCCCGCGGGCACCGTGAACACCGGGGGCAATGTGTCCGAGCGCACGGTGGAGGCGGAGTGGATATGAGGGACGTGATCCTGAGCGAGGAATGCGGGCTCAGGCCCGTGCGTTTCCTGGAGCTGCTCGCGTTCGGGGACTGGCGCGTGAAGGTCTACGGCATCGCCTACGGCCGCGACGCGCCCAGGCCGGAGCTGGTGGCCTGCGCGCGGGATTTGGCGCGGCGCGTGTTCCCGCAGACGAAGGACGGCGGGCCCTACGGCGCGGGCTATCTGGGCGTGAACGACGGGCGCGGTGTGAACTTCGTGTTCGCGGACTGGTGGACCGGGGAGAACGAGGTGCACCACCGGGTCTTCGTCTCGCCCACGGATAAGCCCGAAGCTCTGGAAGAAGTCACGGCCACGGGCGTGTGCGCCTGCGTCTGGGATTTGCGGGTCATGTGCTTTGAACGCGAGGCCTGGCTGCGCCACGTGCTGCGCAACCCCCAGGGCCCGGACCTGGCCGCCTACCTGGACGACCGCCTGGACTGCATGGCCTGAATCGAGCGCCAGGAAAGGATGTGAAGATGTTTTTCGACCTGTCTCACGAGATCAGCGAGGGCATGACCACCTACCCGGGCCTGCCCGCGCCGAGGATCACGGACCACATGAGCCGCGAGGCCTCCCGGTCGCATTACGCGCCGGGCACCAGCTTCTACATCGCGAACATCGAGATGTGCGCCAGCACGGGCACCTACATGGACGCGCCCTTCCACCGCTACGCGGACGGCGGGGACCTGGCGGACTTCGATCTGGCCCGGGTGGCGGACCTGCCCTGCACGGTGGTGCGCGCCCAGGGCCAGCGCGCGATTACGGCCGAGTTTTTCCAGGGCCTGGACGTCGCGGGTCACGCCGTGCTCGTGCATACGGGCTGGTCCAAACACTGGGGCACGGACGCCTACTTCGGCGACTACCCCTATCTGACCAGGGACGCGGCCCTTCTGCTGCGCGACGCCGGGGCCATGCTCGTGGGCGTCGACTCCGTGAACATCGACAGCACCGCCGACCCCGAACGCCCGGTGCACAGCATTCTGTTGCGCGCGGACATCGCCATCGTGGAGCACATGACCGGCCTGGAAAACGTGCCCGACACGGGTGCGCGCTTCTTCGCGGTGCCCCCAAAAATACGCGGCCTGAATTCCTTTCCGGTGCGCGCCTTCGCCGTCACCTAGAAGCAAGACCGCCCGGGGCCGCGCGCGGCCCCGGGCGTAGAAACGTTCTTGAAGGGGAGCGCGAGGGGGAACTTCTTTCAAGAAGTTCCCCCTCGCATTGAAAGCTCAGTCTTCCGTCAATTTCTCCAGCCTGTTTTCGATCCATTCCCAGCGCTCCAAAGCCTGCTCCAGGGCGGCTTCCACGTCCTGCAGCTCCTTGGCCGCCGTGGAGATGGCCTCGGCGCCCTTGGCCATGAACGCGGGGTCGGACAGGCGGTTTTGCAGCGTTGTCTGCTGCTCTTCCAGGGCGTCCATGCGCGCGGGCAGTTCGTCCAGTTCCCTGGCCAGCTGGTCGCGTTCGCGGGTTTCCGCGTAGGTCAGCTTGCGTTTGGAGCTGGGGGCCGCCTTGTGGCGCACGGGCTTGATCCTGGGCTTGGCCAGGGCCTCGGGTTCGGGCTCGGGACGCTGGCGGAGCCAGTCGTCGTAGCCGCCCACGTATTCGTGGACCACGCCGTGGCTTTCCAGGGCCAGGGTGGAGGTGGCCACGTTGTTCAGGAAGGCGCGGTCGTGGCTGACCACGAGCACGGTGCCCGAGAAATCCAGGAGGCGCTCCTCCAGGAGGTCCAGGGTCTCGGCGTCCAGGTCGTTGGTGGGCTCGTCCAGCACCAGCACGTTGGCGGGCCGGGTGAAGAGCTTGGCCAGGAGCAGGCGGTTGCGCTCGCCGCCCGAGAGCACGGACACGGGCACCATGGTCCGGTCCGGCGGGAACAGGAAATCCTTCAAATAGCCCACCACGTGCTGGGTGCGGCCGCCCACGGTGACCACGTCGTTGCCCTGGGCCACGTTGTCGCGCACGGACTTGTCCGGGTCCAGCTCGGCGCGGTGCTGGTCGAAGTAGGCGATCTCCAGGTTGGTGCCCAGGCGCACGTCCCCGCTCTGCGGGGCGAGCTTGCCCAGGAGCAGGCCCAGGAGGGTGGTCTTGCCCGAGCCGTTGGGCCCGATGATGCCCACCTTGTCCCCGCGCAGGATGGAGGTGGAGAAGTCCTTGATGACGGGCTGGCCATTGTAGCCGAAGGTCATGCCGTGGATCTCGGCCACCAGCTTGCCCGAGCGCTCGGCCTCCTGGATGCGCATGCGCACCTCGCCCTGGTGCCCGCGCCGGGCCGCGCGTTCGCGGCGCATCTTGACCAGCTCGCGGACCCGGCCCTCGTTGCGCGTGCGCCGGGCCTTGATGCCCTGGCGTATCCAGGCCTCTTCTCGGGCCAGCTTTTTGTCGAACTCGCGGTTGTGCTTGTCCTCGGCGTCCAGCTGTTCCTGCTTGCGGGCCAGGAAGGTGTCGTAGTCGCAGGCCCAGTCGAAGAGCCTGCCCCGGTCCAGCTCGATGATGCGCGTGGCGAGCTTGCGCAGGAGCATGCGGTCGTGGGTCACGAAGACCAGGGACTTCACGGACCTGAGCAGGAAGTCCTCCAGCCAGGTGATGGACTCGATGTCCAGGTGGTTGGTGGGCTCGTCCAGCAGCAGCAGGTCCGGCGCGCTGGCCAGGGCCCGGGCCAGGAGCGCCCGGCGCTTGAGCCCGCCGGACAGGATGTCGAAGGGGGCGTCGGGGTCGAGCTTCAGGCGCGAGAGCACCGTGTCCACCACGCCCTGGGCCTCGAACCCGCCGTCGGCGTCCAGGGCCTGCTGGGCGTGTTGCAGGCGCGAGAGGGCGGCCGCGTTCCCGGGGTCGGCCTCCAGGTCGCGGGCCGCGGCGTGGTAGGCGGCCAGGGTGCCGCCCAGGCGGCCGATGCCCGACACGGCCACGTCGAAGACCGTGCCCGGCAGGGTGGCGGGCACCTCCTGGGGCAGGCGCGCCACCTTCAGGCCCTGGGCGCGCGTGATCTGCCCCGAGTCCGGGGACTGCTCCCCGGCCAGGATGCGCATCAGCGTGGACTTGCCCTCGCCGTTGCGGCCCAGGAGGCACACGCGCTGCCCAGGTTCGATCTGCAGGCTGGCGTGGTCCAGAAGGAGCGGGCCCCCGAAGGTCAGGGAGGCGTCCCGCACGCTTACCAGCGACATAGCTACTTCTTCATGTTCACGTATTGCAGGGGGATGTCCAGCTCCTCGGCGTTCAGGGCCTGGATCACGGCCTGCAGGTCGTCCAGCTGCTTCCCCGTGACGCGCACCTGGTCGTCCTGGATGGCGGCCTGGACCTTTTTCAGCTTCATGTCCTTGATGAGCTTCACGATGTCCCGCGCGGTGTCCTTGTCGATGCCTTCGCGGATCTTGATCTCCTGCTTGACCCGGCCCTGGGAGGTGGGTTCCTCCTGGCCGAACTCCAGGACCTTGGGGTCAACCTTGCGGCGCACGCAGTGGGTGATGAGCATGTCGCGCACCGCGCGGACCTTCATCTCGTCGCCCGTGACCAGGCTCAGACGCTTGTCCTTGCGGTTCAGGTCCAGCTCCGTGGGCACGTTGCGGAAGTCGAAGCGCGTGGCCAGCTCCTTCAGGACGTTGTTCACGGCGTTGTCCACTTCCTGCAGGTCCACTTTGGACACGATGTCGAATGAGGGCATGTCGTGTTTCCTCCTCGAATGGGGATGGGGGGTGCTTGGTTAGGCCCGGTTGCCGGGTTGGGCCTGGGAGGCGTTGCCGCGCCCGCGTCCGCCGCGCCGCCTGGAGGGACGCTTGGCCTCGCCGTCCTGGCCGGCGGCCTGGGCTCCGCCGCCGCGCTGGCCCCGGCCCTGCCTGGGGGCGGCGCCGTCCTTGCGGGGAGCGGGGCTCTTGCCGGCGTTCCGGGGGCCGCGCGGCTGGCGCGGGGCGTTGTCGTCCAGCTTGGCCGGGGCGTTGTAGTCGAAATCGCCCAGGGTCACGCGGCGCAGCTTTTCGCCCATGGCCCGCTCGATGGCGCGCACCGTGGCGGCGTCCTCGTCGGTGACGAAGGTCAGGGCCTCGCCGTTGCGCTGGGCCCGGCCCGTGCGGCCGATGCGGTGGGTGTAGTCGTCCACGGTGTTGGGGATGTCCAGGTTGATGACGTGGGTCACGCTGGCCACGTCGATGCCCCGGGCCGCGATGTCCGTGGCCACCATGATGTCGTAGCGCCCGGCCTTGAAGCCGGAGAGCGCCTCCTGGCGGCGGTTCTGGGACAGGTTGCCCTGCAGGCAGGCGGCCTTGTGGCCCATGCGCTCCAGTTGCTGGGCCAGGCGCTTGGCGCGGTGCTTGGTGCGGGTGAACACCAGGACGGAGCCGGTGCGCGTGCCGGCCAGCACGTGCTTCAGCAGCTGGGTCTTCAGGTGCTGGGGCACGGGATACAGGGCGTGGGCCACGGTCTCCACGGGCTTGGCGAAGTCGATCTTGACCTCCACGGGGCTGTTCAGGGCCTCGTCGGCCAGCTTGCGGATGTCCTGCGGCATGGTGGCGGAGAAGAGCATGGTCTGGCGTCCCTTGGGGGCCGCGCGCAGGATGCGGCGCACGTCGGGCAGAAAGCCCATGTCGAACATGCGGTCGGCCTCGTCCAGCACGAGCACGTCCAGGTCGCCGAGCTTGGCGTTTCCTTCGCTCATGAGGTCCAGGAGCCGCCCGGGGCAGGCCACGGCGATCTCCGCGCCGCGCTTGAGGGCCTTGATCTGGGGGTTCTTGCCCACGCCGCCGTAGATGCACACGGTGCGCAGATCCGTCTCCTGGCCCAGGGTCTTGAATTCGTCGGCGATCTGCTCGGCGAGCTCGCGGGTGGGGGCTACCACCAGGGCGCGCAGGCGGCCGCGCGGGCCCTCGGACAGGCGCTGCAGCGCGGGCAGCACGAAGGCCGCGGTCTTGCCCGTGCCGGTCTGGGCCAGGCCCAGGAGGTCCTTGCCGGCCAGGGTGTGGGGCAGGGCCTTGGCCTGGATGGGGGTGGGTTCGGTGTAGCCCGCCTTGCTGACGCCTTCCCGCAGGGCGGGAATCAAATCGAATTGATCGAAAGTCATGAAAATCCTATTGTCAAACATGAAAACACAGCCGCGCCGCAAAGAGCGGCGGGGCGCAAAGGGACGATGACACTCTATCGGTCATCCTTGGTGCGCTCGTGATCGTGTGAGGGGGATCTGAGGCGGGGATAGACACGGTTCGGCGGCTCGGCAGAGCCCGCCGGGGACCGGGCCCGACAGACGTGTACCGGCTCTATATAGGGATAATATCCGTTCTGTAAAGGCCTGAATTCGGCCCGGCGCACATTTGCCGTTGATCGCCGGCGTTTTTGACCTGGGTCAATGGCGTCCGCGCGGCCGGGGCCTATCGTATTGCATACCGGGCGCGTCACGCCCCCGGATACAACAGGAGGAACCCATGCAGCTCATGAAGAACATTCCCCTTGCCCAGGCCCTGGAGATGGCGGCCCTGGTGGATTACGAGGAGGGCCGGGTGGTCAGCCGGACCCTGGCCCAGCAAAACGCGGTGAACGTGACCCTGTTCGCCTTTGACGCGGGCGAGGGCATCAGCGCCCATTCGTCCCCGGGCGACGCCCTGGTCCTGGTGCTGGACGGCGAGGCCCGCGTCACCGTGGGCGGCGAGGATCACGCCGTGGCCGCCGGGCAGTGCATCGCCATGCCCGCCGGGGTGCCCCACGCCCTGGACGCGGCCCGGCGCTTCAAGATGCTGCTGGTGGTGGTCAAGCCCGGGGAGCTTGGCTGAGGCGTCATTTGCGGGACTTGTCGAGCTTGCCGGCGATCCACTGGGAGAGCTTGTAGGACGCGAAGAACCAGATAGCCAGCACGACCCCGCGCGCCGCGAGGTGGTCCTGGAAATAGCCCGCCCGGGGCAGGTAGGCGGCGGCCATGAACACCAGCATCAGCCAGATGATGAGCTGGGTCAGGTGGGCGGCGCTACGGATGACGCGCCGCCTGCGGCCCAGGAACAGGCCCGCCAGCCAGACGGCCACGCAGGCCAGGATCAGCAGTTTGAGCATGGTCCCTGGGACCTACACGCTCCACGCCCGGCGTGCAACATTCGCAGGCCGTTCAAAAATTGCGCTTCGTTGAGATGCAAGGCGCAAAAAAAATCAAACCCTCGCGTACGGGGAGTACGCGAGGGTTTGATTTTTTTTGCAGCAGCGAAGCGACGCAGCAGATTGCTGTTTTTCAACGGCCTGCTAGGTCGCCTTGTTCCGGTTCAGGGCGTAGTAGGCCACGGGCACCACCACCAGGGTGAAGGCCGTGGACGCGAACAGCCCGGTGATCAGCGCCCAGGCCAGGCCCGAGAAGATGGGGTCCAGGGTGATGGGCCACGCACCCAGGGCCGTGGTTCCCGCCGTGAGCAGGATGGGCCGCAGGCGCACGGCCCCGCTCTCCAGGATGGCCTCCTTCAGGGGCGCGCCCTGGGCCTGGGCCCCCTGGATGAACTCGATGAGCACCACGGCGTTGCGGATCACGATGCCGCCCAGGGCGATCATGCCGATCATGGACGTGGCCGTGAAGAAGATGGGGTTGGGCAGCCCGCCCACGTCCGAGGCGAAGAACAGGTTCAGGAGCCAGAACCCGGGCATGATGCCGATGACCGTCAGCGGTATGGCGCTCATGATCAGCGCGGGCAGGCCCCAGGATCTGGTCTGGATGACCAGCAGCACGAAGATGCCCAAGAGCGCCGCCACGTTGGCCAGGCCCAGGTCGCGGAACACGTCCAGGGTGATCTTCCACTCGCCCTCTCCGGCCCAGTCCACGCTGGTGCCCGGGGGGGTGGGGTCGTCCGCGAGGCGGCTTTGCAGGTCCAGGATGGCGGTGGCGGGCGAGCGCCCGGCCATCTCGCCGTACACGTAGACCACGCGGCGCAGGTTCTTGTGCTGGATGGGCTGGTCCTCGGCGCGTTGGTCGAAGGTCCCGAGTTCCGCCAGTTGGACCATCGCTCCGTCGCCGTGCAGGGGGATCTGGGACAGGCCCGAGGCGAAGGAGCGCTTGGCGCGCGGCAGCACCAGGCGCACGGGCAGGGGCTGGCGCTCGTTGGGCCGGTGCACGGTGCCCGGGGTGGCGCCGGACACGGCCAGGGCCAGGGCGTCGGTGACTTCCTTGGAGGACACGCCCGTGAGGCGCGCCTTTTCCTTGTCCAGTTCGAAATCCAGATAGGTGTGCGCGGCCTCGGCCGTGGTGTCCACGTCCGTGACGAAGGGCTCCGTGCGCATGAGCTCGGCCACGTGTTCGGCGGCCTCGATGAGCTGGGCGTAGGTGCGGTCGGGCGCGCCGTAGACCTCGGCCGTGAGGGTGGACATCACCGGCGGACCCGGCGGGGTCTCCACCACCTTGATGTCCGCGCCGGACTCCCGGGCCAGGCGCTCCAGGTCCGGGCGCAGGCGGAGCACGATGGCGTGGCTCTGTTCGCCGCGCCGGGCCTTGTCCGCCAGGTTCACGCGGATGTCGGCCAGGTTGCCGCCCTGGCGCAGGAAGTAGTGGCGGACCATGCCGTTGAAGTCCATGGGCGAGGCCGTGCCCGTGAAGCTCACGGTGGAGTCCACTTCGGGAACGGTGCGCAGGAAGTCTTCGAAACGGCGCACCACGCGGTCCGTGTTTTCCAGGGACGTGCCCTCGGGCATGTCGATGACCACCTGGAACTCGTTCTTGTTGTCGAAGGGCAGCATCTTCAGGGGCACCAAACGCAGGGCCGCCAGGGCGCAGGAGGCCAGAAGCAGCAGGCCCACCACGCCCCACAGGGCCAGGCGGCGGCCGCGCGAATCCAGGAACGGGCGCACCAGGGCCGCGTACGCCCGGGCCACGCGCGGGTCGGCCCCGGAGGACCCGGCCCCCTCGGCCTCGCCCGCGCGGCCCCGCAGCAGCAGATGCGAGAGCCAGGGCACCACGGTGAGCGCGGCCAGGGTGGAGAAGGTCACGGTCAGCGGCACGTTGGCCGCCATGGGGGCCATGTACGGGCCCATCATGCCGGTGATGAAGAACAGCGGCGTGAAGGACACGATGATGGCCAGGGTGGAGAGGATCACCGGGGGCAGGACCTCGGCCACGGCCGCCAGGGTGGCGCGGCGCGGGTCCAGGCGGCCCAGGCGGATGTGGCGCTGGATGTTGTCCACGTTGGTGATGGGGTCGTCCACCACCAGCCCCAGGGACAGGATCAGCGCGAACAGGGTCACGCGGTTGATGGTGTAGCCCAGGGCGTAGTTCACGAACAGGGCCAGGGAGAAGCTCAGCGGCACGGCCAGGGCCACCACCGCGGCTTCGCGCTTGCCCAGGGTGAAGGCCAACAGCGCCACCACCGTGAGGATGGCGAAGAACAGGGACGAAAGCAGGTTGTCCACCTTGTCCTGGGCTGTGGCCCCGTAGTCGCGGGTGATCTCGTAGGACACGTCCGCGGGCAGCACGTCCCGGGCCAGCTCGGCCATGCGCTGCTGCACGTCGCGGGCGACCCACACGGCGTTGGTACCCTTCTTTTTGGCCACGGCCAGGGTCACGGACGGGAAACAGCAACCGGCCCCGGCGTCCAGGCCCAGTTCCCTGGCCCGGCGCGGGGAAAAGCCGATGCGCGAGTAGGACGCCGCCTCCTCGGGCGCGTCCAGGACCTGGGCCACGTCGCGCACGTAGACCGGACGGCCCTCGAACACGCCCACCACCACGTCGCCCACGTCGGCGGCCGAGCGCAGGAACGAATCCGTGCGCACGGTGACGGCCCGCCCGGCCTGGTCCACGGACCCGGCGGTTATGGACGTGTCGGACGCGGCCAGGGCCGCGCGCAGGTCCTCCGGGGCCACGTTCATTCCGGCCATGCGCTGGGGGTCGAGCTCCACGCGGATCTCGCGCGGGCTGCCGCCGGTGATGGTCACGCCGGACACGTCGGGCGTCTCGGACAGGCGGTGGAAGACCTCCTCGCCCATGCGCCTGAGCTCATGCGGCCCGTAGCGGTCCGAATACAGGGTGACCATGACGACGGGCACGTCGTCGATTTCCACAGGGCGCACGTGCCAGCCGCTGACCACCGAGGGCACCAGGTCGAGATTCTTCTGGATGGCGTTGTGCAGCTTGAGCAGGGAATTCTCGCGGTCCTCGCCCACGCGGAAGCGCACCGTGGCCAGGGCCTGGTCCCGGCGGGAGGTGGAATAGACGTATTTGACCCCGTCGATCTGCCAGAGGATGCGCTCCAGGGGCGTGGTGACCAGCTTCTCCACCTCGCGGGCGCTGGCCCCGGGCACGCTGACCAGCACGTCGGCCATGGGCACCACGATCTGCGGCTCCTCCTCGCGCGGGGTGACGAAGATGGCCGCCGCGCCCAGGCACAGGGCCGCGAAGACCAGCATCACCGAGAGCCGCGTCTGAAGGAACGCGGCCACCACCGAGGGGATCAGGCCCCTGGGCTCGTCGGGGGCGGATTGTTCCGGCGCGGGTTTATCCGGCATGCGCCGCCCCCCACAGGCCAACGGTCTCGCCCCCGGAAAGCCCGGAGAGGATCTCCACGTCCGCGCCCCGGCGCTGCCCTGTCTTCACGTACACGCTGCGCCAGGCCTCGCCTTCCTTGACCAGCACGGTCTCCAGCTGGCCCACCCGGCGCACGGCCGCGGCGTCCACCAGCACGGCCTCGCGGCTGGCCGAGGGCACCAGCAGGCGGCCGAACATGCCCACGTAGGTCCGGGTCATGTCCGGCAGGCCCACTTTGACCAGGAAGGTCCTGGTTGCCGGGTCCGCCGAGGGCGCTACCTCCTCCACCACGCCCGCGACCGTGCGCGACAGGGCCGGGATGGACACGTCCAACTCCCCGCCCACGCGCACGTTGCCGATGAGCCCCTCGCGCACGTGGGCCTCCAGGCGCATGGCCCCGGCGGTCTGCACCACCAGCAGGGCCTTGCCGGGAACGGCCAGGTCCCCGGGCTCCACGCTGCGCCGGGCCACCTCCATGTCCTCGGGCGCGCGGATCACCGCGTGGCCCAGAGCGATCTTCGTCTCCTCCAGGGCCTCGGCCGCGCGCGCGGTCCTGGCCTGGGCCGAGGCCAGGCCTTCGCGGGCCTGGCGCACCCGGGCCTCGGCCTGCAGGAAGTCCGAACGGGCCTGGTCCTCCTCGCGGGCGGTGACGGCCCGGTCCTTGGCCAGGGCCAGGATGCGCTGGAACTGGGCCTTGGCGTTGTCCAGGGCGGCCTCGGCCTCCTTCACTGCCTGGCGGGCGCGTTCGCGCTCGGCCTGGGTCGAGGCCAGGGCGTCCCCGGCCTGGGCCATGCGCGAGGCGGGCTCGCGGTCGTCCAGCTCGATGAGCGGGTCGCCCCGGCGCACGAAGTCCCCGGCGCGCACGTGCACCTTGCGCACCTTGCCCGTGATCTGGGCCTCGATGCGCGTCTCCGTGCGCGGCCGGATGGTGCCCACGGCCTCGAAGAATTCCGTGACGGTCTCGGTGCGGGCCTGGGCCGTGGCCCTGGGCGGGGCCTCGCCTTTCTGGCGGGGTACGGCGGCGTCCGGGTCGATGACCCCGGTGCGGAAGGCCCCGGCTGCCCAGAGCACCACCAGGGCGGCGGCGGCCAGGGTCAGGGCGGGAATGATGCGTTTGTTCATGGAACTGTCCCGGGTGTTGGGCCGGCCGCGCGGGGCCGGCGAGGCTAGGCGTCCTTGGAACGGTTCAGGCGGCGCAGCACGGCCAGGAGCGGGCAGGTGTCCGTGAAGGCCGACTGCAGCAGGTTCGCGCCCACGAAGGCCGTGAGCAGGAGCCACCATGGCGAATGCAGCCAGGAAAGGATGGCCGAGGCCAGGACGAAGGTTCCGGCCACGCCGCGGATGATGCGTTCGGGGTTCATGCGTCCCTCCTTGCGGCCCTGAAGGGCCAGGTGTTGGCGTGCTCCGCGAGAGCGATCAGGCCGATTCCGTGGCCTGGTCGGCCTGGGCCGAGCCGTGCTTGAAGAAGGTGTTGGCCCAGAGCACGGACTTGTAATAGCTCACCGCCACCACCAGCCGGTTCAGGCCCAGCTCGTCCGTGAGCACGTCCAGGTCCTCCCAGGCGCCCTTTTCGTGGGCGCGCACCAGGGCCAGCCAGGTGCCCTGGTAGTTGCGCGTCCCGGTGAGGGCGGCCTTGATGTCCTCGGGCAGGGGCAGCCTGTCCACGATGACGTCCATGGGCATGTCCAGCATGGCCTCCAGCAGGGAGAAGAGCCCCAGCAGGAACATGCTGTCCGGGTCGGCCTTGGCCGAGTCCTGGCTGCGGGCGATGAGCTCCAGGAACTTGCCGCGCTGCACGGCCACGAAGAACAGTTCCGAGGCCTTGCCCTTGGGCTGCATGTCCGTGAGTACGATGACCCTAAGCCAGTTCTTGAGCTGCTTCCAGCCCAGGAGCACGATGGCCTGCTTGATGGACTGGATGGGCTGGGTGAAGGCGAAGGCCGCCGAGTTCAGGTACGTGAGCAGGCGGTAGCTGATGGACACGTCGGTCTGGATGTCCTTGGCCAGCTGTTCGAAGTCCGGGTCCTGCTGCTCGATGCTGCGCAAGAGGTTGAAGCGCGAAACCTGGTGCGAGGTCAGCTTGCGGTTCTGGATCAGCTCGGGCTTGCGGAAGAAGAAGCCCTGGAACAGGGGGAAGCCCAGGTGCTTGGCCATGGAGAAGGCCTCGGTGTCCTGGACCCGCTTGGAGAGCGCCGGGACGCCCGCCTGCTTGGCCTTCTCCAGGATGGGGGCGATGACCTCGGCTTCCTTGTCCAGGATGTCGATGATCACCAGATCCGCCACCTTGAGGGCCGCGTCGGAGCGTCCCTCGAAGTCGTCCACCGCGATGGAGTAGCCGTCGCGCGTGAGTTCGCTCAGGGCCTTGGCCGTGTCCGGCGACTTCAGGGCGCCTTCGGGCACCTGGACCACGGTGTGGCCGGGGGGCAGGGCGTAGGGCACGTTCTCCAGGATGCCCTGCTCGCCGAAATTGACCAGGATCTTCTTGTCCGTACCGTAGAAATCCTCGGGCGCTATGGTCGAGTCCGCGGTCACGCCCAGGGTGGCCTGGTCCAGGTCCGAGATGTCGGCCTTTTCCGCTTCCGGGCCGCCCCTGAACAAAAGCTCGTAGCCCCAGACCCGGTTGTGCCTGTCGAAGATGGGCTGGCGCGCGAAATACGTATGCAGGAAGCAGGAGGACTCCGGAGTTTCCGTGTGCATAGGCGTCCTTGTTTGGTTAGAGGCCTGTCCGCTGCCCGGCGAACGGGAAATCCACTGTTTGAACTATACGGACAGGTTGGAGCGAGTGCAAGGAAAGATGGCCCGTCCCAGCGGGGCGCGCGCGTCAGGCGCGCAGGCGGGGATCGAAGCGGTCGCGCAGCGCCTCGCCCAGGAGGTTGTAGCCCAGCACCGTGATCAGGATGGCCAGCCCAGGGAAGAAGGACAGCCACGGCGCGAAGGTCAGGACGTCCTTGCCCTCCATGAGCATGTTGCCCCAGCTGGGCATGGGCGGCTGCACCCCCAGGCCCAGGAAGGACAGGGACGACTCCACCAGGATGGCCCCGGCCACGCCCAGGGTGGCGGAGACCAGCACCGGGGCCACGGCGTTGGGCAGGATGTGCAAGAGGATGATGCGCCCGGGCCCGGCCCCGGCCACCTTGGCCGCGAGCACGAAGTCCCGGCCCCGGAGCGTCAGGGTCTCGGCGCGCACCAGGCGCGCCACGCCCATCCAGGACGTGGCCCCGATGACCACCATGATGTTGGCCAGGCTGGGCTCCAGGAAGGCGATGACCGCAAGGATCAGGAAAAAGGACGGGAAGCAGAGCATCACGTCCACCCCGCGCATGATGATCTCGTCCGTGAGGCCGCCGAAATAGCCCGCGGCCAGGCCCAGGGCCAAGCCGATGGCCACGGAGATGCCCACGGCCACGAAGCCCACCCACAGCGAGACCCGCGCGCCGAAGAGCATGCGCGAGAACACGTCGCGGCCCAGGCCGTCGGTGCCGAGGAGATGCGCGGCCGAGGGGCCCTGGAAGAGGTGGTCCACGTTCAGCGAAGTGGGGTCGTAGGGCGCTATCCAGGGCGCGGCCAGGGCGGCCAGGGACATCAGCCCCACGATGGCCAGGCCCACGGCGAGCATGCCCTGGCGCGGCAGCAGGCGGGAGAGCCCGGGTATCCTCATGAGCCGCGCCCCCTGGAGCGGATGCGCGGGTCCGCCAGCCCGTAGGCCAGGTCGGCCAGGAGGTTGCCCGCCAGGGTCAAGAGGGCGCCAAGCACCAGGTTGCCCATGATCAGCGGGTAGTCCCGGGCCATGACCCCCTGGTAGAACAGTTGCCCTAGGCCGGGCAGGGCGAAGATGGACTCGATGATCACGCTGCCGCCGATGAGCCCGGGCACGGACAGGCCCAGGATGGTGATGACGGGGAGCAGCGCGTTGCGCATGGCGTGCTTGAAGATGACCGTGGTCAGCGGCAGGCCCTTGGCCCGGGCCGTGAGGATGTAGTCCTGCCGCAGGACCTCCAGCATGCTGGTGCGCATGAAGCGGCTCATGCCCGCCAGGCTGCCGAAGGTGTACACGAACAGCGGCAGGGCCAGGTGCGCGGCCAGGTCGCCCATCCTGCCCCAGAAGGTCATCTGCTCGAAGCCCAGGGACGTGAGTCCGGAGATGGGCAGAATGGGCCATTGGATGCAGAAGGCGTACATGAGCAAGAGCGCCAGCCAGAACCCGGGCATGGCGAAGCCGATGAACACCAGCACCGTGGCCGAGCGGTCGAACCAGCCGCCCCGCCACCAGGCCGAGGCCACGCCGATGGGAATGGTGATGGCCAGGGTCAGGATCAGCGAGGCCACGTTCATGCCGAAGGTCAGCGGCAGGCGCTCCACGATCTTGTCCCACACCGGGCGGTGGTCCCCGCTCATGGAGCGGCCGAAGTCCAGGCGCGTCAGGCGCGAGAGCCAGCTCAGGTATTGCACGTGCAGGGGCTTGTCCAGGCCGTAGAGGGCCTCCAGCCGGGCGCGGGCGTCGGACGAGGCCTCGGGGTTCAGGGTGGTCTGCAAATCCGTGGGCGAGCCCGGCGCGAGGTGGATCACGCTGAAGCTGATCACCGTGATGCCGATGAAGATGACCGCGATCCAGAGGATCTTGGCGAGGATGCGTCGGGCAAGGGCTGGCATGGGCATTGTTCTAGGGCAAGACGGCCCGGGTGGCAATGCCGAGCGGCCCCGCCGGGATGGGCGCGGGGCCGGAAGGTGCGCGAAGGCGCGGGGCGGTTATTCGTCTTCCGCCGGGCCCAGGCGCTGGATGAGCTCCGAGACGTCGTCCATGGTCAGGCTGGTCTCCTTGCCCATGGATTCGGCCGCGGTGTGGAACTCGCGGTCCACGTCCTCCAGGGGGGCGGCGGCGACGGCGTTGCGGGTTTCGCGGTTCGCGCCCTCGCTCTTGGAGGCCACGGTGGACGTCTTGAGGGTGTCCGGGCCCTCGCGGTCGCCCTCCTGGATGAATTCGTGGGAGGCGATGACCGCGCGCTGCTTGAGCTTGCCGTCCTCGAAGCTTTCCTCGGCGTGCTCGCTCTTGTGCAGCACGGCCGGGGTGTCGTCCTCGGTGAGCCCGCCGCCCGTGCGGATGTCCATGTCCCTGGGCGTGAGGTTTTTGGTGGCGGCCTCCATGTCCGTCTGGCGTGCCACCATGTCCCCGTCGCGGTATATCTCGTTCTCCCAGGCGATCTCGTAGATCTTGTCCGCCGTGCCGCTCCGGGCGGCCTTATCAGCGAGATTGTAGGAGTCCTTGGCCGCCCTGCGCTCCAGGTCCTCGGTGAAATGGTCCCCGTCGGTGCCCGCGCCCAGCAGGTCCATACCCAGCAGGCCGGCGGCCGAACGCGGCGTGGTGGAGGAGAATTCGCTTTTGTGCAGGCCCAGGGCGTCCTGGTGCATATCCAGGGTGTCCAGCAGGGTGGGCTGCTCGCCCAGCTGCTTGTTTTTGGATTCCTCCATGGTCAGGGCTCCCTGGCTGCGCTTGACCAGTTCGCCCTTGTTGTACCAGGTCACGCTGACCTTCTGGCGCTGCAGGCCGTTGGTGGAGAAGTCCGAATCCTGGTGCGAGTCGCTGAAGGACGCCTCGCGGATCAGGTTGCCGTCCTGGTCGTAGGAGCTGACCCGGATCTGGAGATTGGTGTCCTGGAACATGCTCTTGGTGGTGTGCGGAGCCATGTCGTCGTGTTGCTCCTCGCTGCGGTTGGTCTTGTTTTCGAACGTGTTTTTCTGGCTGATGTGCATGTCCTGGATCAGGCGGCCGTTGGCGAATTCCTGGATGCTGGCGGAGTAGATGGTCTTGTGGGTGCTCCTGGTCATGCCCCCGGCGATCTCCTCCAGGGTCTTGGGCAGCCCGGCCAGCCCGGCCTTGACCAGGCCCTTGGCGGAAAAGTCCGCGTCTACCTCGGGGTCCTCGTCCGCGGGGAATGCGCCGCCCTGCGAGGTGTAGTCGCTTTCCAGCTTCATGCTGTCCTGCATCTGGCGGACGAGCTGGCCGTTGTCGAACCATTGGGCGCTGCGGCGCATGCGCGCCGAGGTGGTCAGGCCCTTGGTGTCGTCCAGGCCCAGAAGCTCGGTGTGGATGGCCTGGCTGACCTTGCCGTTGTGGCCGTAGATCTCCGTGTCCAGGACCACGCCCTCGGTGGTGAGCAGGCCGGTGGCTTTCTTGACCAGCTTGCCGTTCTTGTATTCCTCGAGCTCCATGGTGTCGCCGTCGATGGACACCACCTGCTTGTTGCCGTTGGACAGGGTCGTGGTACCCGCCTTGATCCCGAAATATTCGCCCCAGGGGTCCTCCATGGTCTCCTGCGGTTTGTCGGCGGCCTCGCGGCCCTCCTCGGAGATGTCCACGGTATAGGCCGGGCCAGAGGCCTGGTCCACCTTGCCGGAGCGCTCCAGATCGTCGGCGCTCAAGGCTTCCAGGGGCTGGCTTTCCGCCCAGTACAGGCTCGAGGACTGGATGGACAGGGGATCGAAGCTGTTGGACATGGCGAGGCTCCGTAGCTGGTCGCGGCGCGGGGATGCGCGTTGCGTTTACCTATAATGTATCGGCGCATGTTAACATATCTTTAAGGGTTGTCGGGCTGTTGGCTCTGTCTGCGGAATGGTTTCCACCGGAGGCCCAGCAAACTGACGCGCTCCGCCGGGCGACCCCTTCCGGTTTCGCCGGCAAACGAAGACGGACCGGACAGGAATCCCTCCTGTTCCGGGCTTGACAAGCGAATGGTTTTGGGTAAATTGCCTTCTCCCAAAGCGTGGGGCTGTAGCTCAGTTGGGAGAGCGCTTGAATGGCATTCAAGAGGCCGTCAGTTCGATTCTGTCCAGCTCCACCAATTTTTCAAAGGCTTAGATCGATCCGATCTAAGCCTTTTTTCATGCGCGAGATTGTTGTCTAACGGCTGTCCAACGTTTGGTGGTGTCGTGGTGTAGGCCTTGCCGGTGGAGCTTGGCGGCGGCTTCGTGCACTGTGCCCACGGCATTGTGCCCGTTCCTGCGTCCGTCATGGAAGCCGATCTGTACGGCGGGATCCGGCCCACGGATGCGGCCATCCTCGTCGGGCTCACGGACTGCTTCGCTGCCGTCTTATCCTTAACGGCCCTGGGCGCTTTTCGAGCCTCCTGGGCATGCTTGCCTCCTGCGCCAGCAGTGTTGCCGTGGTCAATATCGGCAACGGCTTCCAGGTGCCTGCAAAACCAACCACCTCGTTCAGGCCTAAGCGAACGGAAGCGCCCCGCTCGTATCCCTGTTTTTTGCATTCCCCTGGCCCGCCGGCAATGAAAAGCCGCTTTCGAGAGTTCCGCATTCCGCAGCCGCCGGAAGCGGCTTTTGCTGTTGTCCGCTTTGAGCGGGCAAACTAATTTTCTGTCCGAATTTCTCCCTTGCCTCATTGGGCTTCATTGCCGCCATTTCAAGTCTGAAACACAATTGCAGATCGTCATCCACTGTTGAAAGGCAGGGGAATGAAACCGAAAGGGTGCCAACGGTGGAGTTATTCTTTTTTTCAACTAATCAATTAAAAATATTCATTTTATTTCCTGGCGGAAGGTTTGGCAGGCTAATTGCTTTATGTCGTGCAACCAAACTTCGGAGGATAGCATGAAATCTATTATTGTGATGAACGGAAAAGACAATGTGGGTAATGCCCTTGAGGATATCCACAAGGACGACGAGGTCTCATACGTCTCGGATGGTGAAGAACGGCGATTTATCGCTGTGGACGATATTCCATTCGGATTCAAGATCGCGCTTTGCGACATCGCCGTCGATGCTGACATTGTTAAATACAAGGAAGTCATCGGCGTAGCTTCGCAACCCATCAAAAGCGGAGAATGCGTTCATATCCACAACGTGAAAGGCAAGCGGGGGCGAGGCGACCTCGCGGAGGCATAGGCATGAAGTTCAAAGGATTCATTCGGCCCGACGGTTCGGTAGGCATCAGAAACCATGTGCTCATCATCGCCAACGCCCGCGGTGCGTCCAATTTGGCGCTGCTGATCAGTCGGCTGGTTCACGGGGCCACGGTCTACGTGCAGCCCCAGGAAGGCGGGCGGGATATCGCAGACCGGCGAACCGTCGCGCGAACCCTCATCGGCGTGGCGCGCAACCCCAATGTTGGGGCCGTGCTTGTGGTTGGCGTCAAAGAGGATAGCGGCTACCCTGAATTCGACTATAAGAATTTCGTGGCGGAAATCGCCGCCAGCGGCAAGCCCGTGGATACAGTCTTCCTGAGTACTTGCGGCGGGCTGCAGCAGGCCCTGGGCGAAGGCATGCGCAAGGCCAGGGCGCTGATCCAAAGGGCCAGTGAATGCGAACGTGAAGAAGTCGGCCTCGGCGAGTTGAGCGTGGCCGTCAAATGTGGATATTCCGATCCCACCTCGGGCATGTCCGGCAACCCCGTGGTCGGTTACCTGTTCGACCGTGTCGTCGAGGCTGGCGGCACAGCCATGTTCTCTGAAACCACCGAGGTCATCGGGGCCGAGCACCTTCTGGCCAAGCGGTTCGTCGACGCGGGCGAGCGCCAGAAATTCCTGGACGCCGTGGAGCGTGTGGAGCTGCAGGCCAAGTCCACCGGCGAAGACATCCGCGAGATTAATCCCATCCCGGCCAATATTCAGGCTGGTTTGACCACCCTTGAGGAAAAATCCCTGGGCGCCATCGTCAAGTCCGGCAGCATGCCGCTGCAGGGCTGCGTGGCGTATGGCGAAAAGCCCACGGGCCGCGGGCTCTACTTCATGGATGCCTGGATGTCTTCGTCGGCCCTGTTCCTGGGCTTTGCGGCGGCGGGCGCGGTGCTGACCATCTTCCAGGTAGGCGGCGGCCGGTTCCCCAATGATGCGCTGTTGCCCTCGGCCAACTCCGGTCTCGTGGCTCCGACATTGTTCATGACCGGCAATCCGCAGGCCTACGTCAACATCCACGAGGAAGTGGACTTCACTTCAAGCACGGTGATTTCCGAGAAGGAGTCCCTCTCCGCGGCCGGCGACCGTTTGGTGAACGAGGTCCTGCGCTATGCGTCGGGCCGGCTGGTCAAGGGCGAGATCATGGGCGTGAAGGAATTCCCGGAAATGTACCTGCAGGGACCCTGTTTGTAATCCCGACTCGGGAAAGTGTTGAACCGATGATTCAAAGGGTGCGGGCGACTGGAGGCGTACTCATGCCCGCCACAGTGGAACGGCCTTGCAGGCCTTGGATGGTTGTCCTGGGCCGGGGCTGCAAACCCATTCGAATGGAGGAAAATATGCGGAAGGGAATCGTTGCGTTGCTGAGCGTGCTCACACTGTGTTGCCTGGCCCTGCCTGCCATGGCCGGATCCTACCCGGAAAAACCCATTCAGATGATCGTGCCCTACAAGCCCGGTGGCGGCAGCGACGTGTCAGCCCGTATCGTCGCCGAGCATCTCAAGAAGTACCTGCCCAAGCCCGTCGTGGTTACGAACATCACGGGATCGGCGGGCGGCATGGGGACCATGGCCGCCCAGAAGGCCCGTCCGGACGGATACACAGTCCTGTGGGAGCATCAGAACATGACCATGGTGCCCCTGGTGCGCAAGACCAAGTACTCGTGGAAATCCTTTGATCCCGTGTGCATGGTGGCCGCCTCCTCCATGTGCATGATCGTGCCCAAGAACAGCCCCTGGCAAACCGCCAAGGAGGCCATCGGTGCCATTCAGGCCGAGCCCAACAAGTACCGCTGGGTCATGGCCATGGGCGGAGTGTCGCAGTTCGTCTACCTGTACATCAGGGACGCCGCCGACATCGAGCCGCTGCCCATCCCCACCACCGGCGACAAGAACCGCATCCTCAGCCTCATGGGCGGCAACGGCGACATCAGCTGCGTGACCTTCTCCGCCGCGTTGCCCTATGCCAAGTCCGGCGACCTGCGCATCCTGGCCATCCTCTCGGACGAACGTTCGCCCTACGAGCCCGAGATCCCCACCCTCAAGGAGCAGGGCGTGGATGCCTCCTTTGACTTCTACTACACGGCCTGGATGCCCAAGGGCAGCCCCAAGGAGGCCATCGAAACCATGAGAGCCGCCTTCCAGAAGGCGGTGAATGATGCGGATTGCCGTGAGGCCCTGAAGGCGCAATGCTTCGTGCCCCGCTACCATGACGTTCCGGAAACCATGAAGATCTGGCAGGGCCAGGCCGATCTCAACTACAACGTGGCCAAGCGCCACCACATGCTGGTCAAATAGGGGCAGGCACAATCTTCCCGCCATCCTTCCTCCCGGCCCGTGAGCGATCACGGGTTCGGGAGGAGGGGGATAACCCCCCAACTTCGGAGAATCGGTTCATGAAGGTCAAAACCGGCGACTTTGTAATGGCCCTGGTCCTGCTGCTGTTTGGAGCTCTTCTGTACCAGAGGTGCTGCGCCCTGCGGCCGGCGTGCCTCATTGCTGGGGGGCCTGTCTTTTTTCCGAAAATCCTCGTCTGGATAATGGGCCTGCTGTCCCTGGTCCTTATCTACCAGAGCATAAGCCGCCCGGGTGCCCCGGCCACGTGCGAAGAGAAGAAAACCGTCAAGCCAGCCGTCGACTGGAGGACGCTCGCCCTGCGCTGGTCGCTGGTGGGCCTGGTCATGGTCTATCTTCTCGTCATGCCCTGGCTGGGCTACATACCCTCCACGGTTCTCTTCCTGATCGTTTCAATGTGTCTACTTGGCCCCACAAAGCCTAAAAATCTGGTAATCTACGCGCTTGTATCGGGAATCGTCACATCCATTCTCTACTACGTGTTCGGTGTCTTGCTGACAGTATTCCTGCCGTAAGGAGGGGGGCCATGTTCGACTTCAGTCAAATTATCCACGTCTTCGAGCCGTTCAATCTGCTGCTCATGTTTCTGGGCGTCTTCGGCGGCCTGGTCATCGGGGCCATGCCCGGCCTCACCTCCACCATGGCGGTGGGACTGCTGGTGCCCGTTACCTTCGGGATGTCCACGGACCAGGGCCTGCTGACCCTCGTCGCGGTCTACATCGGCGGCATCTCCGGCGGCCTGGTGGCGGCGGCGCTGCTGAACATTCCCGGCACCCCGTCTTCCGTGGCCACGACCTTTGACGCCTTTCCAATGGCCCGACGAGGAGAGGCGGGAAAAGCCCTGTCATACGGGGTGTTCGCCTCGTTCCTGGGGGGGCTCATCTCCTTTGCCGTCCTGGCCCTGGTGGCCCCGCTGCTCGGGCGCTTCGCCCTGCGCTTCGGCCCGTATGAATATTTCTCCCTGGTGGTCTTCACTCTCAGTTGCATCGTTTCCATCTCGAACAAGTCCCTGGTCAAGGGCCTGCTCTCGGCTACCGTCGGGCTGCTCATGGCCATGATCGGAGTGAGTGAAACGGACAGCATCGCCCGCTTCACTTTCGGCATCGATGCCCTGGAGGCGGGCTTCTCGGTCATGCCCGTGCTCATCGGCATGTACGCCATCTCGCAGATCCTTCAGGACGTCGCCCTGATCCAGAAGCCCTTCAAGATCATCAACGCGAACTTCACGCCCAAGGAATTCTTCGGCGTGGCCAGGCGGTTCACCAAGTCCATCAAGAACGTCCTGCGCTCCGCGTTCATCGGCGTGGGGGTCGGCATCCTCCCCGGCGTCGGGCCTGGGCTGTCCAACATCGTGGCCTATTCCCAGGCCAAATCCGCTGCCGACGACCCGGACAGCTTCGGCCAGGGCAACCCCGAAGGGATCATCGCCTCGGAAACGGCCAACAACGCCGCAACGGGCGGGGCCATGATCCCCTTGCTGACCCTGGGCATACCCGGCGACGCCACGACCATGATGATGCTCGGCGCGTTCATGATCCACAACGTGCAGCCGGGGCCGCTGCTGATGCGCGACCACATGGATCTGGTGCTGGTCATCTTCACGGCGTATTTCGTCAGCAATTTCTTTATGCTGATCCTGCAGATCTATTTCATCCGGGTCTTGATCAAGGCCCTCCTGGTCCCCCGGTACATCCTTTACCCGGTGATCCTCGCCATGTGCGGCATCGGCTGCTACGCCTTGAACAACAGCATGTCCGACGTCTGGATCTTCCTGATCCTGGGTCTGGTGGGCTACTTCTTCAACCGCCAGGGATTCCCGTTGCTGCCCCTGGTGCTGGGCCTGATCCTCGGGCGCATGGCCGAGAACCAATTGCGCATCAGCTGGGTCATGGGGCGCAACAGCCTGGCTGGATACATGGATCGGCCGATCGCCCTCACCTTCCTGGCGATCGCCCTGGTTTCCGTGGTCCTGGCCCTGTACAAACGCTGGCGCGCCTCGTGGCCGGCCCACTGTTGACATCCACACCAGTCGGCAACCATTCGTGAACGAATTACGCGGCAGGAGCGCAACGCCATGACTTATAATCCGCAGTTTCCCAGCATCACCCTGCCGGGCCTTGCCCAACAGCCCATCCCGCAGTTCCTTGGGATCACGATCCGACAGCCGGTGCTCCCGCCCCTGGAGGACCTGGACAGCGCCTTGAACGAGGCCATGACGGCCAGCGAACGGCTGAACGCACTGGCTCCGGGAGCCAGGGTCGCCGTGGCCGTGGGCAGCCGCGGCATCGCCGACCTGCCCCGCATCGTGCGCGGGGTGATCGATCGGCTGACGGCCCGGGGGTTTAGCCCGTTCATCGTGCCCGCCATGGGCAGCCATGGCGGCGGTACGGACAAGGGCCAAGCCGACATGCTGGACCATCTCGGCGTCAGCGAGGAGAGCACGGGCGCGCCCGTGCTCTCCAGCATGGAGACCGTGGACCTGGGCGAGGTGGAGACCAATGTGCACGCGCACATCGACCGCAACGCCTTCGAGGCCGACGGCATCGTGATCGTCGCCAGGGTCAAGACGCACACCACATTCGAGTCGGACATCGAAAGCGGCCTGCACAAGATGGTTGCCGTTGGCCTGGGCAAGGCCATGGGCGCGCGCAACGTGCACATCTACGGCCGCCGCGGGCTGGTCGAGCTCATGCCACGCATCGCGGAGCAGTCGCTGGCCAAGGCTCCCTTCGCCCTGGGCGTGGCGGTGGTGGAGAACGGCCTGCACCAGTTGGCCGTGCTGGAAGGCGTGAGCCCCGAGGATTTCCCCGAGGCCGACCGGCGGCTGCTGGCTCTGTCCAAGTCCTGCGCCCCGAGCCTTCCCTTTGCCCAGGCCGACCTGCTTGTGGTCGAGTACCTTGGGAAAAACATCAGCGGTGCGGGCATGGACAGCAAGGTCATCGGGCGGGAAGGATTCCGGGGCGATCCCCCGCTTTCCCCGTACATCAATTCCATAGTGGCCCTGCGCACCACGGAGGTCTCGGACGGCAACAGCGCGGGCGTGGGCAACGCCGACTTCATCCCCCTGGATATGGCCAACAAAATGGACATGAAGGCCATGGCGTTCAACGCCGTCACCGCCGCGGTGACGGCTCGCGTGCGCGTTCCGCCCGTGCTGCCCACGGAACTGGATGTCGTGCGGGCCGGCCTGCGCATCTGCTGGCAACCGGACCTGTCCCTGGTGCGGGCCTGCGTGATCCAGTCCACGTCCGCTCTGGACCGCATGCTGGTCACGCGTCCCCTGCTCGACGAATTGCGGGCCGAGGGTAAGCTGAAAGAGATCTGGAAGGAGTCGCACGACTTGGAATTCGACGGAAACTCGGTTCTCGTCAGCGGCCTCTGATCTCGCGCCGTCCAGGGCGGGAAGCGCTTCGCGCGGCGCTTCCCGGAGCGGTTGGACAGGTCGGACCAGCCGATGGTATACCACGTGTGTGAGCGTGATTTAGCAACTCTGCTCTGCTCTGCTTCACGCAAGGATTCGTATGGTATCCGACATCGCCGTCATCGCTCCGGACGAAACTCTCGTTGGCCAACTGGAAGAACTCCGACAGGAAACCCTCGTGGACTTCTGCGTCCACAAAGGGCTGCTCGACGAGGCCATCGCCGTCGGCCAAAAACTCATCGACCAGGGCGCCAAGGTCCTGATCAGCAGGGACGCGACGGCCAACATACTCCGCGCGGCCTTTTCCACGCCGGTCGTGGACATTCCCGTCACCATCCACGACGTGCTCCCCCTCATCGACCAGGCGCGCAAGTACAGCGAACGCATCGCCGTGGTCGGCTTCGGGCAGCCCATCAAGGCCTCCCGCGTTCTGGCTCCGGTCCTGTCCGTAAAGCTGGAAATTTTCCAGCTCAAGGTGTTCAGCGACCTGCGCGTGGCCATGGAGCGGATCAAGGCGATGGGCATCACCGCCGTGGTGGGTTCCGGAATCGTGGCGGCCATGGCCGAGCAGATGGGCCTGCGGGGATTTTCCATCCGCATCGAGAGCGACGTGCTGCGGGACGTGCTGAAGCAGGCCGCCAAGATTCTCGAGGTGCTGCGCCGCGAGCATGAATGGAAACTGCGCCAGCAGGCCAGCATCGACGCGGCCCGCGAGGGCGTCATCGTGCTGGATGAGCGGGGGCATCTGCTGCACGCCAACCAGTGGATGCAGATAGACCCGCAACTGGGGAACACGCTTTTCGAGGCTGAGGGCCAGGACCGGAGGCTGCGGCACCGGGAAATCCTGGACGCGGTGCTCAACTGCAAGGACTGGAACGGCATGGTCTCATGCGACCAGCCCGGGCTGGAATATGTCTGCCGCGTGCATCCCGTGACCCGCAACGACAAGAACTTCGGGGCGGTGCTGCTCCTGGAGCAGGGCGGCCTCAAGGGACAGAACCTGCAGCACGAAACCTTCTTCGGCAAGGGGCTGGTCGCGGAGTATCAGTTCAAGGACATCGTGCACGACGGCGCGGCCATGCGTAGCCTCATCAGCCGGGCCAAGCGCTACGCCAGCGTGGATTCCACGGTGCTCATCCTCGGCGAATGCGGCACGGGCAAGGAACTGATCGCCCAGAGCCTGCACAACGGCAGCCGCCGCAGGCACGGGCCCTTCGTGGCCGTGAACTGCTCCGCGCTGCCCGAGCATCTCCTGGAAAGCGAGCTGTTCGGCTATGTGGAAGGCGCTTTCACCGGAGCGCGCAAGGGCGGGAAAAAAGGCCTCTTCGAACTGGCCGAATCAGGGACCCTGTTCCTGGACGAGATCGGCGAGATGACCCTGCCCATGCAGGTCAAGCTGCTCAGAACCCTGGAGACGCGCCAGATCATGCGCGTGGGCGGCGACAGAATCATTCCCGTGAACATACGCATCCTCTGCGCCACCAACCGGGACCTGCCGCGGATGATCGCCAAACGGCGTTTCCGCGAGGATCTCTATTTCCGGATTAACGTGCTGCACCTGACGCTGCCCCCTTTGCGGGAGCGGGGCTCCTGCCTGGACACCCTGGTCGGCTACTATAGCCGCGAGGTCTGCCTCCGCCTGGGGGTGCCCCCCTCGGTGATCACTCCCGAGGCCAGGGAAGTCCTGCACAGCTACCCGTACCCCGGCAACGTCCGCGAGTTGAAAAGCATCCTGGAGAGGCTTTTTGTCGACTACCAGGGGCAGCCCATCGACGCCCATGCCGTGCGGGAAAACCTGGGAACACCGGCCCCGGACAGCCAGGCGGCGCCCTCCTGCGACGTCCCCCCGCCCCCTACGCACAAACGCTTGGTGCGGCAAGAGGAGCTGCGGCACATCCACAAGGTCCTTACGGACTGCGGCGGCAATCGCAGGGAGGCGGCCCGGCGCCTGGGCATGAGCACGACCACTCTCTGGCGTAGATTGAAGAGCGAAACCCAATAACCCGCTCCGTGCCGCAGGCATGGAACATCCGGATTCGATTCATCGCGCCAAGGTTCTTCCCAACGGTCAAAGCCTGCCGAACTTCCCCCGGGAAATCAAAAAAACGCCGACGCAATAAAGCCCCGGCCCGGCCAATTGACTTGACCGGACCGGGGCCCGCGAGAGGATGCGCTTTCGAAACCTTCGGCTCAGCTCACCGTCACTTGTTCTCCGTCAATGGCGACCCGCTGCCCGTTCTTGATGGCCTGCACTGGGTTCCGGTCGAATCCGTCCAGGATGGGGATGTCGATGACCAGGGCGCATTCCGTCAGGATCGGATCGGCCGTCTCGCAAAGGATCGCGGCGGGGGCCTTTCCAACCTGCTTGGCGCGGTAGGCGATGAACGGGGCGATGGTGCCGCCCTTGCCCGT
>NZ_JBTVWW010000030.1:0-35253 GCF_054819825.1 Desulfocurvus sp. DL1XJH-121
ACAACATACAAGGGGCCTGGGGGGCTCGCCCCCCGGTCCCTTTGGCAGCTGGTTCAAAAGCACCAGCTTTGAACCAGGTGTCTTGCTTGAACAATATCTTCCTTTCGTGCGGCAGCATCCATTACCCCAACCGCACATCCTCCCAGATAAGCGCCACCCACTCCCCGGCCCGCTCCCGGCCCGGCTCCGGCAATCCCTGGGCCATATAGACCTCCGCCACGGCGTCTCCCTGCTCCACGAGAATCCCCGACAGCACCAGACACCCGCCCGGGGCCACCCGGGGAACCAAGCGCGGGGCCATGCATTTCAGGGGGCTGGCCAGGATGTTGGCCAGGACCAGATCGAAGCGCTCGCCCGCGTCGAGGCTGTCCACGCTGCCCACTCCCAGGGTGAATTCGTCGCCCACCTTGTTGATGGCCTTGTTCTCCACGGCGTTCTCGATGGCCAGGGGGTCGATGTCCAGGCCCGTGCCCGCGAGGCCCAGCAGGCAGCAGCCCAGGCCCAGGATGCCCGAGCCCGTGCCCAGGTCCAGGAAGCGCATGCCTGCCTTGATGCGCCCGGCGCGGGACAGTCCGGCCACCGCGCCCAGGCAGAGGGCCGTGGTGCCGTGGTGCCCGGTGCCGAAGGCGGTCTTGGGCTCGATGATGATGGGGATGCGGTTCGCGGGCGCCTGGTCCGCCAGCCAGGGCGGCAGCACCGTGAAGGTTTCGCCCGCGTCCACGGGGGTGAAGAATTCGCGCCAGGCCGAGGCCCATTCCTTGTTCTCCACGCTGTCGCGCGTGGCCGCCACCTCGGGCCAGCGCGCGGCCAGGGCCTGGATCACGGCCTCGGCGGCGGTGCTGTCCTCCAGGTACACAGTGAAGACCACGCCGCCGTCTTCTCCCGCCTCCTCCTGCCAGCCGTGGGGCGTGCTTTCGCTGAGGTGCAGGGTCACTTCGTCCACCAGCGCCGCGGGCGCGGCCAGCCTGAGTTGCAGGAGATCCTTCATTGTTCGTCCGTATGGTTGGGGTTGGGGCGCGGCCCAAGGGCCGTCATGCATTAATTGAATTTCAGGTTGTTCCAAAATGTGCGAGTGCAAGGCGCAAGGGAAATGCAAGACCGACGCGTACTTCCCGCGCTTACGCTACGCGAGGGTTTGCATTTTTCGCAGCAACGCAGCAATCGTGCGTTTTGGGGCAACCTGCTAGACGAGTTCGTCGATGATGCGCCCCACGTCCTGCTCGGCGCAGGCCGGGGACGCGCACGCCGCCTCCATCTCCGGGGCGGGCGGCGGGGTCATGTGTACGTCGTAGTTCGCATCCACCGCGCCTTCGGCGGGCGCGGGAGCGATCCCCTCGTCCATGGCGACCATGGCGGGCCATCCTGTTGCGGTTGCCTGGGTGAGGGAAAAATAGGACGGATGGAAACGGGGGTCAAGAAAGGCGGCCCCCCGCCAGGGGAGCCGCCCTTGAACTGTATCTCTCTGTTCCAACCAAAAGCATCTCACGCAGACCGTTCAAAAATAGCGCTTCGCTGAGATGCAAGGCGCAAGGAAAAATCAAGACCGAAGCGTACTCCCCGTACGCGAGGTTTTGATTTTTCCGCAGCAACGCCGCAGATCGCTGTTTTTCAACGGTCTGCTACTGCGCGGCCAGCACGTCGGACAGGGCCTCGCCGAAACGCTCCAGGTCCGCCTGCTCGATGACCAGCGGCGGCAGCAGCCGCAGCACCTTGCCCTTGGCCAGGTTCAGGATGAAGCCCTTGTCCAGGAGCGCGTCCCACACGGGCTGGCCCGGGACGGCCAGCTCGATGCCCAGCATCAGGCCCCTGCCGCGCACTTCGGCGATCTTGCCCGGGTGCGCGGCCTGCACCTGCCGGAACAGGTCCTGGGCCGCGTTGCCGACCTTCTCGGCGCGCTCGGCCAGCTCGTCCCGCTGCATGATCTGCAAGACGCGCGAGGCCACGGCGCAGACCAGCGCGCTGGCGCCGAATGTGGTGGCGTGGCTGCCGGGCTCGAACCCGCGCGCGGCCTCTTCCGTGGCCAGCATGGCGCCCATGGGCAGGCCGTTGGCCAGGGGCTTGGCCGCGGTGAAGATGTCCGGGGCCAGGTTCATGCGCTGGTGGGCCCAGAAGGTGCCCGTGCGGCAGAGGCCGGTCTGCACCTCGTCGACCATGAACAGCACGTCCCGCTCGCGGCAGAGCTTTTCCACGCCCAGCAGGTAGTCGTCGGCCAGGGGCAGCACGCCGCCCTCGCCCTGCACGACCTCCAGGAGCACGGCCGCCGTCTTGGGGCCGATGGCCTCGGCCATGGCGTCCAGGTCCCCGGAGGGCACGGTGCGGAAGCCCTCGGGCAGGGGCTGGAAATGCTGGCTGAACACGGCCTGTCCCGTGGCCGCCAGGGTGCCCATGGTGCGCCCGTGGAACGAGCCCTCCAGGGTGATGATCTCATAGGCGTCCCGCCCGGCCACGGTGCGCATGTAGCGCCGCGCGAGCTTGATGGCCGCCTCGTTGGCCTCGGCCCCGGAGTTGCAGAAAAAGGCCTTGTCCGCGCCCGAGGTGGCGGTCAGCCGCTGGGCCAGGTCCGCGCCCTCCTCCTGGTAGAAGAGGTTGGAAACGTGGCCGAGCTTCTTGTACTGCTCGGTGATGGTCTCCAGGATCTCGGGCCGCGCGTGGCCCAGGTTGACCACGGCGATGCCGGCCAACAGGTCCAGATATTCGCGGCCTTCGAGGTCGTAGATGCGGCAGCCCTCGCCCCGGGCAATGGCCAGGGGATAGCGGCCGTAGGTGTTGCAAATATATTTGGAATCCTTGGCTTTCAATTCGGCGAAATTCATCATCGTCTCCTTACAGTTTTCCGGTGGAGCCGAAGCCTCCGGCTCCGCGCACGGTATCGGCGAGTTCCGCCACCGGGACCAAAGTCCCCTGGCGGACGGGCATGAACACGAGTTGGGCGATGCGCTCTCCGCGCTGAATTCGTCGTCGTTCGCCCGACGTGTTCAGGAGGGAGACGATGATTTCCCCCCGGTAGTCCGGATCGATGACGCCCACGCCCTGGCTCACGGTGAGGCCCTTTTTCGCGCCCAGGCCGCTCCTGGAATACACGAATCCGGCCCAGCCGGGCTCGGCGATCTCCATGGCGATGCCCGTGCCCACCGCCAGGCGTTCGCCCGCGGGGATCTCCACCTCGTCCCGGTCCAGACAGGCGCGCAGATCCACCCCCGCGCTGGCGGGTGTGGAATAGGCGGGCGGAAATTCTTCCGCCACGGGGTGCAGAAACTTGATTTTGACCTCAAGGGGCTCGACGGGGGCCATGGACACTCCAATCCTGTTCTTGTTGCTGCCGCGCGGTTGCGGCTATCGGTTGGGAATATTCCAGGTTTCCGGTGAAGTCAAAGGTATGATGGCGCGTAGTTCCCCGCATATGCCTTGCCTTTTGCACGGGGCGTTGGCACAACAGGAGATGCGGACATAGCCTGCAACGCCTCCGGCCCGCGCCGGAGCGGAGGAATCATGCGACCCATCCAGACCTACAGCGTCGTTCCCAAGTTGCCCAAGAATCTGAAGCCCCTCTGGGAGCTGGCCTACAACCTCTGGTTCTCCTGGAACGGGCGCATTGCGGACCTGTTCGCGCGCATCGACGCGCGGCTCTGGCGCGAGAGCGGCGGCAACCCCGTGGCCTTCATCAACATGCTGCCCCAGGAAGCGCTCCTGGACCTGTCCAACGACCAGATGTTCCTGGACAGGCTGCACGAGACCCTGGAGTCCCTGAACGGCTACCTGGCCCGCTCGGCCTCGGCCGTGGACTTCAAGGGCCGCGTGGAGGGCCAGCCCGTGGTGGCCTATTTCTCCTTCGAGTTCGGGCTGGACCGCTGCCTGCCCATCTACTCGGGCGGCCTGGGCATTCTGGCCGGGGACCATCTCAAATCCGCCAGCGACCTGAACGTACCCCTGGTGGGCGTGGGCCTGGCCTACACCCAGGGCTATTTCCGGCAATACCTGACTCCGGACGCCTGGCAGAACGAGCGCTATCCGGTCTACGACTTCGAGCAGATGCCCATGACCCTGGTGGAGGACGAGGAGGGGCGGCCCCTGCGCTTCCCCCTGGACGTCCGCGGCCAGGAGGTGCGGGTGCAGGTCTGGAAGGTGGCCGTGGGCCGCGTGTCCCTGTTCCTCATGGACACCAACTTCGCGGACAACCCGCCCGAGGTGCGCGAGCTGACCACGCGGCTGTACGGCGGGGACCTGGAGATGCGCCTCAAGCAGGAGATTCTCCTCGGCATCGGCGGCATCAAGGCGCTGAAGGTCCTGGGCGTGGCGCCCTCGGTGATCCACATGAACGAGGGGCATTCGGCCTTTGCCGGGCTGGAGCGCATCCGCATCTTCATGCGCGAGAACGGCCTGTCCTTCGAGGCGGCCAGCGAGCTTACGGCGTCCTCCTGCGTGTTCACCACGCACACCCCGGTGCCCGCGGGCAACGACCGCTTTCCCCCGGACCTCATGCAGCGCTATTTCGAGGGCTACGCCCGGGACATGGGCATCGCCTTCAAGGTCTTCCTGGCCCTGGGGCGCGAGGACCCGCGCGACGACGCCGAGCCGTTCTGCATGACGGTCCTGGCCCTGCGGCTCTCGCGCTTCAACAACGGCGTGAGCGCGCTGCACGGCAAGGTTTCGCGAAACATGTGGCAGCGGGTCTGGCCGCAGTTCCCCCTGGAGGACGTGCCCATCGGGTCCATCACCAACGGCGTGCACCATCCCTCGTGGGTGGCCGACGACATGGCGCTGCTCTACGACCGCTTCCTGGGCAGCAACTGGCGCGAGGACCCGGACTGCGACCGCATCTGGAAGAACGCCGCCGTGATTCCGGACTCCGAGCTCTGGCGGACCCACGAGCGCCTGCGCGAGCGGCTGGTGGACTTCGTGCGCCTGCGGCTGCGCGCGGAGCTGAAGGCCCGGGGCGCGCGCTACAAGGAGCTGGAGGCGGCGGACGACGTGCTGGACCCGGGCGCGCTGACCATCGGCTTCGCCCGGCGTTTCGCCACCTACAAGCGCGCCAACCTGCTGTTGCAGGACAAGGCGCGGCTGTTGTCCATGATTTCCAGCACGCACCGGCCCGTGCAGTTCCTCTTCGCGGGCAAGGCCCACCCGCGCGACAACGAGGGCAAGCGGCTGATCCAGGAGCTGGTGCAGCTCTGCCGCACGCCCAAGTGCCGCAACAAGATGGTCTTTCTTTCGGACTACGACATGGAGGTGGCCTCCTACATGGTCCAGGGCTGCGACGTGTGGCTGAACACCCCGCGCGTGCCTCTGGAGGCCTGCGGCACCTCGGGCATGAAGGCCATGGTCAACGGCGCGCTGCATTGCAGCACCCTGGACGGCTGGTGGGCCGAGGCCTACAGGCGCGACAACAGCCTGGGCTGGGCCATCGGCCAGGGCGAGACCTACGAGGACGTGGAGCACCAGGACTTCGTGGAGTCCCAGACCCTGTACAACCTGCTGGAGAACGACCTGATCCCCGAGTTCTACGAGCGCGGCCACGGCAACCTGCCGCGCAACTGGATCCGGCGCATGAAGAACGCCCTGGTGAGCCTGGGGCCTGTGTTCAACGCCCACCGCATGGTGGAGGACTATTCGCGCATCGCCTACGCCCCGGCCCTGGCCAACTTCAACGACCTGGCCCAGGACGGCTACGCCCGCGCCAAGGCCCTGGCCGAGTGGCGCATGGAGGTCATGACCCGCTGGCACGACGTGGCCGTGCGCAACGTCGAGGCCCGCGAGCCCGGGCGTGTGTACGTGGGCGAGGCCGTGGACGTGTCCTGCGAGGTGCAGCTGAGCGGGCTCAGGCCCGAGGACGTGCTGGTGGAGATCTACAGCGGCGGCGTGGACCACGAGGGCGCCTTCACCCAGCGCCGCACCAAGGCCATGGAGCACCAGGACGCCACCGAGGACGGCTGGACCCGCTACATCGGCCGCTTCAAGCCCTCCGCGCCGGGCCGCTTCGGCTTTTCGGTCCGCGTCCTGCCCAACCACCCGAACCTGCTCGATCCGCACAGCCTGGGCCTGATCCGCTGGGCCGGGTAGGGCGGAGAGCCTTCAAGAAACGAAACGGCCGTCCCGCGCGAGCGCGGTGCGGCCGTTTGCTTCGTGGCGCGCCCTCACCCCGTCCTGACCTGATTCCGCCCGTTCCTCTTGGCTTCGTACAGGGCCGTGTCCGCGCGCTTGAGCATGGACGCCACGTCGTCGCCGGATGCGCTGGTCGTCGCGCCTATGCTCACGGTGAAGGCGATGGCGGCCCTGCCGCTCGTCACCGTCAACCGGGACGGGGATTGGCGGATCCGTTCCGCCAGGGTTTCGGCCGCCTCGGCGTCCGCGTTGATCAGCAGCGCGGCGAACTCCTCGCCGCCAAGGCGGCAGAAGACGTCCGAGGTCCGCAGCTGTTTCCGGGTTTCCGCCACCAGCGCCTTGAGCACCTCGTCCCCGGCGTCGTGCCCGTAGGTGTCGTTGATGGCCTTGAAGTGGTCGATGTCCAGCATCAGCAGGGACAGGGGAGTGCCGTACCTGACGCTTCGCTCGATCTCCTCGCCCGCCCGTTGCATGAACAGACGCCTGTTCCCGGCTCCCGTGAGGTGGTCGCGGGTCGCCTGCTCCTTGAGCCTGTTCTCCAGCCGCATGCGGTCGGTCACATCCCTGGCCACAGCATAGATGAGCTGGTTCGGCACGTCGGGATGCGAGGTCCAGGAGATGAAGCGGTAGGATCCGTCCCTGGTTCTGCAGCGGTTGACGAAGTCCACCACCGGCCGTCCTTCCATGAGGGCCTTCTCCGCTTCGATGAAGGCCTGTACGTCTTCGGGGTGCACGAAGTCGATCAACCGCGACCGCAGGAGGGTCTCCTTGTCCCAGCCCATGGTGCGTTCCCAGGCCGGGTTGATGTCCCTGAAGTATCCGTCCATGCCCGCAACGCAGAGCATGTCCAGGGAAAGGGTGAAGATGCGTTCCCGTTCTTCCTGCGTTTCCCGCAACCGGGTCATGTCCCGGGCGTTGATGGCCACCAGGGAGATGCGTCCGTCGGCGTCGGGCACGGGGTGGTAGTGCAGGGTCACGTAGCGGTGCCCCAGCTTGGGATTGTCGATCCAGCACGATATCGTGCTCACCTCGCCCCGGAGCGCCTTCCGTACGTTCGGTACGGTGACCGAGTTGTAGAACTCCTCCCCGAACAGGTCCGCCGAATTTTTGCCCACTATCGACTCGTGGCCGATGTCCAGGACCTTGAGCCCGTTGTCGTTGATCATCCTGTAGGTGCCGTTTTCATCCAGGAGCGCGATGAGGTCGGGCGATGACGAGATGATCCGTTTGAATATCCAGAGTTTTTCCTGCAGGGCGTGGTTGGCCATCCAGGCCATGCCGTATGCGATGCACAGGTACAGGGCGATGCCCGCCAGGAAGGCCACCCCATGGACCGTGCCCGCGCTCATGAAGGTGTGCGGGATTTCCTCGTCGAGAACCCACCAGGCCCTGAATAGCATGAAGCAACCGTAGAGGACGAACCCGGCGGCCGTGAACCGTTGCGGAGACGTCGTCCTGCCCCACGAGCCGTGGAGGAGGTTCCTGGCGCATAGGCCGGCCAGGGCGGCCAGGATCGAGCTGACGAGGAATATCCTCACGGGAACCGAGGGGGATTGGTACGTATAATATGTAATGGCCAAGCAGCTTGCTGCGACCAGGGCCAGCCCCGGGATGCCGTTGGCGCGCGATGTGTTGCGGAAGCGGCAGATGCCGTCGTTGATGATCAGCAGCCCCAGCAGGATGAGCGTGTTCGCCGCGATCACCGAGAGCGCGGTGGGAATGCTGTCCCGCATGCCGATGAGCAGGGCCCCGAATCCCTGCGCCACAAGTCCGGCCCCGACGGTCTTTAGTCCGCAGAGAACTTGCTGCCTCAGGGAGAAGAGGATGAGGACGCATCCGGAGACAAAGGCGAACAGGACCGTAATGATGCTCATGGTCCGTATGTCGAGTGCGCAGACGGGCATGGTGCGTGGCCTCGGCGTATTCGATGTCCGGTATGCACTATTCCTATCCTGCCAGTGTATACCACCCCCGACGCGTGTCCAGAGGAATTGGGCGGAAAAGGCGTCGTCCGCTACGAATCGAGACTTGGCCGGGACGGTCGAGGGGCGGCGATGCGCGGGACGACCAGGGGCCGCCCGGCATATGCCGGGCGGCCCCTGATTGGATGATCGCCTTGCCCGATGGCCGGCGTCATTCTGTATCTGGCTGTGGGGTTACTTGGTGGCGGTCATCTCGCTGTTCAGGATTCCGTTGAAGTGGGCCACGGTGGAGTTGATGCGATCGGTGCTGGCCAGGGTGTAGTCGATGCGGGACACGAAGTGCTTGTGCGTGGCGGGTGAGACCCGCACGAGGAGGAAATCGCCGAATTCGCTGGGGCAGCGGCCGTCTTCCGTGAAGCGGGAGGCGTCGCTCCAGCATCCGCGCTTGGTGCACTTTTCCAGCTTGCTGGTCAGGGTGCGCTTGTCCATGCCCGCGGGCGGCTCGTTCTGGAGCCAGGCAAAGACCATCTGTCTGTTCGCCTGGTCCCAATGCATGGCCGCAGGGATGCCGAATCTCTTGATGAGCGAGCGTCTGACCTTGGTCAGCATCGGCAGCCCGACCCGGTCGTTGAAGCGCAGGGACTGCGACAGGCCGATGACTTCGCCGGAGGGGGCGAGGATCGCGCGGAACCTGCTGGCCTCGGCATAGTTCTGGCCTTGCGCCCTGCTGAAGGCCTCAAGGCCGAATTCGAACATCTCGGGCTCGTCGAAGCTGTTGTTCAGCCGCTGCTTCACGATCCTGACGTTCTGGTTCGACCTGCCGTACGACATCTTCTCCATGGCCACGTGCTTCGGGCAGCCGATTCCGATTCCCAGGATGTTCAGGGCTTCGGTGGCGTGGGAAAGGGGGGCGGAGCAGAGTACGATGAGGGCTACGAGTGGTAGAGAGAGGAAGTGCTTCATTGGTAGTCTCCTGTCAGAGGGGGGAGTGTGAGATGGTTTTGTTCTGGTTCAGCATGAGGAGCCTCTAGTTGGTGTCTCGTTGGCCGCAGAATAGGACCGCGAAGAATGCATGACAAGAGTATTTAGGCATTTTTTTAATATAATTTTATCGAATTGCATTGCAGCGGCGACGTTGTTTTCTGCTGTTTTATTTGTTCATATTCTTTTGGTGTGATTAAAAGTATTAGCATATTTTTCGAAACTAAATGAATAATTTTTCCAAGCATTCCTTGTGAAATTTGTATCTTTTACAATTCTAGGTTAGATTTGTTTCGCATAATAGCCATTGGAAGTATCCATTTCAAGCCTTGATCAGAGTATTATTGCGATCTGTTTAAAAAATATATAATTACTGATGCGTTCAAAAATAATTTAAAAACAATTGTTGCGTTGTCTTTTTTTTAAGACTTGCAGCTTAGCTTTGCTAAAAATGGTCCGTTTTTCCGGACTGGTCAGACCAGAGGCTGGTCGGCGGAGGATGGAGATCGTTGGAAGATGAATGCAGTATACGTTGAAAATTCAAATTGTACATTGGTTATCAGCATATAATTGCGTGAAACTCATAAAATTATGCTTGATTTTTGCGAAATAAGGTTCGTTTAGCATTGATGATTGCGCTTTATTGAGCTTGTGTTTACCGGGTGTGGGACGCTCGGGAAAAATGGAACATACGTTGGGAACGGCCATGATGCTCTCCGCGATACGGATGTCTTGATATCCTGCGGCGCGATGCTTGGCGGGCGTCCACGGCCATGGCCGGTTCGCATGGGAAGGATGGAGATGATGGCGTGTGATTGCGGATTGTTATCCGGGAGGGGCGTGGCGGGGCGGCGGCGCAGGAGATGGGCTGCGGCCGGGCGTCGCTTGAACCGGAAAACGGAATGGGATTCGAGCTGGGGTACGGGTGCCCGGGGGGCTCAGAGTTCTTCCAGGGCCTCGGCCAGGTGGTCCAGCCAGATGGCGGCGAAGGCGTCGTGCTCGGCGGTTCCGTCCGTGATGCAGGCGGCCTCTATGCCCGCCGCGCCCAGGATGGAGACCCAGGAGTCCGGCCCGGCACCGCACATGTCGCGCTGCACGTGGCGGCCGGGCAGGGCCAGCAACGGCATGAGCCAGGCCTTGCGCGCGCCCTGCGCCCGCAGCGTGTCCAGCACCCCGTGGATGGTCAGGCGGCCGTCCATGGTGGCCACGTAGACGTCGGGGTCGGCGGCCTGCAGGGCGTCGTAGAGCACGTCGTAGAGGCTGTCCCCTTCATGCCAGGTGCCGTGGCCCATGAGCACCACGGCCTCGCCCGGCGCGCGCTCGGCGGGCAGGGCGGCCATGACCGCGTCCACCACCCGGGGCACGTCCCCGGGCCCGCCGATGAGCGGGCGTCCCAGGGACAGGCGGGCGAGGCCCTCGCCGCCCCCGGCGCAGGCGCGCACGTCCTCGGTCAGGCCGTCGAACTCCTTGCCCGTGATCACGTGCAGGGACTGCACGGCCACGTGGGTGTACTTCTCGAAGCCCATCTTGCGCAGGGCCTTGTCCGCGCTGTCGGTCTTCTTGCCCTTGTCCGCCAGCTTGCCGCGCACCACGCCCGAGGTGAAGGCCCAGCGCACGGGCAGCTCCGGGAAGCGCGCGCGCACGCGCTCCTCGAAGGCCCGAAGCGGCAGGTGGGCCTCCTGGCGGCTGGAGCCGAAGGCGACGAGAAGAATACCTTTTTTCATGGGGTGTCCTTGGGCGGCGTATGGCCGCCAAGTATGCAGGCTAGCAGAAAATCCGCCGCGCATGAAGCGATTTGCGGCCCCCAGGGCCGCGCTTGGCGGGGGGATATGCCGGCCTGGACATGCGCGCCCCCCGGGGATACATCCCGGCCATGCCAAACCATCGCGCTTCCCAGCCCATCGGGGTCTTCGATTCCGGCGTGGGCGGCCTCACCGTCCTGAAGGCCTTGCGCCGGGTCCTGCCCGGTGAGGATTTCCTGTACCTGGGCGACACGGCCCGCCTGCCCTACGGCACCAAGAGCTCGCGCTCGGTGGAGCGCTACGCCCTGCAATGCGCGGAGCTGCTGGCCTCGCGCGGCATCAAGAAGCTGGTGGTGGCCTGCAACACGGCCTCCAGCGCGGCCCTGCCCGCGTTGCGCGCGGCCTTCCCGGACCTGTGCGTGGCCGGGGTGGTGGGCCCGGGCGCGCGCGCGGGCTGCCTGGCCACCCGCTCCCGGCGCATGGTGGTGTCCGCCACCGAGGGCACGGTGCGCGGCGGGGCCTACCAGGCCGCCATCCGCGACATCTGCCCGCAGATGCACATCCAAGCCGTGGCCTGTCCCCTGTTCGTGGCCCTGGCCGAGGAGGGCTGGACCGACGGCCCCATCGTCGAGGGCGTGGCCCGGCGCTATCTGACCCCGTTCTTCGACTGCCCCGCGCCCGAGCGGCCCGACGTGCTGGTCCTGGGCTGCACGCATTTCCCGGTCCTGGCCGGGGCCATCGCCGACGTGGTGGGGCCCGGGGTCACGGTCATCGACTCCGCCGCCACCACGGCCCAGGAGGTGGCCGACGGCCTGCGCGCCGCGGGCTTGGTCAACCCCCGGGCCGGGGAGGGGGGCATGCGCTTCCTGGCCACGGACGACGCCGAGCGCTTCGCCCGTGTGGGCGGCACCTTCCTGGGCCAGCCCTTGGCCCCTTCCGACATCAGCGTGGTGGACCTCTAGATCCTGGCGCATCCCCCGAACGCCAGCGGCCCGGATGAACCGGGCCGCATGGGTTGGAGGGTTGGACTCTGAGGTGTCGCTATGTCAGATGCCTCAAGGGAGAGAGGAATCTGGCCATCATCCTGCGTCTGCCCATGACCGGGGCGGGCTGCGCCTCGGCGGCCAGAAACTGGTGGTACAGGGCCGGGTCCCCGGCGGCCAGGTAGATGACGTTCACCTCGTCGGCGTCCACCAGCCGCGCCTTGGGGTAGCGCTTCTTTGCCGCGGCCAGATGCTCCTCGGCCAGTTCCAGCATTTCCTCCCTGTCTCCAAAGTTCATGCAGCCGGTGGGGCAGGTCTGCACGCAGGCCGGCTTCATGCCGTTGTGCACCCGGTCGATGCACATGTCGCACTTGCCGATGCGCCCGGTTTCCTTGTCGATGCGGGGGATGTCGTAGGGACAGGCCTCGCGCACCTCCTGCTTCTCCTCGTCGGACAGCTGGGCCGTGAGGTCGGTGTACAGAACGGCCCCTGTGAGCTCGTCGCGGAGGATCGCCCCTTCCACGTAGCCGTCGGCCACCTCCTTGCACGGGGCGATGAGGCAGTGCCTGCACTGCTCCGGGAAGAACAGCCAGTTCAGCTTGCCGTCCAGCGTGGCCTCGCTGAAGCGCACGAGCTTGTAGGTCACGAAGGACAGGTCCTTGGGGTTCTGGTAGGAGCCCCAGTTTTCGGTTTTGGTGGCGGGGAACTTGTGCCACTGCTTGCAGGCCACCTGGCAACCCCGGCAGGCCGTGCAGCGCGTCATGTCGATGAGGAAGGTCTTGTCCATGCTGCTCTCCTTACGCCTTGCGGACGTTGGCCATGAAGACCTTGGTTTCGGGGATGCCGGTGTTGGGATCGCCCACCGACGGGGTCAGCAGGTTGGCGGAGTCGCCGCCCTCGCCGTTCTCGGGCATCTGCCAGCCGAAGCACCAGGGCAGGCCGATCTGGTAGATGGTCTTGCCCATGACCTTCAGGGGCGACATGCGCTGCGTGACGATGGCCACGGCCCACAGGCTGCCGCGCACGCTTTCGGCGATGACCTTTTCGCCGTTCTCGATGCCCAGTTTCTTGGCCAGCTCCCGGCTCATCTCGCAGAACATCTGCGGTTGGGCCTCCAGCAGCCAGGGGGTGTGGCGGGTCATGAGGCCCGTCTGCCAGTGCTCGGTGACGCGGTAGGTGGTGGCCACGTACGGGAACTTGGGGTCGCCCACGGACATTTTCTCCTCGATGAACCTGAGGGCCGTGGGGTTGTTGCGCTGGCTGGAGAAGGGGTTCTTCTTGAAGGGCGACTCCATGGGCTCGTAATGCTCGGGGAACGGCCCGTCGGCCCTGCCGGGGCCGAAGATGTGGCCGTGGCCCTGGGGCTTCATGATGAAGGCGTACTTGGTGCCGGGCGCCCAGCCGCCGTCGGGCACGTCGCCGATCCATTTCTCGCCCTTCCACTGGATGACGGGCTTCTGGGGCGCGTAGGGCTTGCCCGTGTTGTCGCATGAGGCGCGGTTGTAGATGATGCGCCGGTTCACGGGCCAGCACCACGTGAAGTTGGGGTACAGCCCGATCTTGGCCTGCTCGGGGGTCTGGGTCAGGTCGCGCCTCGCGGCCATGTTGCCCTTTTCAGTGTAGGAGTTGCAGTACAGCCAGTTGCCGGACATGGTCGAGCCGTCGTCCTGGAGGTACGCGAAGCTGGGCACCAGCTGGCCCTTCTTGAACCGCTTGCCCTTTATCTCCACGTCGCGCGTGAAGTAGCCGTTGATGAGCTTGGCCACCGCGTGGGCGTCGTATTCGCCGTGGCCGTTCTTCCACATGTGCGTGGACAGCCCCAGGACGGGCTCCGCGAATTTGCCGCCCTCGCGGGCGTAGAGCTCGCGGATGGCGTCGAACATCTCGGTCATGATGTGGCCGTCGGTCTTGCAGCTGCCCCAGGGGTCGGGCCCGCGATAGCGCCACTGCATCCAGCGGCCGGAGTTGGTGATGGAGCCCTCCTTCTCGATGGACACGGCGCAGGGCAGGAAGAAGACCTCGGTCTTGATCTTCTTGGGGGCCATTCCCGGGCCGCGCCAGAAGGAGCCGGTCTCGTTGTCGAAGATGTTCACGTTGACCATCCAGTCCAGGGTGGCCAGGGCGTCGCGGGTCTTGTTGGCGTTGGCCCCGCCGCAGGCCGGGTTCTGGCCCCAGGAGAAGAAGCCCTGGAACTCCTTGCGGTACATGGCGTCGAACAGCTGCAGCCAGGTGTAGGTCTTGCCGTCGTCGGCCTTGGGCAGCCAGGCGTAGCTGGCCTCGGGGGCGGCGGACGGATACATGGCCTTCAGGAAGCTGCTCATGTACTTGGGATAGTTCTGCCACCAGGCCGCGGACTTGGGATCCTTGGCGCCCGTCAGGTGGGGCGCGGTTTTCTTCTTGTTGTAGGCTTCCAGGCTGTCCAGGGACGCCGACGGCGTGCCCAGGTAGCCGGGCAGGATGTGCCACAGCAGACAGTGGTCCGTGGACCCCTGCACGTTGGACTCGCCGCGCAGGGCGTTGACCCCGCCGCCGGCCACGCCGATGTTGCCGAGGAGCAGCTGGGCCATGGCCATGGTGCGGATGTACTGCACGCCCACCGTGTGCTGGGTCCAGCCCATGGCGTACATGATGGTCCCGGCCTTGTCGGGCTTGCCCGTGGCCGCGTAGAGCTTGTAGAACTCCGCGAGGGCCTTGGCGTCGCCGCCGGAGACCTGCGCGACCTTGTCCAGGTCGTAGCGGCCGTAGTGCTTCTTCAGCAACTGGTACACGCAGCGCGGGTGCTGCAGGCTGGGATCCTTCTTGGGAACGCCCTCGGACTCGTACTCGAAGGCCCACTGGGACTTGTCGTAGTGTCCCACGTAGTCCGAGGAGTCGGGGTTCTTGCTGTACCCGGAGAAGAGCCCGTCCTTGAAGCCGAACTTCTTGGAGACGATGAACGAGGCGTTGGTGTGGCTGACCACGTAGTCCTTCTGGATCAGGTCATGGTCCAGGATGTACTTGATCAGCCCGCCGAGCACGGCGATGTCCGACCCGGCCCGGATCTGGCAGTACAGATGGGCCTTGGCCGAGGTGCGGGTGAAGCGCGGGTCGATGTGGATGAGCTTGGCCCCGTTGTCCACGGCCTTCATGACGTGCCGGAAGGATATGGGGTGGTTCTCCGCCGCGTTGGAGCCCATGACCAGGATGCAGTCGCTGTTGGCGATGTCGTTCCAATGGTTGGTCATGGCGCCGCGCCCGAAGGATTCGGCCAGGGCCGCCACGGTGGAGCTGTGGCAGATGCGGGCCTGATGTTCGATGTAGACCAGCCCCAGGGAGCGCAGGATGGCCTGGTAGGCCCAGCATTCCTCGTTGTCCAGGGCCGCCGAGCCCACCGAGGCGATGCCGTTGCAGCGGTTCACGGTCTGGCCCGAGGCGTTGGCGGTCGTGAAGGTCTTGTCCCGGACGTCCTTCACGCGCCGGGCGATCTGCTCCAGCGCCCAGTCCCAGGAGACCTCCTGCCACTTGTCGCTGTACGGGGCCCGGTACATGGGGGCCGTCACGCGGCTGTTGTTCTCGGCCAGTTGCCAGATGGACGCGCCCTTGGCGCACAGCGCGCCCGCGTTGATGGGATGGTCGGGATCTCCCTCGACGTTCATGGCCCGGCCGTTGGCCTTGTCGGTGTGCACGATGAGCCCGCAACCCACTGCGCAGTAACAGCATACCGAGGTGGTCTGCCTGGCCCAGCGGGTCTTGAGAAGCTGGGCCCTGGCCTCCGTGGGCGACAGGCACATGCCCAGGCCGCCGAAGGCGACCGCGGCTCCCGCTGCTGTGGAGAGTTTGAGAAAATCTCTACGGCAAAGTTCCATGGGATTCTCCTTGAGGTTGTCGGCGGCCGTCAGCGGCCGCGGATTTCTCGCGACAATTCCATCAGCAGGCAGTAGCCGGCCGGCCTGGGCGTGTCGCGGCGCCTCGGGCGCGCGCGCGGCGCGTCCTGCCTGAAGGGGATCAGGACCATTCCCCTTGCCCTGGCCCTCACCTGCGCCAGGTCGAAGCCCAGCCCGGAGAAGGGCGGGGAGGGGCGGTCCGGTTGGCGGTGCAAGAGACCTCCTTGGTTGAAAGTGACCTTGGTATAGGTTGACTCTATTGGATGTATAGATTGTCCAGAGGAAAGGGACAAAGCATCGGGGCATGATCACTTGTTGACACAGTAGGCGGAAATCGCCTGTCGCCGGACAGGCGGCTGCTCTGTCGTATATCTGTAACTATTTGAAAATGTTTTATTGTGTGTATTTAAGCATAAAGCTGGTTTTCAATATGTGTAATCAAGCAGGTTAAAAAAACTTGCCCAAAGTCTGACACCGGCCCTCGCCAGCCGGGTACGGGGGGAGGAAGGGCGGCCGCGCGGGCCGTGATGGTGAAAAGCGAGCGGCGGTCCGGGGGGGACCCGGACCGCCGCGTCGGTTGGAAGGTTGGTGTGTGGGGGTGTCTATGTCAGATGCCTCAAGGGGGAGAGGAATCTGGCCATCATCTTGCGCCTGCCCATGACCGGGGCGGGACGAGCCTCGGCGGCCAGGAACTGGTGGTACAGGGAAGGCTCCACCGCCGCCAGGTAGATGACGTTGACGTCATCGGGGTCCACGAGTTGCGCGTCGGGGTGGCGCTTCTGGACCTCCGCCAGGCGCTCCTCGGCCAGGGCCAGCATGTCCTCCCTGTCGCCGAAGTTCATGGTGCCCGTGGGGCAGATGCTCACGCACGCGGGCTTCAGCCCGTTGTGCACCCTGTCCACGCACATGTCGCACTTGCTCAGCAGGCCGCTTTCGGGGTCGATGCGCGGGATGTCGTAGGGACAGGCCTCGCGCACCTCCTGTTTCTCGTCCGCGGACAGCCGGGCCGTGAGGTCGGTGTACAGCACCGCGCCCGTGTTCTCGTCGCGGATGATCGAGCCCTCCACGTAGCCCTCGGCCACCTCCAGGCACGGGGCGATGAGGCAATGCCTGCACTGCTCCGGGAAGAACAGCCAGTTCAGCTTGCCCTTGTGTTCCACCTCCTGGAAGCGCACCAGCTTGTAGGTGATGAAGGACAGGTCCGCGGGGTTTTGGTGCGACCCGAAGTTGCGGGTCTCCTCTGCGGGCAGGTCGTGCCATTGCTTGCAGGCCACCTGGCAACCCCGGCAGGCCGTGCAGCGGGTCAGATCGATGAAGAAGGTCTTGTCCATAGTGCTCTCTCCTTACGCCTTACGGACGTTGACCATGAAGGCCTTGGTTTCGGGGATGCCGGTGTTGGGGTCGCCCACGGAAGGCGACAGCAGGTTGGCTGCGTCGCCGCCGTTCTTGGGATAGACCCAGCCGAAGTGCCAGGGAATGCCCACCTGGTGCACGGTCTTGCCCATGATCCTGAAGGGCTTCAGGCGCTTGGTGACGATGGCGATGGCCCAGAGGCTGCCGCGCACGCTGGACACGTCGACCTTGTCGCCGTTGCCGATCTTGAGCTCCGCGGCCAGCTCCTCGCTGATCTCGCAGAAGATCTGCGGCTCGGCCTCCAGGAGCCAGGGCGTGTAGCGGGTCATGACGCCGGACTGCCAGTGCTCGGTGACCCGGTAGGTGGTGCACACGAAGGGATACTTGGGATCGTTCACCGCCTTGTATTCCGTCTTGAACTGCAGGGCGGTGGGGTTGTTGAGCCGCTTGGAGAACGGGTGGGACTTCACCGGCGCCTCCATGGGCTCGTAGTACTCGGGGAAGGGGCCGTCGGCGCGGCCGGGGCCGAACACGTGGCCGTGACCCTCGGGCTTCATGATGAAGGCGTACTTGGTGCCGGGCTTCCACCCGCCGTCGGGCACGTCGCCGATCCACTTCTCGCCCGTCCACTGGATGACCGGCTTCTCGGGCGCGTAGGGGCGTCCCTCGAGGTCCACCGAGGCGCGGTTGTAGATGATGCGCCGGTTCACGGGCCAGCACCACGAGAAGTTGGGGTACAGGCCGATCTTGGCCTGCTCGGGTGTCTGGCTCAGGTCGCGGCGCGCGGCCATGTTGCCCTTCTCGGTGTAGGAGTTGCAGTACAGCCAGTTGCCGGACATGGTGGAGCCGTCGTCCTTGAGGAACGCGAAGCTCGGCACCAGCTGGCCCTTTTTGTACTGCTTGCCCTTTATCTCCACGTCGCGCGTGAAGTAGCCGTTGATGAGCTTGGCCACCGCGTGGGCGTCGAACTCGCCGTGCTCGTTCTCCCAGAGGTGGGTGCCCAGGCCCAGAATGGGCTCGGGCATGGCCCCGCCTTCCTCGGCGTAGAGCTCCTTGATCTTCTTCATCAGCTCCAGGATGATCTCGCCGTCCGGGCGCGTGTCGCCCCAGGGGTCGGGCCCCTGGTAGCGCCACTGCATCCAGCGGCCGGAGTTGGTGATGGAGCCTTCCTTCTCGATGGACACGGCGCAGGGCAGGAAGAAGACCTCGGTCTTGACCTTCTTCGGGTCCATGCCCGGGCCGCGCCAGAAGGAGCCGGTCTCGTTGTCGAAGATGTTGACGTTGACCATCCAGTCCAGGGTGGTCATGGCCTCGCGGGTCTTGTTGGAGTTCGCGCCGCCGCAGGCCGGGTTCTGGCCCCAGGCGAAGAAGCCCTTGAACGCGCCCCGGCTCATCTCGTCGAAGAGGTTCAGCCAGGAGTAGTTCTTCCCGTCGTCGACCTTGGGCAGGTACTGGTAGGCCCCGGCCGGGTCGGCCGAGGGGTACATGGATTTGAGGAAGCTGTTCATGTACTTGGGATAGTTCTGCCACCAGGCCGCGGACTTGGGATCCTTGGCGCCCTTGAGGTGCGGGGCGGCCTTCTTGGAGTTGTAGGCTTCCAGGGTGTCCAGGGAGGCCGAGGGGATGCCCAGGTAGCCGGGCAGGATGTGCCACAGCAGGCAGTGGTCCGTGGACCCCTGCACGTTGGATTCGCCGCGCAGGGCGTTGACCCCGCCGCCGGCCACGCCGATGTTGCCGAGGAGCAGCTGGATCATGGCCATGGAGCGGATGTTCTGCACGCCCACGGTGTGCTGGGTCCAGCCCATGGCGTACATGATGGTGGCGGACTTGTCGGGCTTGCCCGTGGCCGTATAGGCCTTGTAGACCTTGAGGATGTCCTTCTTGGGCGTGCCTGTGACCTTCTCCACCTTGTCCAGGGTGTAGCGGCTGTAGTGCTTCTTCAGCAGCTGGTACACGCAGCGCGGATGGCGCAGGCTGGGATCCTTTTTGGGGATGCCTTCGGATTCGTACTCGAAGGCCCAGGACGATTTGTCGTACTTCCCGGTCTTGGGGTCGAAGCCCGTGAACAGGCCGTCCTTGAAACCGAAGTCCTTGTTCACGATGAAGGAGGCGTTGGTGTAGTTGACCACGTACTCCTTGAAGATCAGGTCGTTGTCCAGGATGTACTTGATCATCCCGCCCAGGAAGCCGATGTCCGAGCCCGAGCGGATGGGCGCGTAGATGTCGGCCTTGGTGGAGGTCCTGGTGAACCTTGGGTCCACATGGATGAGGGTCGCGCCCTTGTCCTGGGCCCTGAGCACCCACTTGAAGGAAATGGGATGGTTTTCGGCAGCGTTGCTGCCCATGATCAGAATGCAATCACTGTTTGCGAGATCGATCCAGTGATTGGTCATCGCGCCGCGTCCGAACGACTCTGCCAGAGCCGCAACAGTGGCGCTGTGTCAGATACGGGCCTGGTGCTCGATGTACACCAGGCCGATGGACCTGAGCAGGCTCTGGTAGGTCCAGCACTCCTCGTTGTCCAGGGCGGCTGAGCCCACGGAGGCGATGCCGTCGCAGCGGTTGACGGTCTGGCCTTTGGCGTTCACGCGGCTGAAGGTCGCGTCGCGGGTCTCCTTGACCCGGCGGGCGATGCGCTCCATGGCCCAGTCCCATCCCTTGGGTTCCCACTTGTCGGAATAGGGGGCGCGGTAGAGAACGGTCTTCACGCGCTTGTTGTTCTCGCCCAGGGCGGCGATGGACGCGCCCTTGGCGCACAGGGATCCTTCGTTCACGGGATGGTCGGGGTCGCCTTCCACGTTTATGGCGCGGCCGCTCATGGTGTCGGTGTGCACGATGAGCCCGCAGCCCACGGCGCAGTAGCAACAGATGGATGTGGTCTGCTTGGCCCAGCGGGTCTTGAGCAGCTGGGCCCTGGCCACCGTCGGCGACAGGCCCATGCCCAGGCCGCCGAAGGCGGCTGCGACACCCGCTGCTGTGGAGAGTTTCAGAAATCCTCTACGGCAAAGTTCCATTGCGTAACTCCTGAAGGTTGCCGGCCGCCGTCAGCGGCCGCGGATTTCTCGCGACAAGGCAACCAGCAGGCCGTAGCCGGCCGGCCGGGGCATGTCGCGAAGCCTCGGGCGCGCGCGGGGCGCGTCCAGGCGCACAAGGGACAGGGCCATGGCTCCGGCCATGGCCTTCACCGGCTCGAGATCGAATCCCAGTCCGGAGAAGGGGAGTGCGGCGCGGGCCGCCTCGTGCGGCAAGTGTCCTCCTTGGTGGTTTGCGCCTCCCGAGGGCGAGTGAAGGTGTTCCATAGTTCTATGGTGTAGAGGTTTTTCGATCGGCAAACAAAATGTCTATACTTGATCATTCTCTTGCACAGGTGAAGGAGGGGACTTGTCGGCAACGCGGGGGAAATGGACTTGGTCTATCGTTAACTATTTGTAAATGTTCTATTATGTTTTTTTGGGCATAACATCGTGTTTCGACACGCGATGCAAGACGGCAAGATGGCACTTGCTCAGGGTTTGACACCGGCTTTCGGAAGGGCGGGTCAGGCGGGCTGAGGCTGGGGCACCAGGTCGCAAAGATATTCGGCGAGCATGGGCATGATTTCGCGGTGGCGGGAATTGTAGCGGAATTCCAGCTCCTTGAGATAGAGGGGAAAGCGTTGGGGCGTGACCCCGTGGAATTTCGTCAACCGCTCGCTCACGAAGCTCCAGAATCCCTCCCGGGCCTCGTCCACGGCCACGGGCTTGTCGCCCCCGCGGAAGTAGTCCGCGGCCGGGTCGTTGCCCGCGCAGCAGATCAGCGTGTCGTAGCGCTGGTACTTGTCCGTGTACACGACGTTGCCCAGGCGCACGGTGCCCAGGTGGAAGTTGAGCTTGAAGTGCAACAGCGTCTCGATGTCGAACCCGGGGATCAGGTCCACGAAGACCCATTCCCTGCGGTCCATGATCCCGAACACCGGCGTGCCCACGGGGCGCTCCTCCTCGCCGCCGCCCAGGGCGCGCCCCGGCAGGGTCAGCCCCAGGGCCGAGCCCTCGCCCAGGAGCTGGCGCGCGTCCAGGGCGTGGGCCAGGATGGCGAAGCGGATGGTGCTCATGGCCTTGTAGGCGGTGTTGTAGGACAGGCCCAGGGCCTTGGCCGCCTGGCGGGCCGTGGCCTCGTCCGCAAAGAGCTTGAGCAGGGCCGCCCATTCCAGGGGCGAGAGGTTGCAGTTGTTGATCCAGCGGCCCGTGAAGTCGTGGAAGGTGTAGCGGCAGCGGGCGCAACGCCTCCTGCCGCTGCCCAGGCGATAGTTCTTGCGGGACAGGCAGCGCGGGCAGTAGCGCTGGTTGTTCTTCCAGCAGAACTTGAGCAGCCATTGCCTGGCCTCGGCCTCGGTGGCCGGTTCGGCGAACGGTTCCTCCCTGCGCACGGCTGCTGCGGGGGGCATCTCAACCTCCGATGGACGACATGGCCTTGTCGCAGACCTGTTTTCTGGCTTTTTGCAGCAGCTCGTAGCCCACAGGCTTGCTGCGCACGGCCGCGTTGAGGATGCGCAGCACGCCCTCGGGTCCCAGGCGGGGGTGGCGCAGGGCCGGGCGCAGCGCGTATTCCTTGTCCGAGAACAGGCATGTCCTGAGCCTGCCGTCGGAGGTCACGCGCAGCCGGTTGCAGGTGTCGCAGAAATGGTTGGAAAGGGCCGAGATAAGGCCGATGCGGCCCTGGCCGTCGGCCAGATCGAAGACCCGGGCCGGGCCGTCGTCGGCCTTGCGCATGGTCACGGGCACGAGGTCCGCGAGGCTGCGCGCCTCGTCGAGGATGTCCGCGGCGGTCCAGGCCTTGCTGCCCTTCCAGCGCGTGGAGCAGCCGATGGGCATGAATTCGATGAAGCGCACGTCGATGGGCAGCTCCCGGGCCAGGTTCACGAAGGCCGGAAGCTCGTCGTCGTTGACCCCGCGCACGGCCACCACGTTGACCTTGACCTTCAGGCCGTAGTGCAGGCACTCGTCGATGCCCCGGCGCACCCTGTGGAACATGTCGCGGCCCGTGATTTCCTGGAACTTGGCCGGGTCGAGGGTGTCCAGGGAGATATTCACGCGCTGGATGCCCAGGTGTTTGAGGGCCGGGATCTTGCCGGGCAACAGCGTGGCGTTGGTGGTGATGCGCACGTCCAGGCCCGGGCACTCCTCGCGCAGCATGCCCAAAAAGGCCAGGAAGTCCCGGCGCACGAAGGGCTCGCCCCCGGTGAGGCGCAGCTTGCCCACGCCCATGCTCTGGGCGGCCTGGGCCAGGGTGAGCATCTCCTCGTAGGTCAGGATGTTTTCGTGGGGGATGCTTTCCAGTCCCTCGCAGGAGCGGCAGTAGAAGCAGCGCAGATTGCAGCGGTCCGTGACCGAGAGGCGCAGGTAGCGTACGGCGCGGCCGTGTCCGTCGATGATCATTGGCGAACTCCGTCTGAGTCCTGATCGAGCAGGGATTGCACCAGGGCCAGCAGTTCGTGGTATTCCATGGGGCCTTCGTGGCTCGCCACCAGCTTTCCCCCGGGCGCGTAGACCACGGTTCTGGGGATGGTGCTGATGGCCAGTTCGTCCATGAGCCCCGGCGCGGCCAGGTAGACCGGATAGGCCGGGGCGTATTTGTCCTTGAAGCGTTCGTACATCTCGCGGTCGAAATCCATGGATATGCCCACGAGGTTGATCTTGTCCCCGGGCATGGTGTCGTGCAGCTTCTGCAGGACGGGCACCTCGCGACGGCACGGGCCGCACCACGAGGCCCAGAAGTTGACCACGGCCACCCGCCCGCGCGAGCCGGAGAGCAGCCGCCGAAGCCCCTGGGCGTCCAGGACGTCGTCCTGGGCGAGGCAGGGGGCGGACCGGGCCAGGATCGCCGCCACGGCCAGGAGCGCGAGGAGCAGGGCCAGGCGGTTCTTCAGCATGGGGCCGGGCCTCCCTCCACGCGCCGCAGCATGGCCAGGTCGGCGGGAAAGTTGATGTTGAAGAACGGGCCCGCCTCGTCCTGGGAGTAGAGGATGTGGTGGCGCACCTCGGGGGGCAGGGCGCGGGACAGCTTGTACATCCCCTGTTTCGCGGCCGCATCCAGGAGCGGCGCGGCCTCGGGCTCGTAGACTGCCACCAGGGATTCGATCCAGCCGGTCTCCCGCTGCATGAAGGTGGTCATCACGGCGGAGGCGGGGCGCTGTTCCCGCGCGGCCAGGAGCCGCCCCACCGTGGCCGCGTCCAGCAGGGGCAGGTCGCAGGCCAGGACCAGCAGGGGCCGCCTGATGTGCGCGAAGCCCGTGAGGATGCCTCCGATGGGCCCGAGGCCGGGGCGGTCGTCGGGCAGCCAGGGCAGGTCCAGGCCGAATCCACCGGGGTCGCGGCCGGAAATCCAGGTCTGGTCGCAGAAGCGTTGCGCCAGCTCGGCGGTGCGGGTGAGCAGGGTGCCTCCCGAATAGGGCAGGATGACCTTGTCCGTGCCCAGGCGGCGGCTCTTGCCGCCCGCGAGAACGAGGGCCGCGGGGGTGTCCGTCATGGCGCGCCCGCCTTGCCCGCTCCGGCCCGGTCCAGGATGCGGCCCTCGCGGTCCGTGAACACGGTGAACCTGCCGGGCCTTGCGAAACCCGCCAGGGTCATGCGCCGGGCGTGGGCGATGCCGACCCCCGCCGTGGTCACGGCCGAGCGGCTGACCACGGCGGAGAAGCCCGCGGCGGCCAGCTTGCCCGCCAGGGAGGCCGTGACCCGCGCGGACACGAAGATGATCCCCAGGGCGGGGTGGATGCCTTCGCGCAGGGCCCAGCCCGCCAGGCGGTCGATGCAGTTGTGGCGGCCGACGTCCTCGGCGAATTTCAGAAATTGCCTGGAATAAGGCTCCAGGAACGCGGCCCGGTGGAAGCAGCCCGTGGCCTCCCATCCGCCCTCCTGGGCCATGAAGCCGTCCATGGCCGCGAGCACGTCGTCCGGGGCGATGGCCTTGGGCCTTGGGATCAGGCCCTGGAGCGGCTCCCGGCGGGGGGCCATGCTGAACTCCAGCCCCTCGACGCCCTCCATGACGGGGACGCATCCCGGCGGGCAGAGCTCCACCCGGGCGTGGCCCAGGGCCAGCGTTTCCGGCTCGTGGGGGTGGGCCCAGAGGACCACGGGCTCGGCCCCGGGCCAGCGGATGACCACCCGGGCCTCGGGACTCACGGTGTCCACGAAGTCGCGCCAGGCCCCGTCCTCGAAACGGCGGCAGGAGGCCTTGTCCAGGCCGCCCTGGGCGGGGGGGACGGTTCGTCCGGTTTCGGTCATGGCGGCCCTAGAACCCCAGCCCGGAGAGGGTGGGGCGGTTGTAGCCCTCGTTGTCGGCCAGGATGTCCAGGGCCAGGGATTCCAGATCGTCAATGACGGGCAGGGGCTGCTTGTCCAGCTCGCGGAAATCCGAGGCCTTGATGTACGTCTTGCAGGAGTTGCAGACTTCCACCCTGTACCCGGCCTCGTCCTCGGCGGTGAAGTAGGCCAGCTTCTTTGCGTCGGCCTCGCCGCAAAAGGCGCAGGCCATGCGGGGGATGCGGTAGCTCGTGCGGCAGAAGGAGCAGCTGGCGTAGTGCGCGCCTTCCTTGCCGCGCAATTCGGCCATCAGGGGCAGGTCGCCGCACATGGGGCAGTACTGGTGCGTCCAGACCGTGTCCAGGTCGTGGGCGGCGGCCATGGCGCGGGCGGCGGCGGCTATGGACGGGGTCAGGCTGGCCTGGGCCAGGAAGATCATGGTTCTCGGGGCCTCGGGCGTGCGTTCCTCCCAGGCCGAGAAGAATTCGCCGTTTTCATCCAGGTAGGCCCGGAAGACGGTTTCGGGTTCCACCTCCCCGGTGTCCAGGGCCGCCTCCACGGTGGTCGCCGCCAGGGAGGCCGGGGCCCCGGCCGTCTTGAGCAGCTCGATGAATTCACGCATCAGCCCGGCGGCCTGGGCCGCGTCGTGGGGGAACTCCGAGCGGGGGCACAGGGGCGCGCCCTGGGCGTGCAGGTCCGCATCGGCCCGGCGGCCGGGTGCGGGCGGCGCGGCTTCCTCGCGGGCCTGGATCTGCCTGAGATAGACCTTTTCCACCACGTCCAGCAGAGCCGCGGGAATGTGGTCGCGGCTGCGCACGATCGCCAAGCGTTTGGAGAGAATTCGCCGTTCTGTCTCGCCCGTCATGGTCATGGCGCGCCTCGCGGTTGGGTGTCAGAGTGTGAGCAATGCTACACCTTTTGGGAAGCGATGGAAATGGGGTGCAAATTTGATGAAATACTGATGGTTAGCAGCGCTTTTCGTTGAGATCCGGAAGAATCTTTGGTGTCAAACATTGAGCATATATGAAACCGTTGGCTTGGCATGAATCCATGTGATAGACCTGCCATAACCTACCTAATCACCAGTATAAGGGGGATCCAATGAGAAACGTGCGGATATTTGCCGTTGCGGCATGCCTGTGCATGGTTTTCTGCATGCCTGGCGCGGCGTCGGCCGGGGAGACCTTGATGATGGCCACCACCACCAGCACTGACAACACGGGGCTCCTGGACGAGTTGGCCCCGCAGTTCGCCAAGGACACGGGCATCGAGTTGAAATGGACGGCCGTGGGCACGGGCAAGGCCCTGGCCATGGGCCGCAACTGCGACGTGGACGTGCTCCTGGTCCACGCCCCGGCCTCGGAGATGAAAGAGGTCGAGGCCGGCAACGCGGTGGACCGGACCCAGCTCATGTACAACGATTTCGTGATCATCGGCCCGGCCGCCGACCCCGCCGGGGTCAAGGGAATGGGCGTGGTTGCGGCCATGAAGGCCATGGCCGCCAAGCAGGCCGTGTTCTGCAGCCGGGGCGACAACTCGGGCACGAACAAGAAGGAGATTTCCCTCTGGAAGGCCGCGGGCATGGCCGTTCCGGACAAGGACGCCTGGTACGTGCAAACGGGCCAGGGCATGATCGCCACCATCCGCGTGGCCGAGGAAAAGGGCGGCTACACCATGACCGACCGGGGCACGTACATCAAGTACGAGGCCAACGAGAAGGGCGCGCCCGCCCTGAAGATCCTGGTGGAGGGCGACAAGGTGCTCTTCAACCAGTACAGCGCCATGGCCGTGAATCCCAAGAAGTGCCCCAAGGCGCAGTATGACCTGGCCAAGAAGTACATCGAGTGGATGGCTTCCGCCGGGACCCAGAAGCGCATCGCCGACTTCCGGCTCATGGGCAAGCAGCTGTTCACGCCCAACGCGGGCGAGTAGGGCCAAGCCGCAATGACGGGCCGGGGGCGTATGCGCTCCCGGCCTTTTTCAGGAGCGCCATGGACTTTCTTCTGGACGGCCTGCTGCAGGCCTTCGCGCTGCTCTTTTCCGGCCACGGGGAGACCTGGTCGGCCGTGCGGGTCACGGTCTGCACGTCCAGCCTGTCCATCGCCGCCAGCCTGCTGCTGGGGGCCCCCCTGGGTTTCGTCCTCGGGCGGGCGCGGTTTCGCGGGCGCAGGGCCCTGCGCACGGTGGTGGACACGCTCCTTTCCTTCCCCACGGTGGTCATCGGCCTGTTGGTCTACGGGTTTCTTTCCCGGCGCGGCCCCCTTGGGGATTTGGACCTGCTCTTCACCATCCCCGGCATGGCCCTGGGCCAGGCCATCCTCGGGCTGCCCATCGTCATCGCCATGACCGCCACGGCCGTGGAGAACATGGACCACCGCCTGGCCCAGACCCTCATGACCCTGGGCGCGTCGGCGCGCCAGGTCCTTTTGACCACCCTCTGGGAGGCGCGCTACCATATGGTTTTGGCCGGGGCGGCGGCTTACGGGCGCATCGTCTCCGAGGTGGGCATCTCCATGATGGTCGGCGGCAACATCAAATGGCACACGCGCACCATCACCACGGCCATCGCCTTGGAAACGGGCAAGGGCCAGTTCGCCATGGGGGTGGCCCTGGGCATGGTGCTGCTGATCATCGCCTTCGCCGTGAACCTCTCGGTGGTCGGGCTGAGGAGGGTGGCGGAGAAATGAGCGCCCTGTACGAACTGCGCGACATCGTCCAGGAATACGGCGGCCGCGAGGTGCTGCGCGTCCCGGCCCTGGACGTTCCCGAGCGCGGCATCATGGGCCTGGCCGGGCCCAACGGCAGCGGCAAGAGCACGTTGCTGCGGCTGCTGGCCTTTCTGGAGGCTCCGGCCGGCGGGGAGGTCGGCTTCCGGGGCCGGGCGCTGGGCGTGGGGGACGAGTGGGCCCGCCGCGAGGTGACCCTCATGACCCAGGAGCCCTACCTGCTGCGGCGCGGCGTGGCCGCCAATGTCGGCTACGGCCTCAAGGTGCGGGGCGTCCGGGGCGAGGAGGCGCGCGGGCGCGTGGAATCGGCCCTGGACATGGTGGGCCTGCCCCCGGAGCTTTTCGCGCGCCGGTCCTGGCGCGAATTGTCGGGCGGCGAGGCCCAGCGCGTGGCCCTGGCCGCGCGGCTGGTGCTGCGGCCCCGGGTGCTGCTCCTGGACGAGCCCACGGCCAGCCTGGACGAGGAGAGCGCCGAGCGCATCCACGACGCGGCCCTCACGGCGCGGGAGCGCTGGGGCACGACCCTCGTGGTGGTCAGCCACGACGCGGCCTGGCTGGAGCGGGTCTGCGACGTGATCCTGCGCCTGAGCGCCGGGCGCATGGTGGCGGATTCGCCGTCGGCCTGAAATTTTCGAAGCGTGCGCGACGCGGGACCGAGGATTGCGGGGGGCGTGGCGGATCGCTTATGAGTGGGATTGCGGACGGGACCATTTCCTTCCTGCCAGGACGCCAACGCAAGGGGAACGGCATGATCGCGGTTGGAATCGTGGGCTTCAAGAATTCGGGCAAGACCACCCTGGCCGTTGAATTGGGCCGGGAATTGGCCGCCAGGGGCGTGAGCGCGGCGGCCGTCAAGTTCACCAGCCACAAGGGCGTGGACGTGCCGGACACGGATTCCGACAGGCTGCGCAAGTCCTACGGCCGGGCCGTGTTCATGACCCCGGACGGGACCGCCGTGTTCTGGGAGGGGCAGCGCAACCTCCATGAATTGCTGCCTGTCCTGGCCCCCGACGTCCTGGTGGTGGAGGGCGGCAAGGAACTGGGCTGGCTGCCGCGCGTGTTGCTCTTGCGCTCCGAGGCCGACGCCGGGAGCCTGGATCCGGGCCTGGCCCTGGCCAGCTACGGCCGGGTCGAGGGCCCGGGCCTGGAGCACGTGGACGGCGTGGCCGCACTGGCCGATCTCGTGCTGGCCCGGGGGTTCGCCCTGGCCGGGCTGGACTGCGGGGCCTGCGGCCGTGAGGATTGCGCCGCCCTGGCCCGGGACATCGTGGCGGGCAGGGCCGAGGTCCGCGACTGCGTGTCGCTGTATTCCGAAGTCGAGGTCCTGGTGGACGGCCGTCCCCTGGCCATGAACCCCTTTGTGCAGCGCGTGTTCGCCGCGTCCGTCTCGGGCATGCTGCGCGAGCTCAAGGGCTACGCCCCCGGCGACGTGGAGATCCGCTTCCGGGGGCGCTGAGGCCCCGAATCTGGCCGCTTCCGGCGGCCATTCGGGGTGCTTGCGTGCGGCGTGGAAAATCGGCTTGACTCCCTTGGCGTGCGCGTATATCAACGGTTCTCGCTTTATTTGCCAGCGTAGCTCAGATGGTAGAGCAGCTGATTCGTAATCAGCAGGTCTGGAGTTCAATTCTCCACGCTGGCTCCAAGGAAGGTCAAAGGGCCACAGTCTCGTTCCTCTGAGATTGTGGCCTTTTTTTTGTGGTTCATCCGGTCGGAACGCGCCTTCTCCCGTTGCCGGAGGCGCGCCTTGCCGGGGGTACCTTGTTTGTTTTTGGCGTGTTGGCCCCTGTCGCAGCGGGCCCGGGCCGCCCCCGATTCCGGCCCCGGCTTTCCCGTGCCGACGGCAGCGGTTTCGTCCCGGTTGCTCCGACTACGGGGCCGGCTGGCCGCGTTTCCATATCTTTTCCGTCCTGGGCCGAGATTCATTTTAACTATATTTCCCGGTGCCCACGTCGCGCGTTCATGTGCGGGCACTGTTCTATTTTTGACCCTATTGACGGGCTCGTATCGATGTTATAACGCTTATATTGTGGCGTGTTATATTGATTAGTGAATTTTTTAACATGGATATCCGGTTGCTGATTCAAGGCCGGGGCAGGGGGGCATCGAAGAGGTTTCCATCATCTGATGTTGTTTCTATCCGCTGAGAGGAGGAGACTCCATGGGACGACACAAGACGGTTGATTCCGCGTTCGACAACGAGCGGCGGAGCATTCTGAAGCTGGGGGCGGTTTCCTGCGCGGCGTGCGCAACGGGGGGGCTGGGCCTCTCCCGCCTGTTCAGACCCTGCGAGGCTTCCGCCTCGCCCATTCCCGCACTTCCCGACGATCCGTTCATCTACACGGCCTGCGTGAACAACTGCGGCAACACCTGTGTGCTCAAGGCGTTCGTGCGCAACGACAAGATCATCCGCATCGAGACGGACGACAGCGTGGAGGACGACTGGGAGAACGGCATCTTCCAGCCGCGCCCCTGTCCCCGGGGGCGCTCCATGCGCCGCCACATGTATTCCGCGGACCGGCTGAAGACCCCGCTCAAGCGCGTGGGCAAGCGCGGGGAGGGCAAGTTCGCCCCCATCTCCTGGGACGAGGCCCTGGACATCGTGGCAGGCAAGCTCAAGCACTGCATCGAGACCTACGGCAACGCCTCGGTCTACAGCCACTACGCCAGCGGCGTGATCACCGGGCCCCTGACCCGGCGCGAGAACTTCTGGCGGCTCATGAACTGCCTGGGCGGCTTCTCCATCGGCTATTCGGACTACAGCTCCGCGCAGAACCGCGCGGCCCTGACCTGCTTTTACGGGCAGGGCGGCTATTCCGGCAACCGCATCTCGGACATCGCCCACACCAAGCTGGCCGTGTTCTTCGGCGCGAACTTCAGCGAGACGCGCTCGGGCGGCGGCGGGCTGCAGTACGAGATCCTGGAGGCCAAGAAAAAGGGCGCCACGCGCATCATCGTCATCGACCCGCGCTACACCGACACCTGCGTGACCATCGCCGACGAGTGGATTCCCATCCGCCCGGGCACGGACGCGGCCCTGGCCTCGGCCATCGCCTACGTGCTCATGGCCGAGGGCATGGTGGACACGCAATTCCTGAACACCCACTGCGTGGGCTACGACGCCGCGACCCTGCCCGAGGGCGCGCCCGAGAACTCGTCCTACAGCGACTACATCCTGGGCACGGGCTACGACAAGGTTCCCAAGACCCCGGAATGGGCCGCGCCCATCACGGGCATCCCCGCGGCCCGGATCGTCAAGCTGGCGCGCGAGATCGGCCTGGCCAAGCCCTGTTTCGTGATGCAGGGCTGGGGCATCCAGCGCCAGGCCGCCGGCGAGATGAACGTGCTGGCCGTGGCCATGCTGGCCGTGATGACGGGCAACATGGGCATCCGGGGCGGCAACAACGGCGACTACGACAGCTACCACCAGAGCAAGACGCCCAAGCTGCCCATCGGCAAGAACCCGGTCACGGCCAGGTTCCCGGTCTTCCTCTGGCTCAAGGCCGTGGAGGACGGCAAGAGCCTGACGGCGGACCAGGACGGGGTCATCGGCGCGGACAGCTTCCCCACGGACATCAAGTTCATCTGGAACTACGCGGGCAACACCCTGGTCAACCAGCATTCGGACGTCAACAACACCGCGCGCGTGCTCTCCGACGAGAGCAAGTGCGAGATGATCGTGGTCATGGACACGCACATGACCCCCAGCGCGCGCTGGGCGGACATCGTCCTGCCGAGCTGCATGTATCCGGAGCAGACGGACATCCAGGGCCCCAGCTACGCCATGAACACCGACTGGGTGCTGCTCACCGAGGCGGTCAAGCCGTTCTTCGAGTCGCGCCCGGTGTACGACGTGTGCGTGGACCTGGCCAAGCGCCTGGGCGTGGAGCAGGAGTTCACCGAGGGCCGCGACAGGGAGGGCTGGATCGACTTCCTCTACCAGGGCTTCACGCGCAAGATCTTCCCCGAGCTGCCCGAGACCGTGGCCGAGGCGCGCAAGCTGGGCGTGCACTACCGGGCCAAGGGCCGGGACCTGCCCATCCCCTTCGAGTCCTTCCGCCAGGACCCGGCGGCCAACCCCCTGAAGACCCCGTCGGGCAAGGTGGAGATATTCTCCATGAAGCTCTTCGAGCTCTCCATGAAGCGCAAGCTGGACGAGGGCCGGCTCGGCGAGGTCATCCCGCCCGTGCCCCAGTACGTGCCCACCTGGGAGGGCTTCGAGGACGTGAAGACCAAGGAGAAGTATCCCCTGCAGCTCTTCGGCAACCACTACAAGGGCCGCACCCACTCCCACTACGCCAACGTGGACTGGCTCCTGGAGGTGCAGCCCCAGACCCTCTGGATCAACCCCCTGGACGCGCGGGAGCGGGGCATCGCGCACAACGACCTGGTCCGGGTCTTCAACGACCGGGGCGAGGTCCGCGTGCGGGCCAAGGTCACGCCGCGCATCATGCCCGGGGTGCTCTGCCTGCCGCAGGGGGCTTGGCTCAAGCCCCAGTCCCCGGGCAGCAAGATCGACGTCGGAGGTTGCATCAACGTGCTCACGGCGTACCGGCCCACGCCCATCAGCCGGGCCAACCCGCAGCACACCAATCTTGTCCAGGTCAGCAAGGCATAAGGAGGCGCGCCATGATTGATCTGAATCAGGAACTCGCATTCGTGTTCGACGCTTCCCGGTGCAACGGCTGCAAGGCCTGCATGATCGCCTGCAAGGACAAGCACGACCTGCCCGTGGGCGTTCTCTGGCGCAAGGTGCTGGAATGCTCCGCCGGGGACTGGACCCCGGGCGGCGACGGCACCTATTCGCAGACCGTGCTGGCCTACTACATGTCCGTGGCCTGCAACCACTGCGAGAACGCGCCCTGCATCGTGGCCTGCCCCACCGGGGCCATGCAGCGCGTGGAGAACGGCATCGTGGCCATCGACGCGGACCGCTGCGTGGCCTGCGGCAACTGCCTGTGGAACTGTCCGTACTCGGCCCCGTGCCTGGACCCGGTGAAGAAGCACATGACCAAGTGCGACATGTGCCGGGACTTCCTGGCCGTGGGCAAGGAACCGGCCTGCGTGGCCGCGTGCCCCAGCCGCGCGCTGCACATCGCGCCGCGCAAGGCGACCATCGCCAGGCTGGGCCGGGCCAACGCCGCGCCCCTGCCGGACAGCTCGCTCACCGGGCCCAACATGTCGCTGATCCCGCACCGCGATTCCCTCTCGGTCAGGGAGTCGGCCTCGGTGTTGGCAAACAGGGAGGAGTTCTAGCCATGTCGTATGAATACTCTCTTGTCCTGTTCACGGTCCTGGGGCAGCTGGCGGCGGGCATCGCGCTCCTGGTCTGCCTCACGGGCCTGCACGAGCACCCGGCGGCCGAGCGGCGCGCGTGGCGCGCGGTCCTGGCCCTGGGCGTGGTGGCCATGGTCGCGGCGGCCTCGCACCTGCATTCCCTGGGGCCCGCGTTCTTCAGCCTCAACGGCCTGGGCTCGTCGTGGATCTCGCGCGAGATATGCCTGGGCGCCGTGTTCGGGGTCCTGGTGCTGCTGCGCCTCACGGGCGTGCTGCCGGAAAAGGGCAACTGGCTCACGGGCGCGGCCGGGGTCTGCTTCGTGCTGGCCATGGCCCAGATCTACGCGGGCAACAGGTCTGCGCCCCTGTGGAACACCGGGGGCTCGGTGCTGTCCTTCGTCGCCTCCATGCTTCTGCTGGGCGGGGCGGGCATCATGGCCGTGGCCCCGGAGGCCAGGCAGGACGGCCGCCTCAGGGTCAGCCTGGGCGTGTCCGTGGTCGGCGGCCTGTTCGCCCTGGCGCTGCCCGCCTTCTGGCTTGGCGGCATGCAGGCCTCCCTGGATCCGATGCTGCTCGGCGTGTTCTCCACGGCGGCCGTGTGCATGACCCTGACCCAGACGGTCTGCTACGCGGCCGGGGGCGTGATCATGGTCTGCGGCATGCCGCGCAGGAGCGCTTTCATCTACCTGGGGGCCGCCCTGCTGCTGGCGGGAACCATCGTCGGCCGCATGCTGTTCTACGCGGCCAACATCAGGCTGGGATTCTAGAACCGGCCCCGGCGCCGGGAGGGGCGCCCGCGCGTCCCCTCCGGCGGGCCGGGCGCGAGGCGATATGGATTCGGCACGACAAGCGGGCCCCGTGGCGGGGCCGGATAAGACCGTCCTGGGGACGTTCCTGCAGTTCACCGGCGTGGCCTGCCGCAGCTTCCACGAGATCGCGGCCGAGCCCGGGATGCCCGTGCTGGCCCGGGCGGCGGACCTGGCGGAGTCCTGGCGCGTGTTCTTCGATGGCGCGGGCATCCAGGCGTCCCTGGGGCCCCTGGAGACGGCCCTGCACGGCCTGCTGGAGGACGAGGCCGTGCGCGCCGAGGCCCTGGCGGAGTTCGACGCCCTGTTCCGCGTCCCGGAGCTGCCCGTGCCCCTGTGGGAGTCGGTGTGGGTTTCCGAGGAGAAGACCCTGTTCACCGAGGAGACCTGCGCCGTGCGCGACTGGTACGCCCGCTTCCGCTGGGAGATCGGCGCGGTGGGCTACGAGGCCGAGGACCACATCGGCTTCGAGACGGCGTTCTGCGGCTGGTTGTTCGACGCGGCCATGGCCGAACATGACCCGGCGGGCAGGCATCCGCAGCCCACGCTGGCGGACCTGCGCGCCTTCCTGGACGCGCATTTCGCCCGCTGGGCGCCCCGCTGCCTCGCGGACCTGGCCGCCAGGGCCCGGACACCTTTTTGGTCGCTCCTCCTCACCGCGGCGTCCCGGCTCTCCGGAGTCCTGGCCCAGGAGCTCTGAGGCCGGGGTCGTCGCCAACGCAAAGGGCCGCCCTTGGGCGGCCCTTTGCGTTGGCGTATGAGGGGCTAGCCCGCAGGCGGCTTGGCCTGCGCCTTGCCAAGTTTCTGGTCCGGGAAATCTGATCCCATTTCGTGGTATGATGAAATAGGCCCCGTAGTGAATTCATGGGGCCTTTTGTTTGGTAGCGAGGAGAGGAGAGCGTATCCCCAGGATTTTGGAAGTCTCTTCGAATTAATAAACTGATAATTTGTGACCTATTATTGAACTTTCATTATTCAACTAACTGTGAGTTTGTATTCCCCTTTGGAACGGAAGCAATCCTACGCCAAAAACTATGAAAAGCAAAATGTTGCTGGAGCCTGCGTAAGAACGAAGCATAAACGATTGATTTTGACACTATATAAATAATTTAGTCTGGCTTCTGAGATGAGGCATTTTTGATATATTGACGATGGTGATCTTTTTGTATTTGTGGATACATTTTGTTCAATTCAAGGCATTTCACAATCGTTTCGACAGATATAACAGCAACATATCCAAGTTCAGAAGGCATGCCATTTTCAACAAGAGAGGATGTGACAACACCAAGAACCTCTCCTGATTCTGTAAATGCAGGGCCACCGCTAAAACCTCCACGTGGAATTCCTGACAAGATGAAATGTATACCGGTGGAGTGCCTTGGAATGAAATATATCAGTATTTTGGCCATTGAAGCAATCAGAAGAGGTTCACTAGACATTGGAATTGGTGGGTATCCCAGCACTACTGTGTCAGATAGATGCCATATATAACGATATATCCAGTCGTCCCAGTGGTCTCCTAGGAGTGTAACAGATGCATTGCGATGAATGTTGCTAACTTTGAAGACAGCAAGATCGACATTCTTATCTTCGTGGAAGAACGGGCCAGCCTCAATTTCAAGTGGTTTGGACCAATGCTTGTAAAGGGGGTAGTGTCCTAGAATCTTTTTGAGCTCTTCATCGTTTTTAGCAATAGCATCTTCCGGAACATTATATTTTGAAAAAATTTCAACTGCTCTGACAGGAATAGGTTCGCTAATACGAATCTCTAAAATTACATTCTCTGCTACATGGCGAGCCGTAAGAAATACACCTTCGCCAATATGGAAAGCTGTGCCAATTGAACGGTCTCCAGAGGGCATAATTATATCAATATAAGCCACAGCATGAGCAAATTTAGAATAGATTGCTCTAGCCTCAGCACTTGTCATTACGGCTCCGGAAAGGATTGATCTGTTTTATATTGATGTATGCCTATCTAGTCTTCATGGTCCATCAAAATCCTAATTAATGAAGACATTATCCCTTTCTGCGAAAAAAAAGCAAATTAATGTTAGCTAGGGTATAGCCTAGCTCGACTTGTCCGCCTGCTCAGTTCGCTTCCATTGTATGCGTCCAGCCATGTGGCCCAGGGTGTGCTGAGATGGTTATCACCTGACACTGCCGCCCCTGGCGGGGTGATTTCTAGGCGGCCGCCTCGGCCGCCTTTTTCTTGCCCTTCTCCGGC
>NZ_JBTVWW010000031.1:0-29704 GCF_054819825.1 Desulfocurvus sp. DL1XJH-121
CGTACCCCAACCAAGGGCGGCATGACCACGCTCATTTCATGGCCTACTGTCAGGTGATAACCATCTCAGCACAGTCGGGGGTTTCAAATCTATAAATTTTAGATTATGATGTCCGCATGAAGGCCCGCATCCTTATCATAGAGGACGACGCCGCGTTCCGCGCCATGCTCACCGAGGCCCTGGGGGACCGAGGGTACGAGATCAAGGCCGTGGGCCGCGCCGAGGACGGGCTGGACATGGCCCGCTCCGCCCCCTTCGATCTGGTGCTCACGGACGTCAAGCTGCCGGGCATGTCCGGGGTGGAGGCCATCCCGCATCTGCGCGAGGCCTCACCTAGCTCGGACATCATCGTCATGACCGCCTACTCCTCCAAGGAGACGGCCGTGGAGGCCGTGCGCCGGGGGGCCTACGACTATTTCTCCAAGCCCTTCAGCCTGGGCGAACTGGACGTGGTGGTGCGCCGCGCCCTGGACAAGCGCCGCCTGCAGAACGAGGTCACGGCCCTGCGCGAGACCCTGCGCCGCGAGGGACCGGCCATGCGCATCATCGGCGGCTCCCCGGCCATGGCCGAGGTCCGGTCCATGATCGAACGCGTGGCGCCGCTGGATTCCACGGTGCTGATCACGGGCGAATCGGGCACGGGCAAGGAGCTGGCAGCCGAGACCATCCGCGCCCTGTCCCCGCGCGCGGGCGCGCCCTTCATCCGCGTGAACTGCGCGGCCATCCCCGAACACCTGGTGGAAAACGAGCTCTTCGGCCATGAAAAAGGGGCCTTCACCGGGGCCTCGGGCGCGCAGCCCGGCAAGTTCGAGCTGGCCCACACGGGCACCATCCTGCTGGACGAAATCGGGGACATGCCGCTGGCCGTCCAGCCCAAGCTCCTGCGCGCCGTGGAGCAGAAACAGGTGGAACGCCTGGGCGCGCGCAGGCCCCTCGACGTGGACGTGCGCATCGTGGCCGCCACCAACCAGCCCCTGGCCCAGCTGGTGCGCGAAAAGACCTTCCGCGAGGATCTCTTCTACCGCCTGTCCGTGGCCGTGGTGGAGCTGCCGCCCCTGCGCGCGCGGCGCGAGGACATCCCCCAGCTGGCCCGGCATTTCCTGTCCAAGGTCCGGGCCTCCCTGGGCCTGGACGTGCGGGACATCAGCCCCCAGGCCATGGACGCCCTCACGGCCCACCACTGGCCCGGCAACGTGCGCCAGCTGGCCAACGTGCTGGAGCGGGCCTGCATCACCGCAGCGAGCGGCCTCCTGGAGGCCGCGGACGTGGCCCGGGCCCTGGACCAGGGCTCGAAACCCCTGGGCGCCCCCGCCCCTCCCGCACCCGCCGGGCCGGGCGAACCCGACCCGGGCCAGGGACCCATGGACCTGCGCGAAACCCTGCGCCGAACCGAGCGCGACCTGCTGGTGGCGGCCCTGCGCCGCACAGGCGGCAAGCAGACCGAGGCCGCCGCCCTCCTGGGCCTGAGCCCCAAGAACCTCTGGGCCAAGCTGCGCAAGCACGACCTGGACCCCAAAGCCCTTTCCTGACCCTCTTGGCGGCCCTTAGTCTACAAATTGTAGATCAGCCGCCCGCCCCGACTTTGTCAGAATAACAATCTGTCATCACAGCATTTTTATCAAAAGCATCGCACTATGGCCGCGCTTGAAACTGGCGTTGACCATGCCGTCGCCAATACTCTACAATTTCTAGATAATCCTAGCGAAATTCTAAAAACATATTTATATTCAAATTGTTATCCAACAAATTCATTCACACGCCGCAAAGCGAACTCTACGATCTGTAGACTTTTCCCCCGCCGCATCCGGCCCGGCCAGGGCTCCCCATGGCGCGGACCGCTCCGTCCTGGCTGAAAATCAATATTTTTTCATAAATGATTTCATCATATTATAAAGCATATCAGTTTAATCAGGAACCTGCGCACGGGCCGTGGCACAGGCATTGCCTAGGGGGAGTCAAGGCGCGGCTAAGGAGCCCGCCCCATACAGGCACAACACCGGAACCCCAAGCCAAGGAGCCAAGACAATGAAGACCCTGCTGCACCTTATCCGCAACGAAGAAGGCGTGACCGCTCTGGAATATGGCATGATCGCCGCCCTGATCGCCGCCGTCGTCGTGGGCACCGTGACCACCCTGGGCACCAGCATCAACACCGCTTTCGAGAAGGTGTCCACCGCCCTGACGCCCGCGAGCTAATTCCAACAACCGCGCGGGACGTATTTCGCGCTTTTCCCAAGCGCAGAGCGGACGGGGCCGGGTATCCCCCCTCATCCCCCGGCCCCGTCCGCATCCCGGGCGACCTCCCATCCCCGGCGTCCCGCAGAAGGAGGCTTCTCATGGACGCCCTGCAACACCTCGTCCTCTTCGCCATCCTGGTCGCGGCCTCGGTCTTCGACCTCCGCGAGCGGCGCATCCCAAACCGGCTGACCTACCCGGCCATGCTGCTGGCCCTGGCCTGGAACGCCGCCCTCGGCGGACCGACCGGCCTGCTCAATTCCTTCTACGGCCTGGGCCTGGGGCTCGGCGTCATGCTCATCCCCTACCTTATGGGGGTCATGGGCGCGGGCGACGTGAAGCTCATGGCCGCCGCCGGGGCCTTCCTGGGGCCCCAGGGCGCGCTGGCCGCCTTCATCTTCACCTCCCTGGCCGGGGGCGTGTACGCCCTGGTGGTGCTCTCCCTGCACATGACCGTCTTCAAGCGCGTGGCCTCGTCCATCAAGGACTCCATGGGCCTCATGGCCGTCACGGGGCGCTGGATCTACTCGCCCCAGGACACCGAGGGCGCCCTGCCCAAGCTGGCCTACGGCGTGGCCATCGCCGTGGGCACCACGGCCGCCATGATCTACAGCCACACCGCCGGCGCGTTCCTGCCCGCCGGGCTGGCCTAGGAGGACGCCATGCGCAAGACGGCCCTGATACAGATTTCCCTGGCCCTGGTCCTGGCCCTGGCAGCCGGAGTGGTCATCTTCAAGTGGATGGACGCCCGCATGAACCAGACCGCCCAGGCCAAGCCCGAATCCCGCGTGATGCTCATGGTCGCGGCCAAGGACTTAAAGCGCGGCGCGCGCCTCACCGCCGAGGCCCTGCGCGCGGCCCCGTTCCTGGCCGAGAGCGCGCCCAGCGGCGCGTTCAAGGACACCGAGGAGCTCGTGGGCCGGGTGCTGGGCACGGACCTGGGCGCGGGCGAGCCCGTGACCCTCTCCCGCCTGCTGGACGACGGCGCGCCCTACGCGGGCGTCAGCGCCATGATCTCCCCAGGCAAGCGCGCCGTGGCCGTGAAGGGCAACAAGGTCCTGGGCCTGTCGGGCTTCATCCGCCCGGGCAACCACGTGGACGTACTGGTGACCATTGACGTGCGCAAGCAGGACAAGGACGTGGCCGTGACCAAGACCGTGCTCGAGGACGTGCGCGTCATCGCCACGGGCACGGAGCTGGAGGTCCAGGGCGACGACGGCGCCACCTCTTCCGTGGACACCTACACCCTGGAGCTTTCCACCCACGAGAGCGAGAAGCTGGCCCTGGCCGCCACGCGCGGCACCCTGCACTTCGCCCTGCGCAACCCGGCGGACAGCGCCGTGGTGGCCACCGAGGGCGTGGACGTGGCCAGGCTGCTCGCGTCCCTGAACGTTCCCCAGCGAGGCACGGGCAAGGTCGCCGCTCCCCGGCGCACCAGCGTGGAGATCATCACCGGCACCAGCCGCAAGACCGTGAGGTTCCGCCATGCAGACGCCCGCTGAGAACTACGCCCCGCGCGCGGCCGTGGTCCTGACCTCGCTGCTAGCGCTGTTGCTGGCCGTCCTGCTGGTCCTGGCCGCCTCGGGCCGGGTCCACGCCGCCGAGAGCGCCTTCACGCCCTCGTCCATCCGCCTCACCGTGGGCAAGTCCATGGTCCTGGACAGCTCCGAGGCCATCCGGCGCATCTCCGTGGCCGACCCCGAGACAGCGGACATCCTGCTCATCTCCCCGCACCAGGTCTACCTCACGGGCAAGCGCCCCGGGGCCACGAACCTGACCCTGTGGGGCGACGGCGAGCGCGTGTCGCGCATCTACGACGTGAACGTGTCCCCGGACGTGGCGCGGCTCAAGGAAATGCTGCACCGCGTGCTGCCCGGGGAGAAGAACATCAAGGTCATGGCCGCCGGCGAAGCCATCACCCTCTCGGGCACCGTGACCAGCACCACCAGCCTGGGCACGGCCGTAGACCTGGCCGAGCTCTACGCCCCGGACAAGGTCGCCAACCTGCTCTCCGTGGGCGGGGTGCACCAGGTCATGCTGGAGGTCAAGGTGGCGGAGATGAACCGCTTTGTGGTGGAGCACCTGGGCATCGACCTGGCCTACAGCTCGGGCGAAAGCTTCGTGTTCTCGCTCCTCAACGACCTCTTCTCCCTGGACAGCGAGAACGGGGTCCTGGGCGTGGCGGGGTCCTCGATCAAGATCAGTCCCGCGCGCAACGGCCTCTTCAGCATGGGCAGCGGCCAGACCACCCTCACGGGCTTCCTGGACGTGCTCAAGCAGAACGGCCTGGCCAAGGTCCTGGCCGAGCCCACCCTGGTCTGCCGCAGCGGCGAGGAGGCCAAGTTCCTGGCCGGCGGCGAGATCCCCGTTCCCGAGCCCCAGGCCCTGGGCACCGTGTCCGTCCGGTACAAGCCTTACGGCGTGGCCCTGGCCTTCACCCCCATGGTCTTGTCCGAGGAGCGCATCAGCCTGCAAGTCTTCCCCGAGGTCTCGGAGCTGGACTACACCAACGCCATAGACCTGGACGGCTTTAGCGTCCCGGCCATCACCAGCCGCCGAACCTCCACCACCGTGGAACTGGGCGACGGCCAAAGCTTCGCCATCGCCGGTCTGCTGCAGAACCAGGTGCGCGAGGACGTGAAGAAGTACCCCGTTCTGGGCGACATCCCCATCCTGGGCACCCTGTTCCGCTCCAGCGAATACCAGAAGAACGAAAGCGAACTGGTGATCATCGTCACCCCGCATCTGGCCAAGCCCATGGAGATGGCCCAGGGCTCCCTGCCCACGGACCACTTCAAGGAACCCAACGAGCTGGACTTCTTCCTCTTCGGCAAGATGGAAGGCGACGCGGACGAAAGCACCCCGCCCCCCTCCATCCGCCCGGCCGCCGCGCGGCAGGGCCAAAGCCCGGCCACGGGCATGGACGGAGAATTCGGACATATCCTGGAGCAGCAGCCATGAAGACCATGATCCTCCTCACCGCCCTGTGCTGCGCGGCCCTAACGGGCTGTGTGCAAGAGCAGAAGCAGATGGAATTCGGCATCGCCTACCGCAACCAATTGGCTGCCCAAACAGTGAATCCCGAACCCGCCGAGGCCACGCCCGTCATGGGCCTGGACGGCCAGCGCGCCCAGGAAATCTTCAAGGCCTACCGCACCCCGGCCCAGGAGCAGGAGTCCGCCACGACCCTGCAGGACAGCGACAGCAACGGGTCCAAGTAAGGAAGCCAAGAAGGGAGTCGATATGAGCACCAGCTATCCCGCCACATTGATACTCAAGAGCGCCCGAGCGGCCGAGGAACTCGGCACCCTGGTGGACGCCCATCCCCGCTTCCACACCCGCGCGGCCAAGGGCGACCCGGCCGGGCTGGTCATCTTGGAGCTGGACGGCGCCGCTGGCGGCCTGGACCGGGCCGAGCGCCTGGTGGCCGAGGGCCGCGCCGCCGAGGTCTTCGTGACCTCCACGGTCAAGGACCCGGACCTGATCATCGCGGCCATGCGCGCCGGGGTCAGCGAATTCCTGGCCTGGCCCCTGGAGCCCAAGGACCTGGCCGCGGCCCTGGACCGCTTCACCGCCCGCCGGGGCAAGGCCCCGGAAACCCGCGCCCCGTCCGGCCCCAAGGGCCGCTTGGTGCACGTGCTGGGCGTCAAGGGCGGCGTGGGCGCCACCACCCTGGCCGTGAACCTGGCCGCCGAAGTGCGCCGGGCCGCCCCGGACCGGGGCGTGGCCCTGGTGGACGCGGCCCTGCCCCTGGGCGAGATCCCGCTCTTCCTGGACCTGGACTACGCCTACACCTGGGCCGAGGCCGTGCGCGACACCTCGCGCCTGGACGCCACCTTCATGGAAGGCCTCATGGTGCGCCACGCCAGCGGCCTGGACGTGCTCTGCGCCCCGGACCACATCGAGGACGCGGCGTCCCTGCGCCCCGATGGCCTGGCCGCGGCCCTGAAGCTGCTGCGAACCATGTATCCCCTGGTGGTGGTGGACGGCAGCCCCTATCTGGACGACCTTTCCCTGGCCGCGGTGCGCGAGGCCGACGAGGTGCTGCTGGTCACGGAACTGTCCCTGCCCGGGCTGTCCGTGGTGCGCAGGCTCCTGGAGAGCTTCGCCAACCTGGACCAGGGCCTGTCCGACAAGGTGCGCCTCGTGGTTTCGCGCCACCAGGCCAGGGGCGGCATCGACCCGGCCGAGGCCGAGAAGCTCCTGGGCGTGCCCGTGTTCCACAAGATCGCCAACGACTATCCCGGAACCCTGGAGGCCGTGAACCAGGGCGCGCCCCTGTTCCAGGCCGCGCCCAAATCCCCGGCCGCCAAGGACATCGCCGCCCTGGCCGCGCGCTACGCGCGCGGCTGCGAGGCCAAGGAGCGCTCCGGGCTCCTGGCCCGGTTCCTGACGCGGCGCAAGACCGGCCAAAACGCGGAAGCCGGGGCGGCCCTGTCCAGCGGCCTGGCCGCGCAGGCGGGGAGCTGACCATGGATCTCGAGCACAGGCTGACCCGCGGCGCCCGCCTGGGCGGCCCCGCGCCCGCGCCGCCGAGGCCCTCGGTCGAGGCGGCCGTCACGGCCCCCGAGAGCGTGCGCAGGCCCGAGCCGGTCGCTTCGCCCGCGCCCGAGGCCATGCCCGCGACGACCGAGACCGCGCCCGAGTCCGGCCCCCGCGACGAGAACTATTACGAGATCAAGGCCCAGGTGCACCAGCGGCTCATCGACTCCCTGGACCTCACGGCCGTGGAGGAACTGGCCCCGGACAAGCTGCGCTCCGAGATCGCGCGCCTGGTGGAAAAGATCCTGCGCGAGGAATTCCGCAGCACACCCATGAACGCGGCGGACCGCCGCCGGGCCGTGGCCGAGATCCAGGACGAGGTCCTGGGCCTCGGGCCCCTGGAGCCCCTGCTCCAGGACCCCACGGTGTCGGACATCCTGGTCAACAACTACAACAACGTCTACGTGGAGCGGCGCGGCAAGCTCGCCCGCGTGCAGACGCGCTTCCGCGACGACGCGCACCTGAAGAAGATCATCGACCGCATCGTCTCGCGCATCGGCCGCCGGGTGGACGAGGCCTCGCCCATGGTGGACGCCCGCCTGGAAGACGGCAGCCGCGTCAACGCCATCATCCCGCCCCTGGCCCTGGACGGGCCCAGCCTGTCCATCCGCCGTTTTTCCCGCGACCCCCTGGAGCTGGACGACCTCATCCGCTACGGGGCCCTGACCCGCGACATGGGCGAGGTCCTCAAGGGCGTGGTGCATTCGCGCCTGAACATCATCGTCTCCGGCGGCACGGGCTCGGGCAAGACCACCATGCTCAACTGCATGTCCCGCTTCGTGCCCCACGACGAGCGCATCGTGACCATCGAGGACGCGGCGGAGCTGCAGCTCAAGCAGGACCACGTGGTGCGCCTGGAGACCCGCCCGGCCAACATCGAGGGCCAGGGCGAAATCACGGCCCGGGACCTGGTCAAGAACTGCCTGCGCATGCGCCCGGACCGCATCATCGTGGGCGAGGTGCGCGGCGGCGAGGTTCTGGACATGCTCCAGGCCATGAACACCGGCCACGACGGGTCCCTGACCACCATCCACGCCAACACCCCGCGCGACGCCCTGATGCGCCTGGAGACCATGGTGGCCATGGCCGGGCTGAACATCACGGGCGAGTCGCTGAAGCGCTACATCGCCTCGGCCGTGGACATCATCGTGCAGGTGGCGCGCCTGTCCGACGGCTCGCGCAAGATGATCAGCTTCCAGGAGATCACGGGCATGGAAGGCGACGCCATCACCATGCAGGAGATCTTCAGCTTCAAGCAGACGGGCCTGACCAGCGAGGGCAAGGTCCGGGGGCTGTTCCGGCCCATGGGCGTCAGGCCCCGCTTCTCCGAGCGGCTGGAGGCCATGGGCGTGGCCCTGGACGGCAGCCTCTTCGATCCCTACGCGGGGCAGGAGGAGCCGTGATGTCCATGACTCTGGCCGTGATCCTGGTGGCCGTCCTGGCCTCCTTCGTCCTCTGCCTGGGGCTCTCCAACCTGCTCCTCGCTGGCCGGAAGGCCCGCGCGAGCCGCGTGCGCGGCAGGCTGGACGCCCTGGCCGGCGTGGGCCGGGGCCCGGACATCGAGCGCCACCGCCGGATATCCGAAGTGCCCTGGCTGGAGCGGGCCCTGGCCGGGCGCGGCTGGATCCGCAGCCTGGACGCCATGCTGGAGCAGGGCCGCGTGAACATCAACGTGGGCACCCTGGTGCTCATGAGCCTGACCCTGGGCGCGGCGACCCTAGCCGTGGCGCGCCTGGCCACGGACATCTTCCTGCTGCGCCTGGCCGTGGGCGCGGCCCTGGCCGCCCTGCCCTTCCTCTACGTACGCAGGCGCAAGAACAAGCGGATGACGAAATTCTCGGCCCAGCTGGCCGACGCCCTGGGCCTCATCGGCCGGGCCCTCAAGGCCGGGCACGCCTTCAACCAGGGCATGCGCATGGTGGCCGACGAGTTCGAGGACCCCATCGGCCCGGAATTTCACAAGACCCTGGAAGAGATCAATTTCGGCGTGCCCGTGGACCAGGCCCTGGTGAACCTCACCGAGCGCGTGGACTGCCCGGACCTGAAGTTCTTCGTGGTTTCCGTGAACATCCAGCGCGAGACGGGCGGCAACCTCGCGGAGATCGTCTCCAACATCGCCCACCTGGTGCGCGAGCGGTTCAAGTTCCAGGGCCGGGTGCAGGTCCTGGCCGCCGAGGGCAAGCTCACGGCCTACATCCTGCTGGCCCTGCCCTTCGCCATCGGCCTGGTCATCAACCTCATCAACCCGGGCTACATGGCCGGGCTGTACGAATCCGGCCCCGGCCGCGTCATGCTGACCATGGCCGGCGTTCAGATGGCCCTGGGGGCCGTGGCCCTCAAGAAGCTCATCACCATCAGGGTCTGAGGAGAACGAGGCATGGACTTCAACACCATCGCACCGTTGGCCGCCGCCGGGCTGGGCTTCGTGTCCGTGCTGCTGTTGGGCTTCGCGGCTCTGGGCGCGGCCGGGAACCACGGCCGCTCCGCGCGCCTCAAGCGCCGCCTGTCCGGCGAAGCCGCCGAGCCGGCCCAGGGCCTTGCCCGGGCCCTGGCCTCTGGGGCGCGACGCCTGGGCGAACGCCTGGGGCCCAAGGACGAGGACGAGCTGGGCAAAACCGCCGCCGACCTGATGCGCGCCGGGTTCACGGGCGGCAACGCCCCGGCCGTGTTCTGGGGCGCCAAGACCGCCCTGACCCTCGCCGGCCTGCTGGCCGGGGCCGGGCTGCGCATGCTCCTGCCCGAGAGCGCTCCGGCCGGGGCCCAGGCCATGGCCTTCGTGCTCCCCGCGGCCGTGTGCCTGTACCTGCCCAACCTCTGGCTGCGTACGTGCGCCAAGAACCGCCGCCGCGAGATCATCAACGCCATGCCCGACTGCCTGGACCTCCTGGTGGTCTGCGTGGAGGCGGGCATGGGCCTGGACCAGGCCCTGTCGCGTGTGGGCGGGGAATTGCGCCTGACCAGCCCGGTGCTGGCCGACGAGCTGCGCACCGTGAGCCTGGAGCTGCGCGCGGGCAAGGGCCGCAGCGACGCCCTGCGCAATCTGGCCCGGCGCGTGGCCGTGGACGACATCACCAGCCTGGTGACCCTCATCGTGCAGGCCGACGCCTTCGGCACCAGCGTGGCCCAGACCCTGCGCGTGTATTCGGATTCCCTGCGCACCACGCGCTACCAGCGCGCCGAGGAGATCGCCGCCAAGATGCCGGTGAAGATTCTCTTCCCCCTGATTTTCTTCATTCTCCCGGCGCTGTTCGTGGTCATCATGGGCCCGGCCGGACTGAAACTTTTGGCTGTATTCGACAAGATGGGCTAGGCCCCGGCCGCGCCCCACAGACAACGGAGGTATGACCATGTCCAGACACGCCATCCTGCTCATCGCCGCCCTGGCGGCCGTGACGATCCTGGGGGGATGCTCGGCCAAGACCGCGCCGGGCGGCTCCGGGATGTCCCTCATGGAGCGCTACCACAGCGGCATGGACCTCATGGGCGACGAGGCCGGGTCCGGTACCGATGCCGCCCGGGCCCACCTGATGCGGGGCCTGAACTACCAGAACATGGGCCGCACGGAACTGGCCTTCGAGCAGTTCTCCCGCGCCGCCGCCCTGGACCCCGACCTGGCCGAAGCCCGCTTCCGCAGGGGCCAGACCCTGCTCGTCCGGGGCATGTCCGCCCAGGCCCTGGCCGACTTCGAAGCCGTGATGGAAAAAATGCCCGACTTCGCCCCGGCCCACGCGGCCGCCGGGCAGATCTATTTCGACAACGCCCTGTACCCCGAGGCCGAGAAGCATCTCTCCAAGGCCCTGGCCCTGGACCCGACCCTGGTGGACTGCCACGTGCGCCTGGGCGTGATCCGCAACTACCAGGGGGACCACCAGGGGGCGCTCGCGGCCTTCAACGCGGCCCTGGCCATGGACCCCATGAACGGCGGCGTGCACAACAACATCGGCATGACCATGTCCATGATGGGCGACGACGAGGGGGCCGTGGGCGCCTTCCGCACGGCCCTGCGCCTGGGCGCGCCCTCGGCCCGGGCCTACAACAACATGGGACTGGCCCTGGCCCGGCTCAAGCGCTGGCGCGAGGCCCTGGAAGCCTTCCGCTGCGCCGGGGGCGAGGCCGCGGCCTACAACAACCTGGGCTACCTCTACTTCCTGGACGAGGACTACGCCCGCGCCGTGGCCGCGTTCCAGCGGGCCATCGAGCTTGAGCCCAGCTACTACACCCGGGCCAGCGAGAACCTCAAGCGCGCCCGCCTGGCCCTGGCCTTCGCGGCGTCGGAACACCCGGCGGCCCCGGCCTACGCGACGGACATTCCGACCCTGGACGCCGGGGACGCGAACCTGCAGGGCGCGTACGCCCTGCCCGACGGCCCCCTGGCCCTGGCGGGCGGCGCTCCCGGCCCGGCCCTGGTCCCCGCGGCCCCCGAGGCCGTCGCGCCCAGGCAGCAGCCCTTCGCGGCTCAGGCCATCCCGGCGGCTCCGGCCCAGGCCACGGTGCGACCCGCCCCGCACGGCGCGCTGTCGGCCCCGGCGACCCCGGCCGCCTTCAGCCCGGCCGCGCCCGTGCGGCCCGCCGCCGTCGCCGCCCCCGAAACGGCCCCGTCGGCCGCCGCCGCGGCTTTCGCCCCGGGGCCGCAGCCCGACCAACCCATGTACACCCTGCACCAGAGCTCCTGGCATTCCCGCCAGCGGGCCGAGGAGGTGGCCGCGCGCCTGGCCGGAGCCGGGCACACGCCCTACGTGCTGCACGTCGACCTGCCGGGCAAGGGCGAGTGGTACCGCGTCACCGTGGGCATGTTCGGGACCGTTTCCGAGGCCCGCGAACGCCTGGCCGAGCTCAAGGGGAGCGAGGGCTTCGACGAACTGCGCATCGTGCGCAGGCAGCGCTACGAAATCCCCGCCAGCTAGACGGCGAGCGGAGAAGGACATGAGACACGCCCTGACATCCGAACGTGGCCTGGCCGCCCTGGAGGCGGCCCTGATCCTGCCTCTGTTGGCCGGGTTCCTGTATTTCCTGGTGGAGGGCACCACGGTCATCATGACCTATTCGGCCTTGTCCGAGGCCAGCCGCGTGGCCGCGCGCCAGGTGCTGCTCACGGGCGAGGACTCGGGCATCCAGGACCTTGTGGGCAGCCTGCTGCCGGAATTGAACGCCGATGGCCTGAGCACTTCGGTGAACTACGAAGACTCCGGAAACACCGTCACAGTGGAGATCAGCTATGACTACCAGACGCTTTTCAGCGACACCCCCGTTGGCGAAACCGTGGAGCCGCTTGTTTCGCTGGTTGCGCGAACGAGCATGCCCGCGCCCTAGCGGCCCCATCCGCGGGATCATACGCGACAGCGCCGGAGCCACGGCCGCCCTGGTGGCGGTGCTGATCCCGGCGGTGATCGGCCTGGCGGGCCTGGGCCTGGATTCGGCCCAGCTCTACCACGCCCATTCGCGCCTGCAATCCGCCGTGGACGCCGCGGCCCTGGCCGCCAGCCTGGAGCTGCCCTACGACCCCGACATGGACCAGGGCATCGTGAACCAGGCCGCCGAGACCTACTTGGCTAAGAACTACGACAGCGCGGTGCTGGACAGCGTGGCGGCCGGGGCCCAGGCCCGCAGCGTGAAGATCGAGGCCCACGCCGAGGTGCCGATGATGCTCCTGGACGTGGTGGGCATCGCCTCCAGCACGGTCAAGGCCTCGGCCACGGCCGGGTTCAACAACCTGGAGCTGGTCTTCGTCATCGACAACTCCGGCAGCATGCGGGGCTCGCCCATCACCCAGGCCAACGCCGCGGCCGAAAGCCTCGTGGACCTGATCATCCCCGAGGGCAAGGAATGCATGGTCAAGGCCGGGCTCGTGCCCTTCAGGGGCAAGGTCCGCCTGTCCTCGGGCGTGGACGGCCTGGAAGCGGGCTGCCGCAACGCCGACGGCACCTACAACTGGGACCTCCTTGAGGAATACGAGAAGCCCGAATACCGCTATCCCACGGACAGCCGCCTGCGCGTGAGCACGGGCACCTGCTCCTCCATCCCGGAGGTCATGCCCCTGACCTCGGACCGCGACGCCGTGGTGGCGGCCATCAACTCCCAGGACGCCAGCGGCACGGCCTCGGGCACGGTCATCTCCGAGGGCCTCAAGTGGGGACGCCACGTGCTGACCCCGGAGGAACCCTTCTCCCAGGGCTCGGACAGCGACGACATGCGCAAGGTCATGATCCTGCTCACGGACGGGGACACCGAGGACGGCAGATGCGGCGGCACGCACACGGTGAGCTACACGCCCAACGTCTACTGGACCAACGCCTACTACGGCATGCTGGACATGGAGTCCCACTGCGAGAACGGCGGAGTCCTGAACCAGGCCATGCTGGACGAGGCCCAGCTGGCCAAGGACGCGGGCATCGAGATCTTCTGCGTTCGCTACGGGGACTCGGACTACGTGGACGTGGACCTCATGAAGCGGATCGCCTCCAGCAGCACGGGCACGACCGACCACTACTTCGACGCGCCCTCGGCCTACGACCTGGACGACATATTCAAGAAAATCGGCCGTCAACTCGGCTGGAGACTGCTCCACTAGTCCCGCACGACGCGCGCGGCCCGGGAAGCCGCGCGCGCGGGACGGAGTCGGGGAGGTACACGCCATGCAGCACGGGACAGGATCGGGATTCCGACCGACATGCAGGGCTTGGCCGGGCGAATTGGGAACCAGCGTGCTGGAATTCGCCCTGGTCCTGCCCGTGCTGCTGGCAATGTGCTTCAGCCTCGTGGAGGCGGGCAACATCTACTTCGCCTCGGCCACGGTGGACAAGGCCGCCCAGGTGGGCGCGCGCTACGCGGTCACGGGCGTGGGCCACGACGACGGCACGCGCGTCACCCTCATCACCCAGGCCGCCGAGGCCATCACCGCCAGCCTGCCCGGGACGGCCCAGGTGTCCGTGCGCTCCTGGGGCGCGGGCGACTTCAACGGCGACGGCCGCGACGACGACCCGGGCTGCCCCTGCGAACTGGTGGAGGTCCGCGTGACCTACGGCTACACCCCCGTGACCCCCATCATCGGCGAACTCATCGCCGACGGCCTGACTCTCACGGGCAGGGAACGCATGATCAACGAGCCCTGGCTGCCCTGCGACTGACCTCCCCTTCCCCCCGGCCAAGCGCGCCCCTGGACGTTTTACGCCGCACAGGGAAAATGCTAGCATGACTGCGGTGTTGTCCCCAACGTCCCATGGGAACCTGCGCATGGAAACACGACTCAGCCTGCTCCTGGCGGTCTCCTCCGAGGACCTCGCCGCCCTGCTGGCCGCCGGGCTGGCCGACGCGGGCCTGCCCGCCGCCTACGCCCTGGCCCCGACCCCCGGCGATTTCTCCCGCGCCCTCATCGAGGAACCGTGGGACGTGGTGGTTTCCGAGGAGTCCGTGGGCGGCATGCACTGGAAGGAGGTCCTGGCCCTGACCCGTTCCTGGGGCCCGGACACGCCCTTCGTCCTGCTCCTGCCCGAGCCCTCCCAGGACGCGGCCCTGGCCGCCCTGAAGGCGGGCGCCAACGACGTGCTCTGCGCGGACGACTGGCGCGCACCCGGGGTCATCCTCCGCCTGCTGCGCGAATCCCGCACCCGCCGCGACCGGACCGAGCGCATGGACTGCCTGGAACAGGACAAGCAGACCTTCCAGAGCATGATCGACAACTCCGTGCTGGGCATCTTCCGCTGCGCGCCGTGGGGCTCCGTGACGATCTTCAACCCGGCCCTGGCCCGCATCCTGGGCTTCGATTCCGCCGAGGACATGGACGCCGCCCTGGACCGCGACCGCCTGCTCCCGGGCATCGACCGGCAGGTCCTGGAGACGCTCCTGTTCATGGTCCGCACCCAGCATGCGGTCACGGACCACGAGACCCAGGTGACCCGCCCCGACGGCTCGCGCGTCTGGATCTCCGTCAACGCCCGGGCCATCGTCGGCCCCGAGGGCGAGATCAGCGCCATCGAGGGCGCGGTGGAGAATATCCAGAAGCGCAAGGCCATGGAATCCATGATCATCCGCGCGAAACAGGAATGGGAGAAGACCTTCGACAGCGTCCCGGACATCATCGCGGTCCTGGACGCGGACCTGCACGTCAGGCGCATGAACATGACCCTGGCCTCGCGCCTGGGCGGGCACCCCAGGGACCTGGTGGGCAGGCCCTGTTCCGAGCTCCTGGACCCGCCGGACGAGGCCCCGGAGGTCAGCGCGCGCATCCGCGAGATGAGCGGCTCCCAGGCCCGCACCGAGGAGTTGCACATCCCGGCCCTGGGCGGCTGGTTCCTGGTCACGGTGTCGCCCTTCTTCCCGGACGGGGACGTGGACGCGGGGCAGGACGGCTACGTGCTGGTGGCCCACGACGTGAGCCGCCGCAAGGACCTGGAACTGCAGCTCCGCCGCTCCCAGAAGCTGGAGGCCATCGGCACCCTGGCCGGAGGCATCGCCCACGATTTCAACAACATCCTCGGCGTGATGATGGGCTACACCGAGATGAGCCTGGAAGACGCGCCTGAGCATTCGCCCCTGTCCCGCCGCCTGGACCAGGTCCTGGCCGCCGGACGCCGGGCACGGGACCTGGTGCACCAGATCCTGACCTTCAGCCGCCAGGAGGAGATGGACCTCCAGCCCCTCAAACTGGACACGGTGGTCAAGGAGGTGGCCAAGCTCCTGCGGGCGTCGCTGCCCGCCGGGGTGAGCATCCAGCTGGATCTGGCCCCGGAGGCGGGGGCCGTGCTGGCCAACCTCTCGCAGATGCACCAGGTGCTCATGAACCTCTGCACCAACGCGGCCCACGCCATGCGCGAGAACGGCGGCACGCTGCGCATCGCCCTGCGCGAGGCGGAAAAGGACGACCAGCCCCCGGCGCGGCGGCCGAACCTCGGGCCCGGCCCCTTCGTCCGCCTGACCGTGGCCGACAAGGGCCACGGCATCCCGCCGGAGCTCCTGGACAAGGTCTTCGACCCCTTCTTCACCACCAAGGGCCCGGACGAGGGCACGGGCATGGGCCTGGCCATGGTCCACGGCATCGTCACCGGGCACAACGGCGCCATCGACGTGGCCAGCGAGCCGGGACGGGGCACCTGCTTCACCGTGCACCTGCCCGTGTGCCGCCAGGCCCCTGGACCGGACCGGGCCGCGCAGGAGCCCGGCCTCCTCGCGGGCGGGCGGGCCCTGTTCGTGGACGACGAGCCCGAGCTGGCCGCCATCGGCGCGGAAATGCTTCAGAGCCTGGGCTTTTCCGCCGAAGCGGCCACGGACCCCCTGGCCGCGCTGGCCCTGTTCCAGGACAAGCCCGAGGCCTTCGACCTGGTGGTCACGGACCAGAGCATGCCCGGCCTCTCGGGCACGGACCTGGCCAAACGCATGCTCGAGGCCCGGGAGGACCTCGCCGTGGTGCTCTGCTCTGGCTATTCCGAGGGGCTGTCGCCGGACAAGACCAGGGCCCTGGGCATCGGGGCCTTTCTGCAGAAGCCGTTCATGAGGGACGACCTGACCCGGGCGGTGCGCCGGGCCCTGGGCGAGGACTGAAAAACGCAAAGCGAACGCGCCGATCAGGCCCGCTGGCCTGTCCGGCGCGTTCATGTGTAAACGGAGACACGTCCCCCCCGGGCCGTGTCCTCCGCCCCCCCTGGAGAGACGCCGTTGGACGCGGCATCGCTCCCTCTTTAGGAAATGGAACCCTTGATCTTCTTGCCCATGGTGTACTTGACCACCTTGCAGGCCGGAATCCGGATGGCTTCCCCGGTGCCGGGATTGCGGCCCGTACGGGCGGCCCGCTTCACGACCTTGAAGGAACCGAAACCGGTAAATATGGCGGAATCCCCTTGAATCAACGCTTCGCGGGCGGAATCGATGATCGTGTCCAAGACCTTCTCGGCCTGGACTTTCGTCTCCAGTTCGCCCTTTTCTTTGATCATTTCGACCAGTCCTGCCTTCGTCATTCCTACGTACCTTCCTGTTGAAATGAGTAGCTTCCCGTTTTTTTGGATACGGGAACAGGACTGTTTGTGTACATAGGGGGATAAACCAAATGCCTGGGATTTCTCCTCAGCCCGAAATCAGACGGCTGCGCCCCGACAGGAAGTTTAGTATCAAAAAACCCTTGTCCCGCAGGCAAGATTGTCGGCATTTGCTCAATAGATAGGGAAAACCCCCAGACAATAATGGGTGTTTCCCCCACGGGCAGGGAAGGAATCTGGGAAAAAACGGGAGAAACGCTACAGGGGTTCGCCTGAATCGATCCACAGATCCAGGTCGATGAGCCCGAGACGGGCGGCGTAGCGGATGAGTTCGATGTTGCTGTGCAGGTTCAGCTTCTTCATCAGGTTGGCGCGGTGGTTCTCCGCGGTCTTGGGGCTGATGAAGAGTTTCTCGGCGATGTCACGCGAGGACAGGCCCTCGGCCAACAGGCGCATGACCTCCTGCTCGCGCGGGGTCAGGGTTCCGTAGTCCGCGTCACGCGAGGGCCCCTTTTGCAGGGGGGCGTGCATCAGGCTCTCCACCACTGTGGGGGACACGGAGCTGTCCAGGAAGTAGTCGCCCTCGACCACGTTGGCCAGGCCCTTGAGCAGGCCCTCGGAGGCGGACTCCTTGACCAGGTAGCCCGAGGCGCCGGCCTTGAAGGCCTCGGCGATGTGCTCGATCTTGGAGTGCATGCTGACGATGATGACCTTGAGCATGGGCAGGATCTGCTTCAGGTCCCGGGTCAGGCGGATGCCGTTGATGTCCGGCAGGGAGATGTCCACCAGGGCCATGTTCGGCAAGTGCTCCTTGGCGGCCAGGATGCCCTCGCGGCCATTGCCGGCCTCGGCCACCACCTCGTAGTGCGAATCGCGCTTGAGGATGGCCTTGAGCCCTTCCCTGAACATGGGGTGGTCATCCACGATGAGGATGCTGATCTTCTCTTCCTTCACGACCGTCTCCTTGCAACGTACTCCGGCCGACTATGCCGCAACCGCACCGGGAACGCATCCCCCCCCGGGCCGCATGAACCTCGCGCCCGCGCGCGCCGCAGAGGAACTACCCAGAATACGAAAAAAAACAACGTGCTGCAAATCCCGGCTGTTGAGGGGGGAGAATACACACCCCGCCCGAGGGACGCAAGACTTGGAAGCGCAAACATCGGGATACAGCCAGTGAAAAATCCGCGTCCCACAGGGATATTTACCGATCACGCCCGGGCCGTCAGGGGCAGGCGCATCTCGTTGGTGCCAGCGAAACCGTGGGCCGCGTACAGTCCGCGCCCGGCTTCGCTGGCGTGCAGGCTGACCAGGGCGGCGCCCCGCGAAGCCGCGAATTCCACCGCCCGGCGCAGGAGCATTCCCGCCAGGCCCCGGCGGCGGTGCTCCGGCTCCGTCCACATGCTGGAGACGTAGGCCTGGACCCCGGCCAGGGCGAAGGGCTTGGGCGGCAGGCGCTGGAGGGTCGCGGCGCAGCAGGCCACGGCGGCGCCGTCCCCGTCCTCGGCCAGCCAGAACGCGGCCTCCTCGCGCGCCAGGGCCGGGCCCCAGAAAGCGTGGTCCGCCCGGGCCAGGACCACGGGGTCCGTGTCGCAGAACGTGGCGAACATCCGGGCCCTGCACCTGAAGAGCACGTCCAGGTCCCCGGGGCCGCCCCGGCGCGGTTCGTAGCCTAAGCCTTGGGTCTGTAGTCGTTGTGGTCCAGGCATGCCGCGTACTCCTCCCGGCTGAGGGGAATCCAGTCCGTCTTGTCGATGCCCTGCTTGTTGGCGTATTCCGGGCTCGCCGGATAGGCCGAGGCGATCTTGATCCAGCGGTCCTGCTCCATGGATATCTCGCGCACCTCGTCGGCGGCCTCGGCCAGGTCCTGGTCCTGGCTGAACACCAGGAGCACGTCGCTCTCCCCGCGCCGCGCGTGGCGCACCAGGTCCAGGGCGATGCGCACGTCCACGCCCTTTTCCTGCCCCACCAGGGCGGTCTCGGTGCCGCCCCCCGGGAGTTCGATGAGCTGGTTGCGGTACTTCAACCGCCGGGTGACGTTGACGACCCCGGCCCTGCCCATGGCCGCCAGCTTGTTGCTCCAGAACCCGTGCCAGAAGGGATTGTCCTCGGCGCTGGGCAGGCCGGTGTAGAAGCGCACGCCCATGAGCCGCCAGCCCATCCGCACGCACACCGCCCGGGCCAGGAGCAGGGGATCGTAGCTGGGCCAGGTATGGCCGAACGCATATTTTGCCGCGTGAAACAGATTCTGGCCGTCGAAATAGGCCATCGCTCGTTTAACTTCCGGTTCTTTGGGCACTTAACCTCCATGAAAGCCTGCCCCCAGGGAATGCAAAACCCCGCCGGAGGCCTTGCGGCTGGTCCGACGGGGAGCAAATGATATACTTGCCTACTGCCAACCTATAGAGACTGTCAAGACTATACCGCAAGCGCGCCCCCACCGCCGGCGGCGTCCCAGGCCCGGCGCACGGCCACGGCGGCCAGGGCCGCCCGCGCGGCCAGGCTGTCCACCAGCATGAATTCCTCGGGAGAATGGTCGCGCGCGCCGCACGGCCCCATGCCGTCCACCACCGGGCACCCGGCCAGGGCGATGTAGTTGGCGTCGGAAACCCCGCCCCGGTAATCTTCCACAACGGGCAGGTCCAGCTCCCGCCCGGCCCGGGCCACGTGGGCGAAGAGCGCCCGGTTGGCCGCGCCCTGCTCCATGGGCGGGCGGCCGGGGCGGATGTCCACATCCACCCGCGTGCCGGGCACATGGGGCCGGGCGGCCAGGGCCAGGATCGCCTCGCGCAGGGCCTCGCCGTCCTCGGCCAGCGGGTAGCGGCACTCAACCAGGGCCTCCGCCTCGGGCGCCACGGTGTTGGGCCCCAGCCCTCCCCGTACCACGCCCGCGTTGACGGTCACGCCCCGGGGCAGATCGTTCAAGGCCTCCAGGGCGATGATCTGGTGGGCCAGCTCCAGCACGGCGCTGGCCTTGGGCGCGTCCAGGTTGCCCGAATGCCCGGCCCGCCCCAGGGCGCGCAGCACGTAGCCCGTGCGGCCCTTGCGGCCCGTGCAGGTCTCGCCGGACAGGCCCGCGCATTCGAAGACCATGGCCAGGGCGCTCTCCCGGGCCAGATCCGAGATCAGGTCCCTGGATTCGGTCGAGCCCGTCTCCTCGTCGGAGTTGAAGACGAAGGCCACGGGCATGTCCGCCAGCAGCCCGGCCGCGTCCAGGGCGCGCAGGGCGTAGATGCCCGCCACCAGGCCGCCCTTCATGTCCGCCACGCCCGGGCCGACGACTCGGTCCCCCTGGCGCCGAAAGCCCTCGAAGCAGCCGTCGTTGGGAAACACCGTATCCATGTGGCCGCAGAACAGGACGCCCTTGCCCCGGTTCTCGCGGGCCGCCGGGGACAGGGCCACCAGGTTGTCGCCCACCCCGTCGCGAGGATGGCGCTCCACGCCGAAGCCCATGTCCGCCATGACCCCGGCCACCACCATGCCCACGGCGTCCACCCCGGCCTTGTTGGCGGTGTGGGAATTGATGCGCACCATGCGCTCGAGCAGCGCGAGCATCTCCTCCTGCCGGCTCTTGAGCCAGTTGTGGACATATGTGGCGCAGAGTTCCGCCACGGCTACTCCTTGCCGTACTTGTTGAAGGCGAAGTCCGAGTCGTCGGCGTACAGTTCGGGCACGGCGTCGGGGTACGCGGTCTCCTCGCCGCTCCAGGGCTTGCGCAGAATCACGTTGCCCTTCTCGTCGTGGCGCACCACGTTGTCCCGGTGCAGGGGCACCTTGCCCCCGGCCGCAGCGATGTAGCGCGGGATGGCGTCGCCCGAGAGGTTGCCGTACATGCTCTCCACGATGTCCCGGCCCTTCTCGATGGGCACGCGCATGTGCGTGTACTGGGGGTTCCGGTAGGAGCAGTTGAAGATGTAGTAGGGCCGGACGTAGGCCTCCTGGATGGTCTCGCAGAGCTTCCACATCTTGGTCTTGGAGTCGTTGATGCCCCGCAGCAGCACGGCCTGGTTCAACACGGCCATGACCCGGCGCGAGATGTCCTTGAAGGCCTTTTGGGACACCGGGGTGATCTCCTGGGCCGTATTGATCTGCGTGACCACGCGCACGGGACCGCGCTCGTTGGACTCCTCCAGGATGTCCAGGAGCTCGGCGTCCACGCGCTGAGGCGTGGTCACGGGCACGCGGGTGCCCAGGCGCTTCAAATTCACGTGGTCGATGGCGTCCAGCTCGCCGAGGAGCCAGCGCAGGTTGTCGTTGTTGAGCATGAAGGCGTCGCCGCCGGTGATGAGCACGTCGCGGATGCGCTCGTTGCCCCGGATGTAGTCCAAGGCCTCGCCGTAGGCCTCGCGGGAGAAGGTGCGATCGGCCTTGCCGATGTGGGCGATGCGCAGGCAGTGGGTGCAGTACATGGCGCAGATGTTGGTGACCTTCACCGAGAGCACCCGGGGATAGAACTGGTCGATGAGCCGGGCCGGGGAATGGTCGCTGGCCACCGGGGGCAGCTCGACGCCCACGTTGTCCACCATCTCCGCCGTGGGCACGGCCTGCAGGAGCACCGGATCGTTGGCCACGCCGGGGCGGATCAGGCTGGCGTAGTACGGGGTCAGGCGCATGCGGTACTTTTCGGTGATGCGCGTCACGTCGCGGATGGTGTCCGCGGGCAGGTCCACGCATTTGGCCAGGGTCTCGACGTCGTTGATGGCGTTGGTCAGCTGGCCGGAAAAGGAATTCCAGGTCTCGTCCGAGAGGTTCAGGACCCGCTTTATGCGCGCCTGGTTCTCCTGGATCACGTCCCAGAGCTCGATGCCGCTGGGCGCTTCCACGTCCTTGGCGGCCAGATATTCCTCCACGCGGGGGTTGGCCTGGGCCATGACCTCCAGGGCGCGGCCCACGCGGCCGCCCACGGTCACCCCGTGCTCGTCGATGTCCGCATGCCTGGCGCACAACGCCTCCAGGTCGGAGCGGGACAGGCCGAAGGCCTCGTACCCCAGCCCCTGGCCGGCGCGAAGGTCCTTCAGGGCCTTGAACAGGCGCACGATGGGCGCGGTGCCCTTGGCCTCGCGGGCCTCGGCCAGGAGCGCGGCCACGTCCCGGGCCACGGCCTCGCCGGCCGGGCCGGAAGCGCCGGAAAGCCCGTCCAGGAGATCCCTGGTGAATCCGTCCAAAGCCGCTCCGCTGTCCTGTGCCACGTCGATCCTCCTTGATTCTCAAGAGCCCCGGATGCAGGACTCCAATTTTTTGCGCCCCCTGCAGAGGGCCGAAAGCATGCCTTCGCGCGACGCGCCCACGGCGGCCACGCGCCCCATGAACGTCCCGGGCAGCACGTCCACGTCCGCACCCACGTGCTCCAGGATCACATGCCCGCTCTTGCCGCCCCCGGCCACGCGCCGGAACAGCTCCCGCTCGGGCAGGCGCTGGGGCAGGCAGCCGTTGGTGCGCACGCAGTTGAACTCGATCTTGTGGTTGAAGGTGCCCCAGTGCAGGGTTCCCTCGGCCGCGGCCTCGTGGTCCGGCTCCCGGGTGTTGGCCGGGAAGAAACCGTCCAGCACGGCCCAGATTTCCAGTTCCGGCATGTTGGGCGCGCCCTCGGGCAGCAGATGCTCCAGGGCGCAGCAGTACTCCATGGTCGTGCCCTGTTTGCGCGGGTTGACCTCGATGAAATAGATGTCCCCGGCCCTGTCCACGATGTAGTCGCAGCCGAAGATGCCGCGAAAGCCCAATTCCCCCAGCTTGCGGCCCACGGCGCGCGTGTGCTCGCGCAGGCGGCGCTGCACCTCGGCGGGCAGGCGCGAGGGGAAGGTGGAGCCGCGGAACTTGTTGCCGTCCATGATGTTCATGTCCGCAACGCCGCCGATGAAGACCTCGTCCGCGTTGCCCACCACGCCGAGGACCGTGGGGTCCCAGTCGTGGGGATGGTAGCGCGAGAGCAGATAGCGGCCGCCCGGATCCTGGAACTTCTCCTCGGCCTGGGGCAGCTCGCGCACCACGCGGCTGGCCACGCCGCCCGCGCTGTAGGCGCAGGACACGAAGACCCCGTTGCGGCCCGTGCCGAGCATCCCGGCGCAGCGCTCCAGCATGGCGTCCCGGCCCTGGCAGATGGCGAAATCCACCACCGGCGCGACCTCGGACAGGGCCTCGTACTGCCAGGTCTTGTCGTTCATGCCGTAGACGAGCTCGGCGTCGGGCCCGAGCAGCGTCAGGCCGGGGATGTCGTGCAGCAGATGGAACTCGGGGCGGGACTCGAACATCCAGACGAAGACCCGCTCCTGGCGCTCGGCCAGCATACGGGCCAGGGAACGCACGTAGCGGCTGGCGGAGATGTGGGCCACGAAGGGCCCGGAGCTCACGCGCTCGGCCTCGCCGCCCCCCAGGACCACGCGCGGACGCCTGGCCCAGGGGTTGATGACGATGACGTTCTCGAAGGGATATCGGCTGAGGATGTCCGGACAGATGCCGATGGGCTTGAACGGACGGCCGAAGCGACGCTCAAGCCCCTGGCGGACGAACTCGTTGAGCCCGAAGGCCTTGATCTCGCCGATATACAAAAAATAGTCGACGCCCGATTCCAGTCGGACGTTCTCGAAGCAGACCCGTTCCATTGCCCACTCTCACACGGTCAGTATGGGTTTGTGATAGGAGCTTGCGTCTTGGAACGCAAGCCTCGGCAGCACGAATTGCCTGTTTCCAGACCTCTTTTTCGACCGCGACGGCCATCCTATGCACAAGACATGCTGTTTTGAACGCTTTGCCCCGAATTCCTGCATCTGCCGGGGCGCGGGCCCCGGCGACCGAACAACGGGGCGAAAGCACGGGTCCTGGATTCACCAAATTTGTCCAAATGTTGCATCTTGATTCACTAAAATGTCCACAATGGGAAACGCGATCGGCGCCCTTCGGGAGCCCCGTCGTGGGACGCGTGATTATTTTTCGCCCAGGCACCATGCAACACGTTGAAATACAAAACTCCGGAATCCCCCCGCACCCCAAGCCCCACAGGCCCCACCCCCGGAAACGCCCCGGGCCGCAGGCCCCGGAAACGGACACGGCACCATCAAATTCCCGCCTCGTCATTGCTTTTTGGCAATGGATTTGCTAGGCATTCTAATTCAATACCCTGGTTTGCGCACAAACGCCGCCTCCGTACGCGGAGGCGCCAGGCGACCATACCGTTCCCGTTCCGGAGCGGATCAGGACTACTCATCGGCCCCGGCCCAGGGGGGGCGGGACCCAACGGCCCAACCAAAGAACAGGAGGCAAGCATGCGGAGGATCTCTACCCTTTTTGCTGTCATGATTCTGGGCCTTGCCCTGTGCGGTTTCGCTCCGGCGTCCGCCCAGGCCAAGACCACCTTCGTGACCATCGGCACCGGCGGCATCACCGGGGTCTACTACCCCACCGGCGGCGCCATCGCCCGCATCGTGAACAAGAAGAAGGACGAGTACGGCATCCGCTGCACCGTGGAATCCACGGGCGGCTCCGTGTTCAACGTCAACGCCGTCATGGCCGGCGACCTCGAATTCGGCGTGGTCCAGTCCGACCGCCAGTACCAGGCCATGAAGGGCCTGGCCGAGTGGGAAGGCAAGCCCCAGTCCAAGCTGCGCGCCGTTTTCTCCATCCACCCCGAGACCGTGACCCTGGTGGCCGCCGATGACGCGGGCATCAAAACCATCGCGGACCTCAAGGGCAAGATCGTGAACATCGGCAACCCCGGTTCCGGTCAGCGCCAGAACTCCATCGACGCCCTGGAGGCCGCGGGCCTGAACTACGAGTCCGACATCCAGGCCGAAGGCGTGAAGGCCGCCGAGGCCCCGGGCCTGTTGCAGGACGGCCGCATCGACGCGTTCTTCTACACCGTGGGCCATCCCAACGGCGCCATGAAGGAAGCCACCGCCGGCAAGCGCAAGGTGCGCTTCGTGTCCATCGCCGGGGGCGGCGTGGACAAGCTCGTGAAGGAGAAGCCCTACTACGCCAAGGCCTTCGTGCCCATGAGCAACTACGAGTCCGCCGTGAACACCGAGGACGTGCCCACCTTCGGCGTGAAGGCCACCTTCGTGACCTCCGCCGACGTGTCCGACGAGATCGTCTACGCGGTGACCAAGGAAGTCTTCGAGAACTTCGAGGAGTTCAAGAAGCTGCACCCGGCCTACGCCGTGCTGACCAAGGAGTCCATGCTGGAAGGCCTCTCGGCCCCCATCCATCCCGGCGCCATGAAGTACTACAAGGAAGCCGGCCTGAAGTAACCACCACCCGCGGCCGGGCCCAGCGCCCGGCCGCGGTTTTCAAACCCCAGAGGACCGTCCCCCGCGACGCCACCGTCCGTCGCGCGGACGTCACCGACAAGCACCCCAATCCCGGCGGCAGATTCCCATGATGAAGGAAAAAAAGGCTCACGAGGACGAGAAGATCCACGGCGTGGAATACGCCAAGCAGCTGGCCGAGGCCGAGCACGGGCTCCAGGGCGAGGCCGGGGGGTTCACCGCCCAGCTGACCATGCTCGTGGCCATCATCTGGTCCCTGTTCCAGCTCTCCATCGCCAGCTGGCTGCTCATGGACACGGTGTTCATCCGGGCCATCCACTTGGCCTTCGGCCTGTTCCTCGTGTTCCTGAACATCCCGATGTTCAAATTCACCCCGTCCTGGCGGCCGGACCTCAGGTTCTTCCTGGCCATGCACCGGGTGACCATCATCGACTACATCCTGGGAATCCTCGCGACGCTCACCGCGCTGTACATTTTTCTGGACTACGACGGCATCGCCACGCGTTACGGCCAGCCCACCACGCGCGACATCCTCATGGGCCTGATGCTCGTGGGCCTGCTCCTGGAGGCCACGCGCCGGGTCATCGGCCCGGCCCTGCCGGTCATCGCCCTGGTCTTCGTGGTCTATTCCTTCTGCTCGGAGATGGACTTCATGCCCGAGGTCCTCTTGCAGAAGGCCGTGTCGCTCAAGCGCTTCGTGGGCCAGATGACCATGAGCACCGAGGGCGTCTACGGCATCCCCCTGGACGTGTCGGCCACCATCGTCTTCCTCTTCGTGCTCTTCGGCACCATGCTGGAGAAGGCCGGAGCGGGCAATTTCTTCATCCGCCTGGCGCTGTGCTTCCTGGGCGGGTTCAAGGGCGGTCCGGCCAAGGCCGCCATCCTGGGCTCGGGCCTCACGGGCATGGTTTCGGGCTCGTCCATCGCCAACATCGTGACCACCGGCACCTTCACCATCCCGCTGATGAAGAAGGTGGGCTACCCGGCCACCAAGGCCGGGGCCATCGAGGTGGCCGCGTCCACCGACGGCCAGCTGGCCCCGCCCATCATGGGCGCGGCGGCCTTCATCATCGCCGAGTACGTGAACGTGCCCTACATCGAGGTGGTCAAGGCCGCCGCGGTGCCGGCCTTCGTGTCTTACGCGGCGCTGATCTACATTTCGCACATCGAGGCCAGCAAGCTGGGCCTGGAGGGCATCCCGCGCAAGGAGCTGCCCCCGCTGATCCCCACGCTGATGTCGGGCCTGCATTTCCTGCTGCCCCTGACCATGCTGCTCTGGGAGCTGATCGTCGAACGCCACAGCCCCGAGCTGTCGGCCTTCCGCGCCATCATGGTGCTGATGGTCATCATGCTCCTGCAGCACCCGCTGCTGTCCCTGTACAAGCGCAAGCGCGAGGGCCTGAAGCCCTGGGACACGCCGACCGTCAAGGCCGCCTTCGTCCAGGGCGCGCGGGACCTCATCGTGTCCCTGGCCGACGGGGCGCGCAACATGGCGGGCGTGGCCATGGCCACGGCGGCGGCGGGCATCATCGTGGGCGTGGTGGCCATGGGCCTGGGCGGCCTCATCACCCAGGTCATCGACGTGCTCTCGGGCGGCAACGTGTTCCTGATGCTGGGCATCACGGCCTTGGCCAGCCTGCTCATCGGCATGGGCCTGCCCACCACGGCCACGTACATCGTCATGGCCTCCCTGACCGCCCCGGCCATCGTCAACCTCGGGGCGCTGAACGACTTCATCGTTCCGCTCATGGCCGCGCACCTGTTCTGCTTCTACTTCGGCATCCTGGCCGACGACACGCCCCCCGTGGGCCTGGCGGCCTACGCGGCAGCGGCCATCGCCGAGGCCCCGCCCATACCAACGGGCCTGCAGGGCTTCATGTACGACATCCGCACGGCCATCCTGCCCTTCATGTTCATCTTCAACCACGACCTGATCCTCTGGAACGTGGACAGCTGGATGCAGGGCATACTGATCTTCGCCATGGCCTGCGTGGGCAACTTCGCCTTCGCCTCGGCCACCCAGGGCTGGTTCATCACCCGCAACAAGTTCTGGGAGATCCCGCTCTTGCTCGGCGTGACCTACATCATGATGCAGCCCGGCTACGTGGCGGAGTTCCTGGGCGTTCCGGACAGCCAGCGCTACTGGTGCTACCTCCTGGGCCTGGCCCTGTGGGGCGTGATCTGGCTCATCCAGCGGCCCAGGGCGGCACGCAACAACCTCGCGGCGCAGCCCGCCTAGCACAGGGAGGCGAACATGCAATCGGACTTCATCGTCAAGACCGTCCTGCAATGCGAGAAATGCGGCGAGGTCTTTTCCGACTCCTACGAGCAATGCCCTAAATGCGGCAGCCGCCGCTTCGAGGGCTACACCGTGGTCAACCCCATCGCCCGGCTGCCCATGGAGTCCATCCTGCGCCTGTGCGGGCACCTCTTGTGGATCGCGGGCACCGTGGCCTGCATCCTGTTTCTGTGGAACACCAACACCCCGGACACGACCCGCAACTGGTGGTTCGCCGTGGCGGGCTTCGGGGTCCTGGGCCTGTCCGTGATCATGGCCATCGCCCTGTTCGCCCTGGGCGAGATGCTCAAGCGCATCATCCGCATCCAGCGGCGGCTCCGGGCCATCATGGACGAATATTCCAGCCAGGGCGGCTGACGACGCCCGGCGCTCCCCGCCCCCGACGGCGGGGAGCGCGCAGCCCCGACCGCACCACGCACGCACTCGACGCGCCATCCCGCACCACCCACCGCCCAGGGGATGGGACCAGGACCGGACATCCGTGAACCCCAGCCAAGGAGACACGCGATGCACAGCCATGTCCTACGCACAGTTGCCGCCGTCCTGGCCTGCGCCCTGCTGTTGGCGGCCCCGGCCCTCGCGGGCGAACGCTTCACGGACAACCACGACGGCACCATCACGGACCACCATCTGGGCCTTCTCTGGTCGCGCGCGGACAACCAGGGCGACGTGAACTGGCACGACGCCCGGCGCTGGGCGCGCTACACCTTCCCCTCGGCCCTGCCCGGGGACCAGGAGGGCTGGCGGCTGCCCAGCATGGCGGAGCTGCAAAGCCTGTACGCGCCCCAGGGCCACGAGCGCGAGGCGGACTGCGGCCTGGACGTGCGCGTGGCCCGGGCCCTGGACCTGTCCTGCGCCTTCGTCTGGACCAACGAATCCAGGAACGTCACGGCCCGGCTGTTCAACTTCCAGCTCGGGCACACCTACATGGACCGCAAGGTCAAGAGCCGGGGCTTCCGGGCCCTGGCCGTGCGCCCGCTGCCCCGGGACTAGCGGGCCTTGCGCGGCCGGAGAGCCGGGGCTACAAAGGCCCATGCTCGTCAGCCACACCATCACCTTCGTCAAGGCCCTGCTGGGCCTCGTCCTGCGCCCCGGGGACATGGCCGTGGACGCCACAGCGGGCAACGGGATCGATACCCTGTTCCTGTCCCGCGCCGTGGGGCCCGGGGGCCGCGTGTTCGCCTTCGACGTGCAGGCCCAAGCTCTGGAGAGCACCCGCGCGCGCCTCGGACGGGAAAACGCCCCGGACAACGTGACCCTGATCCACGCCGGGCACGAGGACCTGGCCCGGGAACTGCCCCCCGTGGCCCACGGGGCGTTGGGGGTCGTGGCCTTCAACCTGGGCTACCTGCCCGGGGGCGACCCGGGGGTCGCCACCCATGCGGCCACCACCTGCGCGGCCGTGGACGCGGCCCTGCCGCTGATGCGCCAGGGCGGGCTTATCTCCCTGGTCCTGTACACCGGCCATCCCGGCGGCCCGGAAGAGGCCCGCGCCGTGGAGGCCCACTGCGCCGCCATCCCCCAGGACACGGCCCGCGTGATGCATTGCACCATGCACAACCAGCCTTCGGCCCAGGTGCGGCTCCTGCTCCTTGAAAAGCAATGACGCCTTCCTCAGCCAGCCTCCGCAATCTGTCGTTTTGTAAAGTTATATGAAGAGGCATGCGCCGTGCATGAAGAATTCCTAACGGCGCATATCGTTTCATGGACTTTCAAGCGTGACGGAGACGATTTATGGAGATTTCAGGGATTTATGGAATGGGCCGGGGCGTCAGCCTGACCATGACCGAGGACCAGAAATCCACTGTGGAGGAAATTCTTGCCAAGTACGACCCGGAAAACATGACCCGCGAGGATATGGAAGCCCTGCGCATGGAGCTGGAGGAGGCGGGCATCGGCCGCTCCCGCGAGCTCATGAAGATGATGCAGGAGGCCGGGTTCAAACCGCCGGAAAAGCCCAAGCAGCCCATGGAGGAGGATACGCGGTACGGCGTGCAAAAGGGAGAGCTCTGGGACCTGTACCAGCAGTTGCAGAGCGGCGAGGTCTCGGAAGAGGAGTTTCTGGAGCAGATCCGCAATCAGATGCCGGGGTCGCTGGTGGATTGCGTATCGTGATGAGAAATACAGGCGCGGGTAGCCCCGCGCGCGGCCGAAGGCCCGGGTGAGAGCCCGGGCCTTCGTGCGTTGTGGGGGGATATTCGTGGTGGGGGGACAGCTGGTTCAAAAGCTTGCGCTTTTGAACCAGCTGGCAAAGGGGCCGGGGGGCGAACCCCCCAGGCCCCTTGTATGTTGTCCCTGACCAAACGATAACGGTGAAATGGCAGAGGAGGCCGGGGGGAAGGAGGCTTTCCTTCTCCGCGGCCGTCCCGGCAGACCGTGGCCCCTTGGGCGAAAAGCCCGCTCCA
>NZ_JBTVWW010000032.1:0-25284 GCF_054819825.1 Desulfocurvus sp. DL1XJH-121
AGCCGTACCCCAACCAAGGGCGGCATGACCACGCTCATTTCATGGCCTACTGTCAGGTGATAACCATCTTAGCACACCTTGCCTGAAAGAGGTGAAGATTGTGAATGGACGTCCTCTAAGTTAATCCACGAACTTGGAGTACAATTTGTCCTGAGTCGTTTTACCATGTCTTGACCGCCCAGCATCATGGGCTTGCAGATTCAAGCCTCTCTCTCAGTCGAAAGGATTGGGCGCGGTGCGGCGCTCGCGCTCCTGGGCGCGTTCCTCGGCCAGGCGCAGGTATTTCTGGTGTTCGCTGTCCGGGTGCAGGTTGAGGAGCTTGACCAGCGTGCGGGTCTGGTGCTCCTGGCGGCGCATGAGCACGCCCAGGCGGCGCTGGTTGTGCACCAAAAGCAGGATCAGGAGCACCAGCAACAGGGGCGTCAGGTCCTGCACCAGGGCGTAGGCCTGTTGCAGGACGCCGTGGGCCGAGGCCAGCACGGGCTGCGCCGCCTGGATGGTCTGCTGGGTCAGTTCGCCGGCCTGGGTGGCGATGTCGGGCATGGGCGTCTCCTGAGGGGGTTCCGCCGGGCCGGGCCGCAGGCGGGGCTGCCCGGATTTCTAACCCATCCCGGGGAAAATGTTAATGCCCGCCCCGGGGCCTGGGGGGAGCCGCGTTATCCGCTTCCTGTTGACGCGTTGCCGGGCGGCGGCTACGTTGGGCCCTGCTGGAGGACCATGCCCCCGCGCCGGGCTCGGGCGTGTTCCTGCGGCCAGCCAGGGAGGAACCATGAGCAGACTTTTGTACATCAAGGCCTCGCCCCGGGCGGACAGGTCCCGTTCCGTGGCCGTGGCCGAGGCCTTCGTGAAGGCCTGGAAGGACGCCAACCCGGGGGCGGAGGTGGCGGTCAAGGACGTGTTCACCGCCAATCTGCCGGCCATGGACGGCCTGACCCTCCAGGCCAAGTACGCCATCATGCACGGCCAGGAGCACGGCGAGGGCGAGAAGCGGGCCTGGACCGCCGTGGAATCCCAGATCCGGGAGTTCGCGTCCTTCGACCGCTACGTGTTCGCCGTGCCGATGTGGAATTTCTCCATCCCCTACCGCCTCAAGCACTACCTGGATGTCCTGATCCAGCCGGGCTACACCTTCAAGGTGGACGAGAACGGCTATCAGGGCCTGCTCACGGGCAAGAAGGCCCTGCTGGCCCTGGCCAGCGGCGGGGAGTACGGCCCGGGCTGCCCCACGGACACCTGGGACTATCAGACCGGATACCTGCGCATGATCCTGGGCTTCATGGGCATCACCGACGTGGCCCTGGCCGAGGCGCGCGGCACCCTGTCCCCGGCCGGGGAGGGGAACCTGGCCAAGGCCGTGGAGCAGGCGCGGCAACTGGCCGCCTCCTTCTAGCCGACGCAACGCGAAACGCCCCGGACGTTGCCGTCCGGGGCGTTGATCCTTTCGGTGCGGACGGGCCTAGTCCGTGGTCCGCAATTCGTCCATGAGCTTCTGCAGTTCGCTGATCTGTCCGGCCATGTCCGTGACGGCCCCGGCGGACCGGGCCATGCTCTCCGACGTCTCCGAGGAGATGCGGTTGATGTCCTCCATGGAACTGGTGATCTGTTCGCTGGCCGCGGACTGCTCCTCGCTGGCCGTGGCGATGGCGCGCACCTGGTCCGAGGTGCTGTCCACAAGCTCCACGATCTCGCGCAGGGCGGTTCCGGCCTGCCCGGCCAATTCCGTGCTGCTGCCCACGGCCTCCTCGGCGGCGGACATCTCCTGGATGTTGACCTTGGTGCTGTGCTGGATGGCGGCGACGGCGTCACCCACCTCCTTGGTGGCCTGCATGGTCTTCTCGGCCAGCTTGCGCACCTCGTCGGCCACCACGGCGAAGCCGCGCCCGGCGTCGCCCGCGCGGGCGGCCTCGATGGCCGCGTTCAGGGCCAGGAGGTTGGTCTGGTCCGCGATGTCCGTGATCACGTTCATGATCTGGCCGATGCCCTCGGCCTGGCGCCCCAGGTCGTCGAGGCTCTGGCCCATGACCTGGGTCTGGTGCTGGACCTTGTTGATGGCCTGAACCACCTGTTCCACCACCTGGGCGCCGCTGGTGGCCTTTTCCTTGGCCATGTCCGCGCGCTCCGAGGCCCTGGACGCGCTCTGGGCCACCTCCAGCACCGTGGCGTTCATCTGCTCCATGGCCGTGGCGGTTTCCGTGGCCCGTTCCTTCTGGTGCTCGGAGCCCTGGCTGGCGTTGTCGATCTGGGTCGAGAGGTCGCCGGAGGAGAAGGTCAGGCGCCGCACCACGCCTTCCAGCCTGTCCGCGGCCTGGTTCATGCCCTCGCTCTTGGCGGACTCGGCGCGGCGCGTGGCCTGCTCGGCCTCGCGCGTGGCCTCTTCGGCCTGGGCGGCCTTCTGGGCGGCCTCTTCCTTCTGGGTTTCGGCTTCGCCCAGGGCCTGCTTCAGGGTGCCCACCATGGAGCGCACCGCGTCGGCCAGGATGCCGACCTCGTCCTTCTGGCGGATGTCCAGGGCGGAATCCAGGTCGCCCTCGGCCACCTTCTGGGAGAAGCCCAGGAGCCGTCTGATGGGCCGGGTGATGTTCAGGGACAGCAGGGCGGCCACCAGGATGCTCAGCAGCGCGCTGCCCAGGGTCAGGCCCGTGATGGTCACGGCCATGCGGCCGAAGGTCTCCTGGGCGTGCTCGTGGGAACTGGCGGCGCCTTGGTCGTAGATTTCCGTCAGCTTGTCGATGTAGTCGCGCATGGCCTCGAATTCATCGCCGGCCCGGCCCAGGACGATGTCTTGGTCCATGGCGCCGCCCTTGGCCCGGGCGTTCACCAGGGCCCTGGACGTCTTGCCCCATTTCTCCCTGGCCTTGGCGTAGTCGTCCAGCAGGGCCAGCTGCTCGGCCGAATGGGGCAGGGCAGCGAACTTGCCCAGGCGGTCGTCGGCCTGCTTGAGGTTGCCGTCGTAGGCCTTGACCAGATCGGCGAAGCGCTTGTCGCCGGGGTCGGCGAAGACCATGGAGCGTTCCGCCACCATGAGCTGGTGCAGGTCGCGGTCGGCCTGCAGGAGTAGATCCTTGGCCACCATGTCCTCGGTGAAGACCTTGTCCAGCGAGTCGTTGATGCGTTGGGCGCTGAAAAAGCCGGTGAGCCCCACCACCGCGATGAGCGCGATGTTGAGCACCACCATCAGGCCGAGTTTCAGGCCGATCTTGACGTTTCCGAGGGAAGCCATGGGACTCCTCCTTGAGGTTTTTGGCCGATGCGGAATGGGGGACGGAACCCGCATGCCCTGTCCCGTGCGCTCGGCGCTGTGAGAGAGTTGATATAGAGCAGAGACCGCGAAATGTGCAGTTGAGGTCCGGACGCTGTCCGGGAGGGCTGAGACGGATTCGGGGGGGAAGCCGAATCCACTATGTCGTGGGCGAATGCAGTGGGCTGCATCGTGAAACTTGGCGAGAACGTACTACATTCTCCTCTGTCTGGTAGTTTATCTATAATAAGCTAATCTGAGGACATAAACGTTGGTATCTCAAACAATATAGCATGCTCCATTGCGTGCCGCAAGAGCATGTAAAAAGTTCATGTTTTTACCGTGCTCAGGATTTGAAAAGGCCCCGGCGGTCGAAACCGCCGGGGCCCTGGAAACCGGATATGCGGGGCGCTGGCGGCCCCGGGCCGGGAAAATCAGTCCTTGTCCGTTGCCTCGACCGAGTTTCCGGGTTCGGCCATCTCGCCGCGCAGCGGAGTTTCCTCGGCCGCGTCCGTCGCTTCGGGCGCTTCCTCGGGCTCGGCGGCCTTGTTCCTGGCCTTTTTGGCCGCCAAGCGGGCCGCGCGCTTCTCCAGCTTCTCGGCCTCTTCGGCCTGCAGGGCGCGGCGCAGCACCTTGCCCACCATGGTCTTGGGCAGCTCGTCGCGGAATTCCACCTGCCGGGGCAGCTTGTACTTGGCCAGCTTGTGGCGGCAGCAGGCGATGACCTCGCTCTTGGTCATCTCCTGGCCCGGGTGCAGCACCACGTAGACCTTGACGATCTCGCCGCGCGCGGAGTGGGGGATGCCCACGGCCACGGCGTCCTTGATCTTGGGGTGCTCGTGCAGGACCTCGTCGATCTCGCGGGGGTAGATGTTGTACCCGCTGGAGATGATCAGGTCCTTCTTGCGGTCCACGATGACGAAGTAGCCTTCCTCGTCCATGGTGGCGATGTCGCCGGTGTACAGCCAGCCGTTGCGCAGCACGTTGGCGGTCTCGTCGGGCCGGTTCCAGTAGCCGCTCATGACCTGGGGGCCGCGCACGATGAGTTCGCCCTTGTTGCCCGGGGGCAGGGGCACCTGGCCCACGTCCATGTCCACGATGCGGCAGTCCGTGTCCGGGAGGGGCAGGCCGATGGAGCCGTTTTTCTGTTTGCCCTTCAGGGGGTTGAAGTGCGTCGCCGGGGAGGCCTCGGTGAGCCCGTAGCCCTCCACGATTTCGCAGTCCGCCATCTCCTTGAAGCGGTTCAGGATGTCCATGGGGATGGGCGCGGAACCGGAAATACAGAGCTCCAACGATTTGAAATCCTTGGGCGAGATGTTCTTCTGGTGCAGCAGCGAGGCGTACACCGCCGGGGCGCCCGGGAAGATGCTCGGCTTGAACTTCTTGATGGTCTTCAGGAGGTCCTGGGGCACGAACCGGGGCACGGGCAGCATGGTGGCGCCCACGCTGGTGGGCAGGTTCAGTCCCACGGTCAGCCCGTAGATGTGGAAGAAAGGCAGGACGTTCAGGAAGGTCTGGTGTTTTTTGCCGATGCTGAACAACAGCTCCTGGGCCTGCTGCACGTTGGCCGTCATGTTGGCGTGGGTGATCATCACGCCCTTGGCGATGCCCGTGGTGCCGCCCGTGTACTGCAACAGCGCGATGTCCCGACGGGGATCCGCCGGGGGGCGGCTGATGCGCTCCTCGCCCTTCAGGAGCGGCTTGAAGCGCAGCACGGTCTTGTTGTCGTAGGGCGCGGCCGTGAACAGGTTGTCCTTTTTGGCCTTGAATTTATAGAGATAATTCAGGGGGAAGCCCAGACAGTCCGCGATGGAGGTGATGATGAACTTCTCCACGGGCAGCCGGTCGCGCACGCTCTTGATCTTGGGCCAGAGGTGGTCCAGCACGATCATGTAGCGGCAGCCCGCGTCGTTCAGCTGGTGGATGAGCTCCTTCTCCATGTACAGCGGGTTGGTCATCACGCACACCGCGCCGGACTTGAGAATGCCCCAGTAGGCCATGATGGTCTGGGGCAGGTTGGGCAGCATCACGGACACGCGTTCCCCGGGCTGCACGCCCAGGCGGCGCAGGTTGGCCGCGATGGTCTCCACGGTGACCAGGAGCTTCTTGTAGTTGATGTCCCAGTTGTTGAATATGATGGCCTTGTTGCGCGGAAATTGTTTGGCGGCGCGGTCCAGATAACCGAACACGGGGATGTTCTCGTAGGAGAGGGTCGGGGAGACTTCCTTGTCGTAGCTTTGGATCCACGGTCTGGGCGTGTCGGTCATGCCTTCCTCGCTGGTCTGATGTCGCATCGCCGCCGTTCGGCAGCCATGCGCGGCGGGCTCGCCGGGGTATACTATGAAACGGCGGGCCCTGTGAAGCGTGCCGCAATGCAGCCCGAAGCCTGTAATGCAAAATGGGGATTTTGTATACCCGGGAGCCGCGGCGCGTGCTCCGCACGGGAAACCGGGGCCGCGCGGCGCGGGGAAGGCGCGGCCGCCCCGGGGACGGCCGCGCCGGATTTCAGAGCCCGTCGGCCCGGGCGCGCGCCCGGGAACGGATGGCCCGCACCTCGGCCGCGGGCAGGCAGAGGAATTCCAGGAACGCCTGGTGGCGGTCCGGGGCGCTCTGCTCAAAGGCCGCGTGCCAGTGCAGCATGTCCCCCTCGCTGAAGCCCGAGGCCGCCAGCAGTCCTGTCCAGGTCTCCTTGTCCATGACGCCCACCCGCGCGCGGGATTGCGGGTTCTTGAGGATGCCCAGGATGAACCGTTGCTGGCCGCGCAGGCGCTCCACGTCGCGGTCGATCTCCCCGAGCCGCGCCTCCAGCGCCGTGCCCAGCCCCTGGCTCCCGGAGTCCAGCAGCTCGGCGATGTCCGCCAGGCCGAGGCCCGCCCGGCGCAGGGTGGTGATGCGTTCCAGGCGTTTGGCGTCCCGCGCGGTGTAGAGGCGGTAGCCGCTCTTGGAACGCTCCGAGGCCGCCAGCAGCCCGATGCGGTCGTAGTGCAGAAGCGTGCTCCTGGGCACGCCCAGGCGTTTGCCCAGGGCTCCGATGGTCTCCATGGCTTCTCCCCTCCGCCCGGGCTCAGGCCCGGGGCGCGGTCATGGTCCCTGTTTGCAGATAGTGCGAGAGCATCCGGGCGATGCCCTCCACCTCTTCTTGGTAGCCCCCGTGGGCCAGCTCATCAAGCAGGGTTTCGCCCGAGGGCGTCAGCGCCGTGGCCGCCACCTCCCAGACGATGGCCGTGCCGCCGTCGCCGTGATCCAAGAGGGTCAGGGTCAGCCGCCGCAACAGGCCCAGGGAGGACCAGCGCACGTATTCCACCTGGCGCGGAGGTTCGTGGCGCGTGCAGACCCAGACTTCGCGCCCCCGGCCGGGGAAGTCCGTCTCGAACACGCAGTCCCGCTCCGCGAAGCCCGAATCCGAATGCCGCAGGTCGCATTGCCAGTGGGGGATCCAATCGTACTCGCGCGTGGGGCAGAGCAGGGGGAACACGGCCGCCGGGGGCGCGGCCAGGACGATGGGCGTGGCCCGCGCGAAGCGCCGGGCCGAAGGGCTGTTCATGGTGTTCTCCTTGGTTGGGGTGAATGAAGCCGGGAGCATGAACTGTGAAGCCGCTGACGGGTCAAGGGCGGAAAGGGAAAATTCGGCATTGGAGGCGGATAAGAAAAATTGTTGACAACCCGCAGAGAACAAGACAAGGATTGAATCGACCATTGAAACGGTGTTTGCGAATTAGCTTGGAGGGTTCATGGCCGAGAAGGACACCAAGGGGACCAAGGAGCGAATCCTGGAGGCGGCCTCGGACGTGTTCGCGGAGCAGGGCTTCGAAAAGGGCACGGTGCGCGAGATTTGCGCCCGGGCCAAGGCCAACGTGGCGGCCGTGAATTATCATTTCCGGGACAAGCAGGAGCTGTACGTGGTGGTCCTGGACGCTTGGCGCCTGGAGAGCAGCGCGAAGTTCCCCCTGGACGGCGGCCTGCCTCCGGACGCGCCCCTGGCGGAGCGCCTCACCGCGTTCTACGCCGCGGTGCTCAAGCGTATCTTCATGTGCGGCAGGGATTTCGAGGAAGCCCGCCGCCGCGGCCAGGTCATCATGCAGGAGTTGGCCTCGGGCCGCTTCCGCATCGGTCGCGACCGCGACGAGGCCTATTGCGAGATGAAGGAAACCATGACCGCCTTGCTGGCGGAAGTCATGGAGTTCGCACCCAAGGAATTGATCCAGGCCAGCGTGAGCAGCTGCCTCAGCCAGCTGACGACGTATTTCGTGGGCTACGTGGCAGAATTCGACGAGAACACCCTGTCCAGCGTCAGGGATATCGAACAGGTGGCCGCGCATATGACCGTGTTCGCCATGGGCGGCGTGCGCGGGATCCTGGAGGCCGCCGGGCTGGATGTCCCGGCAGCCGCATTTGCCCGGGTCCCAACCCCTTGCGGGAATTTGCAAGCCGGGCTATAGGTTGTCTCCCCCCCGGCGGGCGGGCCCTTGATTCCTCGTCTCCCCCCCAGAGGAATCGGGTCCCGCCCGCCTTCTTTTATACGCACGAAAAGACGGCCCCGCCTTGCGGCGGGGCCGTTTGTTTTCAGCGGCTCCTAGTCCTAGTCCTCGCGCCGCAGCACGTAGAACTCGTAGCCGTATTCCCGGTTGAACCTCTCGAAGAGGTCCATCTGCTCCTCGGTCATCTGAGTCACCACGGCCGCGACCTCGTCGCCGGGGTGGGCCCGGCGGAAGGCGGGGAGCCTGGTCCGCAGGGGGGCGTAGTACTCCTCGCTCCAGCCCCGGGCGCCCAGGGTGAAGTGCCCGAGCACCTCGTAGCCCGCCTGGCGGCAGGCCGCCAGGTTGCCCCGCACGTCGCGCATTTCGGGGCACCACTGGCCGAAGTAGGCCTTGGTCTCGGAGCTCGGGGTCCTGGTGTGCCAGGTCAGTTCCGAGAGGACCAGGCAGCCCCCGGGGCGCAACAGGCCGCGCCACAGGGCCAGCCCCCGGTCGAAGCCCACCACGAAGACCGCGCCCTCGCACCACACCAGGTCGAAGGACGCCGGGGCCAGGGGCAGGTCGCCTATGTCCGCCCGCAGCGTCGTGATCCGGTGTTCGAGGCCCTTGGCCCGTACCGCCGCCCCGAGCTGGTCCAGAAAGGGCGGGTTGATGTCCGTGGCCGTGATGCGCCCCCGGGTGGCCTCGGCCAGGTGCAGGGTCTGGGCCCCGGAGCCGCAGCCCACGTCCAGGATGTCCGGTTCCCCGGGCAGCCCGGCGCACATGTCCAGTGCCTTCAAGGTGGCGCGTCGTTCACCGGGCCCCTGGCGGGGTGTGTCCCGGTGCAGTTCCATAAGCAGTTCGATCAGTCTTTCCTGCATCGCGTGATGCTCCATATGGTATACGGAGTCCGGCGCGCAGGCCGGAACCCATGGTTATCGCCGCAAGCGCCCCGCGTTGAGGGGCGGCCTCGGTCGGATGCCTCGGGTTCCTACGCAAGATCCATCAGATCGTGGGTCAAACAACACCTCGGGTGTTCGGCTTTAGCGGCTTGCGCCGCGTGTTGGGCCCGGCCGACTTGGCCGGTGCCGGAAAATCTAGTTCGCGCCCGCCTTGGCGGGGGTCTTGGACTTCATGAGCGGCTTGTCCACGCCCACGGTCTTGAGCTTGGCTTTCAGCTCCCTGGTGCTCTCGGGGGTGCCGGTGTGGTGCACCATGACCCGGTGCCAGACGGCGTCTCCGGCCTTGGCCTCCTCAATGGACACGGACAGCCCGAGCTTCTTGAGGCGCGTGACGAATTCCCTGGCCATGTCCGGGCTCTTGAGGGCCGCGGCCTGGTACACGTAGCGGAAGACTTGGCCGTCGTCGGCCTGCGCCGTCGCCGCTGCCTGGGCCGGCTGCGCGGCGGCCGGGGCCTCGGCCTTGGCCGGCTTGGTCTCGGGTTTGGAGGCCTTGGCGGGCACTGCGGGCTTCTGCTTCACCGTGTCGAAGAATTCCAGTTCCTCGGGCTTGAGCACCCCGTCCTTGGCCGGGGCCGCCGAGGCGTTCTCCCCGGGGCGGGGCATGATCTCGGCCAGCTGCGGTACGGCCTGCTCGGGCTTGTAGCCTCGGCCCACCAGCACGCCCAGGATGAAGACCCAGACCAGGGCCGCCACCCCGACCACGGACAGGGACACCAGCCCGGCCGTGGACAGGCTGAAGGAGAAGCGTTTGGGCTCCGTGTGCTCCCTGTTCTTTTTGCTTTCGCGCGCCATGGTCTCTCCTCGTTGCGTCCGGCCCGGCTACATGCTGTCCGGCGCGGTCACGCCCAAGAGGTCCAGGCCGTTTCTGAGCACCTGGGCCACGGCGTCCAGGAGCAGCATGCGCGCGCCCACCTGCTCCTCGGTGTCCGCGTTCAGGATGCGCTGCGCGTGGTAGTAGCTGTGCAGGCTGCCCGCCAGGTCCAGGAGATAGTAGCTCAGATGGTGCGGGGACAGGGTGCGCGAGGCCGCGCCCAGGGCGTCGGGATACTGCTCCAGGAGCTTCAGCAGGCGCTTGTCCTCGGGCGTGTCCAAGGCCGCCAGGACCCCGGCGTCCACGCTGACCACCTCGACCCCGCGCTCGGCGGCCTTGGTCATCACCGACTGGATGCGCGCGTGGGCGTACTGCACGTAGTATACGGGGTTGTCCATGGACTTCTGTTTGACCAGCTCCAGGTCGAAGTCCAGGTGGCTGTCGCTCTTGCGCGACAGGAACATGAACCGGGCCGCGTCCGGGCCCACCTCGGCCACCACGTCGGCCAGGGTCTCGAACTTGCCCGCGCGGGTGGACATGGCGATCTGCTCGCCGCCCTGCAGGAGGTTCACCAGCTGCACCAGGAGCACCTGCAGGGCGGCGGCGGGTTTGCCCAGGGCCTGCACCGCGGCCTTCATGCGCGGCACGTAGCCGTGATGGTCCGCGCCCCAGATGTCCACCACCAGGTCGAAGCCCCGGTCGTACTTGTTGTCGTGGTAGGCGATGTCCGAGGCGAAATAGGTCAGGGAGCCGTCGGATTTCCTGAGCACGCGGTCCTTGTCGTCGCCGAACTCCGTGGTCTTGAACCAGAAGGCCCCGTCCTTGTCGTAGGCCAGCCCGGCGTCGCGCAGGCGCTGGAAGGTCAGCTCCACGGCCCCGGTCTCCACCAGGCTCTGCTCCGAGAACCAGATCTCGTGCTCGACGTTGAATTCGGCCAGGTCCAGGCGGATGCCGTCCAGGATCTCCTCCATGGCCGTCTCGCGGCAGAGGTCCAGGATCTCGTCCTCCGGGGCCTCGGAGAACCAGTCCTCGCCCTGCATGTCCAAGAGCGCCTCGGCGATGTCCTTGATGTAGTCGCCCTTGTAGTAGTCCTCGGGCTCGGCCACGTCGCGGCCCAGGATCTGCTGCAGCCTGTACCACACGCTGCCGCCCAGGATGCGCATCTGGCGGCCGGCGTCGTTCAGGTAGTATTCCGTCTCCACGTCGTGGCCCGTGGCGCGCAGGATGCGGGCCAGACTGTCGCCGAGCGCCGCGCCCCGGCCGTGGCCGATGTGCAGGGGGCCCGTGGGGTTGGCGGACACGTACTCCACCTGCACCCGCGCTCCCTTGCCCAGGTCCTGGACGCCGTAGTCGTCGCCCTCGCCGAGGACGTCCAGCACGGTCTGCTGCCAGAAGTCCGGGCTGAAGAACACGTTCACGAACCCGGGGCCCGCCACCTCGGCCTTGTCCACGTCCGCGCCCCGGGACTCCACGAAGTCCTTGATCTCGACGGCGGTGTCGCGGGGCGGCTTGCCCGTCTGCTTGGCGAGCATCATGGCCAGGTTGGTGGCCAGGTCGCCGTGGGCCTCGTCCTTGGGCGGCTCGATGGTGGCCTTGTCCGGCCAGGAATATCCCTTCTCCCCGACGAAGTCCTCGAGGAGTCTCTGCAAAGTCTGTACTGCGCGCATGATTTTTGTTTCCAGTCTTGTTCGGTAAAAAAGGTGTCTAAGCCTCGGCGGATTGGTCCACGGCCTCGGTGCCGTCCAGGCAGCCGCCGACCCAGTCGTCGCCCATGTCCTTCAGGTTCTGGCCGAGCATCTTGGCCAGGACGTTCTTGGGGCCCACCTCGTGGAAGGTGCGTACGCCGCTAGCGTACAGCGCGGCGTTGATTTCGGTCCAGCGCACGGGCGAGGTCATCTGGCGGCGCATGAGCTTGTGGATGGCCTTGGGGTCGCGCTCGGGCGCGGCCGTGGCGTTGAAATACACGTCGCCCTTGGGCTCGCGCCAGTCGGCCTTGTCCAGGCGCACGGCCAGTTCGTCCGCCGCCTCCTGGATGAGGGGGCTGTGGAACGCGCCGGACACGGGCAGGGGGATGGCCCGGCCCTTCTTCTCCCGGACCAGCTCGGCGGCCGCGTCCAGGGCCTCCCGCCTGCCGCTGATCACGAACTGCGAGGGGGTGTTGTAGTTGGCCACGATGAGGGGCGCGCCGGTCTGCTCCCGCGCGGCCTCCACCACGGCCTCGGCGTCCTCGCGGCCGAGCTTGAGCAGGGCGCTCATGCCCTGGCCCTCGCCCGCGGCCTGGCTCATGAGCCTGCCGCGCAGGCTGACGATGTCCAGGACCTCGTCCACCGTGAGCACCCGGGCCGCGGCCAGGGCCGGATATTCGCCCAGGCTGTGCCCGGCGAAGGCCGCGGCCTTGATCCTCTTCTCGGCGTACATCCACAGGTTCAGGCAGGCCACGGTCAGGGCGGGCTGCAGGGCCGAGGTCTCGGCCATGTCCTGGTCGTCGCCGCCCCAGTAGATCTCGCGCAGGGGCTGCTTGCTCACGGCCTCGGCCCGGGTCCACCAGTACATGGCGTCCTCGTCGGCCTCGGCCAGGGCGCGGCCCATGTTCTTGACCTGGGAGCCCTGCCCGGGGAAAAGTATCGCGCACAGCGCGGGGTTTGCGTTCATGCTCTCTCCTTCCTATGATGCGTGCGACGCGGGGTAGCCCCGCGTCCGTCGCGTGTCAAGCCGCCGGCCCTTTCCGGGCGCGGAAAACGTGTATCTCTGTAATGGATATTCATGCGAAAGCCTAGCCCCAACGACGTGGCCGCCCTGGCCCGGACCCTGGGCCGGGACCTGGACGACGCCCAGGCCGACCTTCTGGCCCGCTATCTCGAAGGCCTTGTGAAATGGAACAAGGCCATGAACCTGGTGGGCGCGGAAACCTGGGACCGCGCCCTTACGGACCTGGCCGCGGACTCCTGGCATCTGGCGGATTTCCTGGCCGGGCTCCAGGCCGACGGGGGCCTGCCCGAGGCGCCGCGCACCCTGGACCTGGGGTCCGGGGCCGGGCTGCCGGGCATCCCCTTGCGCGTGTTCTGGGAGGCCGGGGAGTACGTGCTCGTGGAGCCCCGGGCCAAGCGCACGGCCTTCATGCGCTTCATCCTGGCCCAGATGAACCTGCGGCGCACCAGCGTGGCCCAGTGCCGCGTGGAGGCGCTGGACCCGGCTCTTCTGCCCGTCGACCTGGTGCTCTCGCGGGCCTTCATGCCCTGGGAGGGGCTCCTGCCCCTGGCCGCGACCCTGGCGGGCCCCGCCGGGCGCTGCGTGGTCATGGCCAACGAACGGCCCCCCGCCGGGGCGGACGGCTGCGGGGGCTGGCGCCTGGACGCGGTGCGGGCCTATCCCGGCGGCGGGGGAGAGCGCTATTTCTGGTCCTTTTCCCCGGCCAGCAGCTCGGCGTAGCTCTCCTTGAAGATCAGCTTGGTGGCCTGCTCGTCGGCCAGTTCGGCCACGTCCATGAGCTTCTCCAGGAAGTCGAGGATGGCGAAGCGCCGGTCCTCCTCGCCGTTCTCGAATTCGAAGGCCATGTCGCCGGACGTGATGAAGGCTTCCAGCTTTTCCAGATAGGCCATGTCCAATAAGGGCATCGTCGTCTCCTTGCCCGGCTGCCCCAAAACGCACGTCTGCCGCGTTGCTGCGGGAAATTCAAACCCTCACGTACGGGGAGTACGCGTCGGTCTTGAATTTCCCTTGCGCCTTGCATCCGCACATTTTGGAACAGCCTCCACTGTGTTGGTGTTGCGACGTCCGGTTCCGTGATGGGCCGGGGCCGGTCTAGTGGTGGTAGGGCGCGCCGCGCATGATGCACGAGGCGCGGTAGATCTGCTCCAGGAGGATGACCCGGGCCAGTTCGTGGGGGAAGGTCATGGCCGACAGGGACAGGCGCGCGCGGCAGGCCGCGAGCACCTCGTCGGACAGGCCGTAGGCCCCGCCCACGATGAAGCAGGGGCTGGTGGCCGGGTCGTCGGTCCAGCCCGTCAGCGCCCGGGCCAGCTGCGGCGAGGTCATGGCCTTGCCGCCCTCGTCCAGGGCCACGGGAAAAACCCCGGGGCCCAGCTTCTCCAGGATCAGCTTGCCCTCCCATTCCTTGCGGGCCGGGACGTCCAGGTGCCCGGGGGCGTCCTTGAGCGCTGTCTCGGTCCAGGCGAAGTGCGGTTTGACGCGCTTCTGGTAGTGCTCGGCCGCGTCCTTCCACCAGCCCTTCTTGAGCTTGCCGATCCAGATGAAGCTGATTTTGCGCATTATAGTCCCGGGCCCGCGGCGGTTTCTGTTGTCAAATCGCGGGCCTTGGTTTACTTGACAGGAAACGCGCAGCCGCGCAACCCGTTGCGGCCGACTCCGGCTCCGCGCGAAAACGCAAACCACGACATCCTGCCGATGAACAGCATATTCTGCCTCCCGCGTCTCCGGGCGATATCGGTCCGGGCCTGCGCCGCCCTGGCCGGGCTGGCCCTGTGCCTGTGCGCCGCGTTGGCCGTGGCCGGGGACATGGAGCTGGGCGGGCTGGTGCTGGACAACGAGGCCGGCGACATCAGCGTGCGCTTCGGCGTGCGCCTCACGGGCTACGAGTCCCTGGTCCAGGAGCTGGACGCGGGCAGTTCCGTGGCCCTGCGTTGCAAGGCCCAGGTGCATCGGCGCAAGGACCTCTGGCTGGACAAGCGCGAGGCCGTGGCCCAGGTGTCCAGCGTCCTGTCCAAGGACCTCCTGGCCGACGAATACGTGCTCACCATGCCCGGCGAGGAGGCCCCGAGAAGGAGCAAGATCCTGCCCGCGCTGCTGTCCGAGGCCTGGGGCGCCATGTCCGTGGACCTGGGGCCCTGGAAGGGGCTTGAGCCGGGCAACGAATACACCCTGGACCTGTCCATTTCCATGGACCGCACGGACGTGCCCGTGTGGCTCCGCTACGTGCTCTTCTTCTGGTCCTTCGACGTCTATCCAACGGTCAGCTACCAATTGGAGTTCACCTACTAGGGACGTCCCATGCCTCCCAGCGAATCCATCCAAGTCAGTCCGGGCAAGACCCACGAGCGCAAGCGCCGCCAGCGCGAGCTGCTCCTGGCCTTGGGCCTGCTTCTGGTGGTGCTCATCCTCACCGGGGTGGAGCTCAAGTATTTCGGCGAGATCAGCTCCCTGGTCTTCCTGGGGCTGTTCAACGTCAACGTCATCCTGCTCTTCGTCGTCCTGTTCGTGGTCCTGCGGAACCTGGTCAAGCTCTTCCTGGAGCGCAGGCGCAACGTCCTGGGCTCCAAGCTGCGCTCGCGGCTGGTCTACGCCTTTCTGACCCTGTCCATCGTGCCCACGGTGCTGATGTTCGCCCTGGGCGCGCTGTTCGTGCAGACCTCCGTGGACTTCTGGTTCAAGACCCAGGTGGAGGAGTCCCTGGAGCAGGCCCTGAAGGTGGGCCAGGCCTTCTACACCTCGTCCCAGGAGCGCCTGGAGCGCCGGGGCGGGCACGTGCTGGAGAGCATCCTCGACCGCCGCTTCGCCTGGGGCGGCAAGACCATGCACAAGTTCCTGTCCGAGAAGCGCCTGGAGTACGACCTGGGCGTCATCGGCGTGGCCGGGCCCGACGGCGAGCGCCAGATCTGGCTGGCCGACGACCTCTGGGAGAACCTCTGGCCGGAGATCAAGGACACCATCAACTGGGAGAGCCTGCGCGACAAGCCCGAGTTCTGGTCCACCATCCGCCCGGGCCCGGGCGCGGACATGGTCCTGGGCGTGCTGCCCGTGGACAAGGGCGCGACCGGGTATCTGGTGCTGGGCGAGAACATCGGCCATGGCCTGCTCTACAAGCTGGACCAGATCGTCAAGGGCATCAACGACTACAAGCAGATCCGCAGCATGAAGCACCAGTGGAAGCTGGCCCTGTACGTGCTGCTGGCCGTGGTCACGCTGCTGCTGGTCATGGGCGCCATCTGGTTCGGCATGCGCCTGGCCAAGGAGCTTTCCGCGCCGGTGCAGGCCCTGGCCGAGGGCACCCAGCGCGTGGCGCGCGGCGACCTCACCGTGCGCCTGGAGGACAGCTCCAGCGACGAGCTGGGCTTCCTGGTGCAGAGCTTCAACCAGATGACCGAGGACCTGCGCGTGAGCCGCGCCCGGCTGACCAAGGCCAACCTGCAGCTGAACCGCCAGAATCGCGAGCTGGAGCAGTGGGGCCGCTACATCGAGGCGCTGTTGGACAACGTCACCGCCGGCGTCGTGTCCCTGGACGGCCAGGGCCGCATCAGCACCGTGAACAAGGCCGCCGAGGCCATGCTGGGCCTGGACGGCGAGGCGGTCCTGGGCCGCGAGCCCCAGGACCTGTTGCACGGCGAGGACCTGGGCCTGTTGCCCGAGGTCTTCGGCCGCATCATGGACACCCCCGGGGGCCACGGCCAGCACCAGATAGACATCACTCTGGGCAGCCGGGACCTGAAGCTGCTCGTCAACTGCGTGGCCCTGAACCCCACCGAGGGCGGGGACGGCGGCATGGTGGCCGTGTTCGAGGACATCACCGAGCTGGAGAAGATGCAGCGCGTGGCCGCCTGGCGCGAGGTGGCCCGGCGCATCGCCCACGAGATCAAGAACCCGCTCACGCCCATCAAGCTTTCGGCCCAGCGCATCGAGCGCAAGTTCGCCCCCCAGGTGGACGACCCGGTGCTGGCCCAGTGCACGGACTTGATCGTGCGCCAGGTGGAGCACATGCAGGAGATGGTCAAGGAGTTCTCGGCCTTCGCCAAGCTGCCCGAGGTGGAGCTGCGCATGGGCTTCCTGGCCCCGCTCCTGGAGGAGGTGGTGGACACCTTCCGCCACAGCCACAGCACCATCGGCTGGTCCATGGACTTCCAGACCTCCATCCCCCAGATCCGCATGGACCCGGACAGCATCCGCCGGGTGATGATCAACGTCTTCACCAACGCGGCCGAGGCCCTGGACGGCCGGCCGGGCGGCGAGGTCCGGGTCACGGCCTCCCACGACACCCTGTCCGGCTGGGTGCGCATCGAGGTCGGGGACAACGGCCCGGGCCTGACCCAGGAGGAGCGCTCGCGCCTGTTCGAGCCCTACTTCTCGCGCAAGAAGGGCGGCACGGGCCTGGGCCTGACCATCGTCAAGTCCCTGGTCAGCGAACACCACGGCTACGTGCGCGTGGTGCCGGGCGCGTCCGGGGGCACGGTTATCGTCATCGAACTCCCCGTCCCCTAGCGGGCCGTCCCAAAACGGCGATCTGCTTCGTTGCTGCGAAAAAGGCAAAACCTCGCGTACGGGAGTGCAGCTCTGCTCTCGATATCTTTAAGGCTCGAAGACTCGCCTAACAGCTAATCGGTCTTCGGTCTTGCATTTGCCTTGCGCCTCGCATCTCACTATTTTGGAACGGCCCGCGATGATGGCTTCGGCCTTGTGTGGGCAGTGATCCCGGTTTTTCCCTGCGGCCTTTCCCTTTTTTTCAAATCAACGTAGAATTCGCGCAGACTGGGCCATCCCCTTTGGCGGGGGTGGTTTCGATTTCGCGTCGGCGGCGCAGGCCGCCGGGAGGGAGTGTTATGCGCGTGGCCGTGCTCGGAGGCACGGGCTTCATCGGCCGGGCCCTGGTGGCCGAACTGCTGGCCCGGGGCCATGAGGTCGCGGTTTCGTCCCGTTCGCCCGAACGGGTTTCGGGGCTGTTTCCCGCCGGGGTGAGCGGGCTGGCCTGGGACGGGCGGGACCACGTGGTCCTGGCCCGCTGGCTGGACCGGGGCGGCGACGCGGGGCTGGTGAACCTGGCGGGCGAGGGCATAGCCACGGGCCGCTGGACCGGGGACAAGCGCCGCCGCATCCTGGACAGCCGGGTGCTGGCCGCCCGGGCGGCGGCCCGCGCCGCAGTATGCGCGGCCAATCCGCCCGTGGCCCTGGTGCAGGCCTCGGCCGTGGGCTTCTACGGGGCCCGGGCCTCCCTGGGGGGCGAACTGCTCGGCGAGAACGCCCCGGCGGGGGATGATTTCCTGGCCCTGGTCTGCGCGGCCTGGGAGGCCGAGGCCCAGGCCGCCGCCCGGGAGGGTGTGCGCCTGGCCGTGGCGCGCTCCGGGCTGGTCCTGGGACCGGGCGGGGGAATTCTGCAGAATATAATGCCGCCCTTCAGGTTGTTCATGGGCGGTCCCCTGGGCCCGGGCGGGCAATGGCTGTCCTGGATCCACATCACGGACGAGGCCGGGGCGCTGGCCTGGCTCCTGGAGAATCCGGAGGCGTCGGGGGCCTACAACCTCTGCGCCCCCGAGGCCGTGACCATGCGCGAGTTCTGCGCGGCCCTGGGCCGGGCCATGAACCGGCCGTCCTGGCTGCCCGTGCCCGCCTGGGCGCTGCGCCTGGGCCTGGGCCGCGACATGGCCGGGCAGACCGTGCTGGCCAGCCAGCGGGCCGTGCCCGCGCGCCTCGTGCGCGGCGGCTACGATTTCCGCCAGCCCGGGCTGGACCGGGCCCTCACCGACGCCCTGGCGTCCTGATCGCGGGAGAGGATGATGCCGGATATCCGCGTCCTCCTGGTGGAGGACGAGACCATCGTCCGCATGGACATCAAGCAGCGCCTGGTGCGGCTGGGCTACGAGGTGGCCGGGGAGACGGACCGGGGCGAGGAGGCCGTGCGCCTGGCCGCGGAACTGCGCCCGGACCTGGTGCTCATGGACGTGATGCTGGCCGGGGACATGGACGGCATCCAGGCCGCGGCGCGCATCCAGGCCGAATGCGACCTGCCCGTGATCTACCTCACGGCCTATGCCGACGACGAGACCCTGCACCGGGCCAGGGCCACCTTCCCCTTCGGCTTCATCCTCAAGCCCTTCGAGGACCGGGACATGCTCTCGGCCCTGGAGATGGCCCTCTACCGCCACCGCGTGGAGCGCCAGAACCGCGAGGAGCGCAAATGGCGCGAGGCCACCCTGGACAACGTGGGCGAGGGCATCGTGTCCGTGGACCGGGAGGGGCGCATCACCTACTGCAACGGGGCGGCGGCGCGCATCGCCGGCAGGGGCAGCACGGACCTGCGGGGCATGCTCCTGGGCCACGTGTTCCGCTTCGAGGACGGGGCCGGGCAGCTGTTGCGTTTACCGGACAACGGCAAGAGCTGCCCGCACCTGCGCAGCGACAAGCTGGTGCTGGACGCGCAGGGCGGGCGCAAGGTGCCGGTGGAGCTGTCCTGCGCCGCCGTGGACGACGACCGCGACGGGTTCATGGGCCTGGTGGTGGCCTTCCGCGACATCACCGAGCGCCGGGCGCGGCTCTCGGAACTGCAAAACACGGTGGCGCGCCTGCGCCAGACCGTGGAGGCCACGGTCCAGGCCCTGGTCACGGCCACGGAAAAGCGCGATCCCTACACAGCCGGCCACCAGCAGCGGGTTTCGGCCCTGGCCCTGGCCATGGGGCGCGGCCTCGGCCTGGGCGCGGACCGTCTCGAGGGGCTGGGCGTCGCGGCCCTGGTCCATGACCTGGGCAAGATCCAGGTTCCCGCCGAGATCCTGGCCAAGCCCGCGCGGCTCACGGATATGGAGTTCGGCCTGGTGCGCGCCCACAGCGACGCGGGCTACGACATCCTGAGGCCAGTGCCCTTCCCCTGGGCCGTGGCGGAGTTCGTGCGCCAGCACCATGAGCGCCTGGACGGCACGGGCTATCCCCTGGGCCTGTCCGGGGAGGACATCCTTCTGGAGGCGCGCATCATCGCCGTGGCCGACGTGGTGGAGGCCATGAGCTCCCACCGCCCCTACCGCGCGGCCCTGGGCGTGGAGCGGGCCCTGGAGGAGGTGCGCGCCGGACGCGGCACGCGTTACGACCCGGTGGTGATCGACGCCTGCCTGGAGCTGTTCAAGGGCGGGGCCTTCCGGTTCGAATAGGCGGGGCGGGTTGCGCCCGGGGGGCGTTTGCGGGTATGCACAGGCCTGGGCCGTAGCAAATTTTTCGAATATCGAGGCTGGCATGGCGCGCATTCTGGTGGTGGACGACGAGCAGGACATCCGCCTTTCCCTGCGGGGTATCCTGGAGGACGAGGGCTACGAGGTGGACGAGGCCGAGAGCGGCGAGGACGCCCTGGCCCTGCTGGAGGAGTCCCAGCCCGACCTGGTGCTCCTGGACATCTGGCTCACGGGCATGGACGGTCTCACCGTCCTGGGCACGGTGCGCGCGAAGCCGGACTTCTGCCCGGTGATCATGATCTCGGGACACGGCAGCATCGAGACCGCCGTGTCGGCCATCAAGAAGGGGGCCTTCGACTTCATCGAGAAGCCCCTGTCCCTGGAAAAGGTCATCGTCTGCGTGAACAAGGCCCTGGAGTTCAACTCCATGCGCCAGGAGAACATCGCGCTCCGCCAGCGCCTGTCCACGGACCAGGTCAGCGAGCTCACGGGCCGCTCGCCCGCGGTCCTGGTCCTGCGCGGCCAGATCGAGCGCGTGGCGCCCACGGACGCCTGGGTGCTCATCAACGGGGAGAACGGCACGGGCAAGGAGATCGTGGCCCGCATGGTCCACGACGCCAGCCGCCGCGCGGACTCGCCCCTGGTGGCCGTGAACTGCGCGGCCATCCCCGAGGAACTCATCGAGAGCGAGCTGTTCGGCCACGAGAAGGGCGCGTTCACGGGCGCGGACTCGGCCCAGGCCGGCAAGTTCGAGCTGGCGGACAAGGGCACCCTGTTCCTGGACGAGATCGGGGACATGAGCCTCAAGACCCAGGCCAAGATCCTGCGCATCCTGCAGGAACAGAAATTCGAGCGCGTGGGCGGGCGCAAGACCTTTTCCGTGGATGTGCGCGTCATCGCGGCCACCAACAAGGACTTGATGGAGGAAATCCGCGAGGGCCGCTTCCGCGAGGACCTCTACTACCGCCTGAAGGTCTTCCCCCTGGTGGTGCCGCCCCTGCGCGAGCGCGCCGGGGACATCTCCCTGCTCATGAACGAGTTCGTGGAGCGGTTCACGCGCATGCACGGGTTCAAGCCCCTGGCCTTCAGCGACGCGGCCGTGGACGCGCTCACGCGCTACACCTGGCCGGGCAACGTGCGCGAGCTCAAGAATTTCGTGGAGCGCATGCTCATCATGCACTCGGGCAGCGAGGTGGGCGTGGGCGACCTGCCCGGGGAAATCCTGGCCGCCGGGACAGCGCCGTCCATGGAGGGCGGGGCGTCCCTGCCCGTGCCCAGCGGGGTGGTGGACTTCAAGGCCGCGCGCCAGCAGTTCGAGGCCGAGTTCCTGAGCGCCAAGCTGGACGAGTTTCAGGGCAACGTCACGCGCCTGGCCGAATCCATCGGCCTGGAGCGCTCCTACCTCTACCGCAAGCTCAAGGGCTACGGCATCCTGGGGGCCTGAGGGCCGCCCCGGGGCGTTGCGCGTCCGGGGGTTCTTTTGTATGGTGCGCTCCCGGTCGGCAGTTCACCGAGGCGTCGCCGCCCCTTTCCGGGGTGCTAAACCTGCCAGATTCCCCTCCGTCCGACACTTGTCCTCGTGCCGAGTCGGAAGACGGCGACCACCGACAATCCATTTCCCATGCGTAGGCACGATAGAGAGGATGAGTCATGTCCAGACATCCCTTGCCTTTGCCCGTGGCCGACATCTCGGCCTTCGCCCTGTCCCTGCGCCGCCAGCTGGACGGCCTTGAACGTCTCCCCGGCCATGTGGAGATGCTCAACGCCCTGTCCCGCGCCGGGGGCTTTCGCAACTTCCAGCACTTCCGCGCCCAGTGCGGGGCGCGCCAGGCCCTGGCCGCGCCCGCGCCGGAGGCCCCGGCCCCGCAGGTGGACTACCGCCGCGTGCGCCGCGCCGCGCGCCTGTTCGACGGAGCCGGGCGGCTGACCCGTTGGCCCAAGAAGTACTCCGAACGCCTGCTCTGCCTCTGGGCCCTGTGGTCGCGGATGCCCGTGCGGGCATCGTTCACCGAGGCCGAGGTCAGCCGGTGGCTGGAGGAACGCCACCTGTTCGGTGATTACGCGCTCTTGCGCCGCGAGATGGTGGACAACGGGCTTGTGGTCAGGACGGCCGATGGCCGCAGCTACAAGCGGGTGGAGCAGAGGCCGCCGGATGAGGCGTTGGAGTTGCTGAGGTGTTTGAGGGCCTAGTGGTGGTTGGTTGATGGGTTGATTCGTAACTGGCAGCCCCTTGCGTACGGTTGTGTGCGCGAGGGGCTTTTTTGTTTGGGGAGTCGTGGCGCAAAACCATTTCTGCCCCCCCGCTCTCCCACCGCGATCCCTCGCGGGTGGGGCGTTGGTCTGTCGGGAATGATTGCAGGTGACGCAAGCGCGTCCCAGGCGGGTACGGGGGGCTTCGCTTCGAGGGGTGCCACCCAGGTCGCTGCGCCCCCCGTATCCGCCTGGGACGCTGGACGGTCGCGGTGGTGCGGTCCCCCGATGATTATTCCCCTCGTGTCGCGGCACAGATGATGCCGCCCCGTCGCACGAGCCCGGCTCCGCTGATTTCCATCACAGCCGCTCTGCCGGGCAGCGCGCCGGGGCTTGGGGAGCAGGTGGGGCAGCATCGCAAATAGCACTACACCATGGGGCCGAGTATGATTTCAGGCAGCGCCCCATCTCCATCTTCAGGTAGGATACTTTTTCTTTATTTCCTGTCGCGTTCTCGGATCGGGAGGCTTTCCGCCGGTGACTTGGCGCGCGGCGCGGGAGGGAGGGCACGTTTGGTTTTGCGCCAAAACAACTCGGCGTCAGGCCAATCAGATCATCAGGGCGACGCAAAGGCGTATCGCGTAGCCTTGCCAAAGCCCCTGCCCCGCCATACGCGCGGCCCTCAGGGGAGGACACGTCTTGGCGTTGTCCAAGCCTTTTCGTGGTCCGCCCGCGTCCCAATCAAAAGGAGGGTAGGGGAAGGCTTGAACCATGCCCCGGCTCCCCCTGCCTTTTCTCCCCTCCTCAAAAAAAGGCGGAGAAGGGACGTCCCTTCTCCGCCTTGCGTGAACGGCCCTCCGGGGGCGCCTATTCAGATTTCAGTTCGTTGATCAGGGCGTTCAGGTCCGAGGCCTGCTCGGCCAACCCTTTGACCGCCTCCAGGGACTCCCGCATGGTGGAGGCCGTGATCTCGGATATCTCGTTGATCATGGTCACGGAGGAATTGATCTCCTCGCTGGCCGCGGACTGCTCTTCCGACGCCGTGGCGATGGAGCGGACTTGATCCGCGGACTGTTCCACCACGGAGACGATCTGCTCGAGGACCTTTCCGGACTGGTTGGCCAAGCTTGTGGCCTGGTCCACGGCCTGGGTGGCGTTTTCGACCCCCTGGATGCTGGACTGGGCGCCGGACTGGATGGCAAGGATCGCTTTGCTCACCTCGTTGGTGGCGGACATGGTCTTTTCGGCCAGCTTCCTGACCTCGTCGGCCACCACGGCGAAGCCGCGTCCCGCGTCTCCGGCCCGGGCCGCCTCGATGGCGGCGTTGAGGGCCAGTAGATTGGTTTGGTCCGCGATGTCGGATATGACGTCGATGATTTGGCCGATGTCCTGGGACTGCTTGCCCAGTTCGTTCATGTTCGCCTTGAGGGCTTCGGCCTGCTGCTGCACGCTGTTGATGGCCTCGACCACCTGGCGCACGACCAAGGCCCCCTCGCGGGCGTGGTCCATGGCCTGGTCGGCGTTTTCCGCCGCTTCGGAGGCGTTGCGGGCCACCTCCAGCACCGTGGCGTTCATTTCCTCCATGGCGCTGGCCGTTTCACCGGCATGTTCGCGTTGCTGGTTGGCCCCCTGGGTGGACTGGTCTATCTGGCTCGACAACTCCTCCGAGGCCGAAGTGACGTTGAGAACCACCGCCTCCAGCTTTTCGGCCGCGCTGAGCATGCCCTTGCGCGTGGCTTCCCCCGCTTCCCGGCGGGCCTCGTCGGCTTCCTGCGTGGCCTTGCGGGCGATTTCCGCTTCTTCTGCGGCCTCGCGGCTTTTTTCCTCCGCCTGGGCGATCATCGTCTTGAGGTTGTCCACCATGGTCCGCAGGGATCCGGCCAGTACGCCGATTTCATCCTTCTGGTCGATGTCCAGCTCCTGGGTGAAATCGCCTTGGGCCACCTGTTCGGAGAACAGGGCCGCCTTGCGGATGGGGCGGACCAGCGAGACGGAGAACAGCCACAACACCCCCAGGGCCGCGACGAGGACTCCGCCGCCCACGGCTGCCTGGATCATGACGCCGGATCGGGCCTTGCCGACGAGTGTCTCCTCCAACGCCCTGGCCTCCGCCAGGACGACTTCGGGGCTGATGCGGATGAGCACGCACCAGGGTTTTCCCGTGTCGCCGATGGCGATGGGCGCGAAGGCCCGCATGAGCCCGCTGTTGGGGCCGATGTCCACGAAGGGCTTGGCGTCGTGGATGTATTCTATGATGCTCTGGGCGCTTTTGTACAATTTCCCCAAAGGTTGGCCCACGGCCTTGTCGTCGCCGCTGTGGGCCACGATGCGGCCGGCGTAGCTCAGGATGAGGACTTCACCTTTTCCCTCGTACAGGTTGGAGCTTACCTCCTTGGCCAGATCCTGTATGAAGCCCAGGCGCAGGTCCGAGCCCGCCAGGCCGAGATATTTTCCGTTGTCCTTGATGGGGGCGTTGAGGGTCGCCAGCCAATCCTGCTTGCCCTGGATGATGTAGGGCAGCGGGGATACGGCCACTTCCCTGCCCGTGGCGCGGGATTCCAGGTACCAGGCTCCCTTGATCACCCCGTTGGGGTTGGCTTCGCTGCTTTCATAATCCACCAGGGGCTGGCGGGCCATGGTGCCCTGTTCGTCCTTGTTCCAATAAGGGATGAAGCGCCCAGTGGCGTCGTATCCGTCCTTGCCCCGATATTCGCCGTCCTCGCCGTCCAGGGCGTCGGGCTCCCAGGCGCTGTAGGTGCCCAGGAAGCTTGGATTGCGCTTCAGAACGTTGGGCAGAATGTCGTCCATGATGCCGCGCACCGGGTTGGGGAAACCCTGCTCGGCGGAAAGCTCGCGCATGCGCACCCGCAGGACCTCGAAGACGGCGGCCATGGTCCGGGCCGTATCAATGGTGACCTGCAGGGCGCTTTGCACTTTGGCCGCCTGGGCCTGGGCCAGATTCATGAGGTTTTTTCGCGCTCCGTCCTCCAGCAGATCGTTGACCCGTTGGGTGACGTAGGCCTGGGTCTTGTAACTGGACATGAGGCTGTAGCCCGTCAACGCCCCCACGGTGACCAGCAGGCAGGCGCCTGTGAGCAGTATGATCTTCAGCTGGATCGACTTGAAATGCATGGCATTTTCCTCTTGTCTGCTGTTAATATGTCACAGGGAGTATTTTGCCCTGCGTGCTGTATCGGTGGCTACATCGGATTGTTGTTCTGTGATTGTATGTCGTCCATTTACCGTGTCAGGCTGGTCTTATGGAAATATTGTAGCCTTACAGTCCATTGTGTACGCAGAACAGATGCCATGGTCAACAATAAAGAACGAATGAAGCACGTTAAGGCGTGGGCGTTGCGACGCAGGGCGAGGGCCGCGCGGCAGGGGAGAGGGACGGCCGCCGGACGAGGCGTTGGCGTTGCTGAGGTGCTTGAGGGCCTAGCGGCGTTTGGTTGGTGGGTTGATTCGTAACTGGCAGCCCCTTGCGTGCGTTTGCGTGCGCGAGGGGCTTTTTGATTTGGGAGTCGTGGTGCAAAACCACTTGTTCCCTCCCACCGCGTTCCCTCGCGGATAGGGCGTTGGTTTGTCGGGAATGATGGGGGAGGTGATGCGGCCGCGCCCATGCGGATACGGGGGCTTCGCTTTTCTGATTACCATCACAGCCGCTGCGCCCCCCCCGTACCCGCATGGGGCGCTGAGGCATCACAGTGGTGCGGTCCTGTAATGATATTTCCCCTCGTGTCGCGGC
>NZ_JBTVWW010000033.1:0-24963 GCF_054819825.1 Desulfocurvus sp. DL1XJH-121
GCCGCCACACCCCGTTCTTCTCGGGCTACCGTCCGCAGTTCTACTTCCGGACCACCGACATCACCGGCGTGATCGCGCTGGATGAAGGCGTCGAGATGGTCATGCCCGGCGACAACGCCGTGTTCAACGTTGAGCTCATCGCCCCCATCGCCATGGAACTCGGCCTGCGCTTCGCCATTCGCGAAGGCGGCCGCACCGTTGGCGCCGGCGTTGTCTCCAAGATCGAGGAGTAAGTCATGCGAGTGAAGGTTCAGCTCGCCTGCACCGAGTGCAAGCGGCGCAATTACTCGACCATGAAGAACAAGAAGAACGACACGGGCCGTATCGAAATGATGAAGTACTGCCCGTTCGACAAGAAGCACACGTTGCACAAGGAAAGCAAGTAAGAATCCCCTTGGGCGCGCAAGCGCCCTCGGGTCGGGTTTCGATCCCGGGCGCGGGCGCGGCGCACAATCGCGCCACGTCCCGTCCGGGTAAGCCCGCTTACGCAGGGGTGTAGCTCCAACGGCTAGAGCGCCGGTCTCCAAAACCGGATGTTGGGGGTTCGAATCCCTCCACCCCTGCCATCTTTAAGCTTCGGAAGGAACCATGGCGAAACGCAAGAGCACGCCGGCCGACGCCGCAGGCGATCAGGCCGCCGGAAAGAGCGCCTCCTCCAAGGCCGCCAAGCCCAAGGCCGCTTCGACGGAACCGGGCAAGCTGCAACAGCTCAAGGAGTACTTCGACCAGTCCATCGTGGAGATGAAGAAGGTCACCTGGCCCACGCGCAAGGAGGCGGTAGCCACCAGCGTCGCGGTCGTCGTGCTGGTCATCTTCATGTCCCTGTTCCTGGGCGTGGTCGACCTGGGTCTGTCCAAGGCGATTGAAGCTATTTTGTCATAGCGGACAAGTCCGCAAGGTGAGTGTCACATGAGCGAAATGAGCGAAGGACTTCCCAATCCCCGCTGGTATATCGTCCACACCTACTCGGGCTACGAGCAGCGTGTGGAGCAGACCATCCGGGAGATGATGCGCACGGGGCAGGACAACGGCCAGATTCTGGAGGTCGTCATGCCCACCGAGAAGGTCATCGAGCTCGTCAAGGGTGAGAAGCGGACCTCCACGCGCAAGTTCTATCCCGGCTATGTGATGCTCAGGATGATCCTGACCGACGAGTCCTGGCACCTGATCCAGTCCATTCCCAGGGTCACCGGGTTCGTGGGCGGCAAGACGCGCCCCGCGCCCATGCGCGACAGCGAAGCCGAGCGCGTGCTGACCATGATGGAACAGCGCCAGGAACAGCCCCGCCCCAAGTTCAAGTTCGAGCGCGGAGACGACGTCCGGGTCATCGACGGCCCCTTCTCGGGGTTCAACGGAGTGGTGGAAGACGTGAACTACGACAAGGGCAAGCTGCGGGTTTCGGTGTCCATCTTTGGCCGCCAGACCCCGGTGGAGCTGGACTTCGTCCAGGTCAGCAAGGGCTGATGTCGGCCCGGCCCGGTGTAGACATCCATAAGACGTTCTAAGATTCGAGGGTGTAGAAATGGCCAAGAAAGTATTGGCGAAAATCAAGCTGCAGATTCCCGCAGGCTCGGCCAACCCGTCCCCGCCCGTGGGACCGGCCCTGGGTCAGCATGGTCTGAATATCATGGAGTTCTGCAAGGCGTTCAACGCCAAGACGCAGGACGAGAAGGGCATGATCACCCCCGTGGAGATCACCGTCTACGCGGACCGCTCCTTCTCCTTCATCACCAAGACCCCCCCTGCGGCGGTGCTCTTGAAGAAGGCCGCCAAGATCGACAAGGGGTCCGGCGAGCCCAACAGGGAGAAGGTCGGCAAGGTCACCAAGGCCCAGGTTCGTGAAATCGCGGAACTGAAGATGCCCGACTTGAATGCCGCCGATGTGGATGCTGCCATGAACAGCATCATGGGCACCGCCCGCAGCATGGGAATCGAAGTCAGCGAATAGGGGATACAAACATGCCCAAACATGGAAAGAAATACAGAGAGGCGGTCAAGGCCATCGACGCCGTCGCCAAGTACGACCTGCCCGAAGGGGTCAAGCTGGCGCTTGAGGCTTCCTTTGCCAAGTTCGACGAGACCGTGGACGTGGCCATCAACCTCGGGGTCGATCCCAAGTACTCCGACCAGATGGTGCGCGGTGCCGTGACCCTGCCTCATGGCCTGGGCAAGACCGTGCGCGTCGCGGCCTTCTGCCAGGGCGAGAAAGAGGCCGAGGCCCGCGAGGCCGGCGCCGACGAGGTCGGCGGCGACGATCTGGTCGAGAAGATCAAGGGCGGCTGGCTCGAGTTCGACAAGGCCGTGGCCACGCCGGACATGATGGCCAAGGTCGGTCAGATCGGCCGCATCCTCGGCCCCCGCGGCCTGATGCCCAACGCCAAGACCGGCACCGTGACCTTCGACATCGGCCAGGCCGTGTCCGAGCTCAAGGCCGGCAAGGTCGAGTTCAAGGTGGACAAGGCCGGCGTGCTGCACGCCCCGGTGGGCAAGGTCTCCTTCGGTCCGGAGAAGATCCTGGACAACCTGCGCGCCCTCGTGGACCAGGTCGTCCGCCTGAAGCCCTCCGCGGCCAAGGGCACCTACCTGCAGAGCCTGACAGTCGCCACCACCATGGGCCCCGGCGTCAAGGTTGACACCGCGTCCATGCGCAAGTATCTGGACTAGCTCTTTGACGGCAAGCCCGTCGCCCTCCGGGGCCCGGGTTTTGCGATATTCGCGGCCGTTTCGCGGCTGCGGGAATGTAAAGATGAGTCGGAGACAACAGGTGGGCCTGGCCCTTAATATCCTGTCGAGACACGCTTTGGCTCCTCTTTGCTTGGGTCAACCCTCAAGTCCTCAAGGAGGATGCGGTGAACAGGACGGAGAAAGCTGAAGTCGTCAGCGCTTTGAAGTCCAAGGCTGACAGCGCCAGCATCGCCATCGTGACGGACTTCAAGGGCCTCAAGGTTGAGGACATGACCGACCTTCGCTGCATGCTGCGCGAGGCCGGCGTCGACTACCAGGTGGTCAAGAACACCCTGGCGCGCATCGCGCTGGACGGTGGACCCCACGAGGTTCTGAAGGACGATCTCAAGGCGAACTGCGCTGTTGCCTTCGGGTACGAAGATCCCGTTGCCGCTGCCAAGGTCCTGAGCGAGTACGGCAAGAAGAACAAGAAGTTCCAGGTGCGCTTCGGCAGCCTCGAAGGCAAGTTCCTGGACGAGGCCGCCATGAAGGAGCTGTCCAAGCTCCCGAGCAAGCCCGAACTTCTGGCCAAACTCCTCGGCACCATGAACGCAGTGCCCACGAACTTCGTTTGTCTGTTTGCGAACCTGGAGCGCAAGTTCCTGTACGCCCTTACTGCCATCAAAGAGCAGAAAGAGGCGGCGTAGGTTTCGCGGTCCATCGAACCGTAGCAAAAAATCTAGAGCCAAAGCTTTTAGGAGGAATTTCCAATGGCTGACATCACCAAAGATCAGGTTGTCGAGTTTATCAGCAATATGACCGTTCTCGAGCTCTCCGAGTTCATCTCCGAGCTGGAGGAGAAGTTCGGCGTGTCCGCCGCCGCCCCGGCGATGGCCATGGCCGCCATGCCCGCCGCCGGTGGCGAAGCCGCCGCCGCCGAGGAAGAGAAGACCGAGTTCGACGTGGTGCTGACCAGCGCCGGCGGCAACAAGATCGCCGTCATCAAGGCCGTCCGCGCCCTGACCGGTCTGGGCCTCAAGGAGGCCAAGGCCAAGGTCGACGAGCTGCCCTCCACCCTGAAGGAAGGCGTCTCCAAGGACGAGGCCGAGGAAGCCAAGAAGCAGCTGGTGGAAGCCGGCGCCGAGTGCGAAGTCAAGTAGCTTCGCCCTTCTAGCATTACCGACGGGAGCGCGGCCCGGGCCGCGCTCCCGTCTTCATTTTTTTTGATGGGCGCCGAAAATAGTGCTTGCGCATGTTTTTGTCTTGGGATATTTTCCTCATCTTCGTGTCGTAGCCTTCGGTTTTAGTGCTTATCTCTATGAAGCTATTGCAAGGTCGATCCTATCGGATGCACCGCAAAGGGAGCGGTGCGTTCTTCTTTGCTTGCCCGCATGCCGGGCTTTTCCGTCTCCGTGCTAGGCGTTAGCAGCCCAGATTCACCCGCAGGCCGGCCTTGGCCGGTGCTGCCCTTGACGTAATTTCTCGTCTGTGAGGGAGAAATGGTCCAGCTTACCAAACAATTCGGCAAAATTTCATCCGCCCATCCCGTACCGCACCTGCTGAACCTTCAGGTGGATTCCTACAAGCGTTTCCTGCAGCTTGACAATCCGCCCGCCAGCAGACGCGACGAGGGGCTCGAGGGCGTGTTCCGGTCCGTGTTCCCCATCGAGGACTTCAACAAGACCGCCAGCCTCGAATACGTCAGCTATGATATCGGCACTCCCAAGTACGACGAGGCCGAGTGCATATCCAAGGGCCTGACCTTCGAAGCCCCGGTGCGCATCACCGTGCGCCTGGTGGTCTACGACGTGGATGAGGAAACCGAGAACCGGACCATCCGCGACATCAAGGAACAGGACATCTATTTCGGGACCATCTCCCTGATGACCGACAAGGGCACGTTCATCATCAACGGCACCGAGCGGGTCATCGTCAACCAGTTGCAGCGTTCCCCGGGCATCATCTTCGAGCACGACTCGGGCAAGTCCCATTCCTCGGGACGCGTGCTCTACTCCTGCCGCATCATCCCCATGCGCGGCTCGTGGCTCGACTTCGACTTCGACCACAAGGACATCCTGCACGTGCGCATCGACCGCCGCCGCAAGATGCCGGCCACCATCCTGTTCAAGGCCATGGGCATGAGCAAGGAAGAGATCCTTTCCTATTTCTACGACACGGAATACTTCAGGATCGACGGCGGACGCGTGCTGCGCGAGGTGGGCGAGGCGACCTTCTGCAAGGAAGGGGCCTACGCCGACATCCTCGACCCCAAGGGCGAGGTCATCGTGCCCCAGGGCAAGCCCATCACCAAGCGCCTCTGGAAGAAGATGGTCACCGAGGGCGTCGAGGCCTACGAGGTCGACCCGGCGGGCCTGGAGTTCACCTTCCTCTCCGAGGACCTGGTGGACGCCAAGACCGGCGAGGTCCTGGCCCTGGCCGGCGACGCCCTGTCCACCGAGCAGGTGGAGCGCCTGGCCGAGGCCGGCGTCACGCGCCTGCCCGTGCTCTTCACCCGCGGCGCCGAGGTTTCGTCCTCCATCCGCGACACGCTGATGCTGGACAAGACCACGGACACGGCCAGCGCGCAGATCGAGATCTACCGCCGCCTGCGTCCCAGCTCGCCCCCGACCTCCGAGATCGCGGCCACGTTCTTCGAGAACCTGTTCCGCAATCCCGACTACTACGACCTTTCGGGCGTGGGCCGCTACAAGCTCAACTCCCGCCTGGGCCTGGACGAGCCCCTGGACAACCGCACCCTGACCAACGAGGACATCCTGCGGTCCATCAAGCTCATCGTCCAGCTCAAGGACTCCCGCGGCCCGGCCGACGACATCGACCACCTGGGCAACCGCCGGGTGCGCCCGGTGGGCGAGCTGGTGGAGAACCAGTACCGCATCGGCCTGGTGCGCATGGAGCGGGCCATCAAGGAGCGCATGAGCCTGCAGGAAGTGGCCACGCTCATGCCCCACGACCTGATCAACCCCAAGCCCGTGGCCGCGGTCCTGAAGGAGTTCTTCGGAACGTCCCAGCTCTCGCAGTTCATGGACCAGACCAACCCCCTGTCCGAGGTCACGCACAAGCGCCGTCTCTCGGCCCTGGGACCCGGCGGCCTGACCCGCGAGCGCGCGGGCTTCGAGGTGCGCGACGTGCACGTCTCGCACTACGGCCGCATCTGCCCCATCGAGACTCCTGAAGGCCCGAACATCGGCCTCATCGTCTCCCTGACCACCCATTCCAAGGTCAACGACTTCGGGTTCATCGAGACCCCGTACCGCGTGGTCAAGGACGGCAAGGTCACCAGCGAGGTCCGCTACCTGGACGCCTCCATGGAGGCCGGCGAGATCATCGCCCAGGCCAACGCGCCCCTGGACGCCAAGGGCCAGTTCGTCAACCCGCTGGTCAACGCGCGCCTCAACGGCGACCCGACCCTGTTCCCGCGCGAGGAGGTGACCATGATGGACATCTCCCCGAGCCAGATCGTGTCCATCTCCGCCGCGCTGATCCCCTTCCTGGAGCACGACGACGCCAACCGCGCGCTCATGGGCTCCAACATGCAGCGCCAGGCCGTGCCGCTGCTCAAGTCCGAGATGCCCCTGGTGGGCACGGGCATGGAAGGCCCGGTGGCCAAGGATTCGGGCGCCTGCCTCCTGGCCGAGGGCGACGGGATCGTGCAGTTCGTGGACGCGGACAACATCGTTGTCTGCTACGACGGCGGCATCTCGCTCAAGACCGGCGGGGTCAGGAACTACGACATATTGAAGCACCACAAGTCCAACCAGAACAGCTGCTTTGGACAGAAGCCCCGGGTGCTGCCCGGCCAACGGGTCGCCAAGGGCGACGTCCTGGCCGACGGCCCGAGCATCGAGCTCGGCGAGCTGGCCCTGGGCAAGAACCTCACCGTGGCCTTCATGCCCTGGTGCGGGTTCAACTTCGAGGACTCCATCCTCATCTCCGAGCGCGTGGTCAAGGAGGACGTGTTCACCTCGGTGCATATCGAGGAATTCGAACTCGTCGCCCGCGACACCAAGCTCGGACCCGAGGAAGTCACCCGCGACATTCCCAACGTGGGCGAGGAGATGCTCCGCAACCTCGACGAGTCCGGCATGATCCGCATCGGCGCCAACGTCGGCCCCGACGACATCCTGGTGGGCAAGATCACCCCCAAGGGCGAGACCCAGCTGACCCCCGAGGAAAAGCTCTTGCGCGCCATCTTCGGCGACAAGGCCCGCGACGTGAAAAACACCTCCCTCAAGGTTCCGCCGGGAATCGAGGGCACGGTCATCGACGTCAAGGTCTTCAACCGCCGCTCCGGCGACAAGGACGTCCGCACCGCGAGCATCGAGGACTCCGAGCTGGCCCGCCTGGACCGCAAGGAGCAGAAGCACGTCGCCGCCTTGGGCGACTCCGTGCGCGAGAAGCTCTGGGCCGTGGTCAAGGGCAAGCAGATCGAGGGCTCCGTGCCCGGCAAGAAGAAGGGCGAGGTCCTGGCCGAGGCCGGGCAGCCCCTCAAGGAGTCCGTCTTCGCCGAGATCCCCGTCAAGAAGCTCTCCGGGCTGTTCAAGGCCAAGAGCGTCAACGACGAGGTCAAGGAAATCCTCGACGATTACGACCGCCACGTGCGCACCATCAAGGACATCTACGAGGTCAAGCGCGGCAAGGTCACCGAAGGCGACGACCTGCCCCCGGGCGTGATCAAGATGGTCAAGGTCTACCTGGCCGTGAAACGTAAGCTCAGCGTGGGTGACAAGATGGCCGGACGCCACGGCAACAAGGGCGTGGTCTCCAACATCCTGCCCATCGAGGATATGCCCTTCTTCGCCGACGGCACCCCCGTGGACATCGTGCTCAACCCCTTGGGCGTGCCTTCGCGCATGAACATCGGGCAGATCATGGAGACCCACCTGGGCGCCGCCTGCCAGCAGCTCGGCCGCAAGGTGGCCGGGATGGTCGAGCGCGGCGAGCACCTGAAGGACGTGCGCGAGGAGATCAAGTCCATCTACACGGACGACGAAACCTCCAAGCTCATCGACGAACTGCCCGACGACGAGCTGGTGACCCTGGCCAAGAGCCTGGCGCGGGGCATCGTGGCCCGCACCCCGGTCTTCGCCGGAGCCACCGAGGACGAGATCTGGTCCTGGCTGGAGAAGGCCGGCATGTCGCGCGACGGCAAGTCCGTGCTTTACGACGGCCGCACCGGCGACCCGTTCCACAGCCGCGTCACCGTGGGCGTTATGTATATGCTCAAGCTGCACCACTTGGTGGACGAGAAGATCCACGCCCGCTCCACGGGCCCTTACAGCCTGGTCACGCAGCAGCCCCTGGGCGGCAAGGCCCAGTTCGGCGGCCAGCGTCTGGGCGAAATGGAAGTCTGGGCCCTGGAGGCCTATGGCGCCGCCTACCTGCTGCAGGAGTTCCTGACCGTCAAATCCGACGACGTGCAGGGCCGCGTGAAGATGTACGAGAAGATCGTCAAGGGCGAGAACTTCCTGGAGGCCGGGCTGCCCGAGTCCTTCAACGTCCTGGTCAAGGAGCTCATGGCTCTGGGCCTGGATGTGAAGCTCCACCACGAGGACGCTCCCGCGGCGGAACACGCCCCGCGGCAGTAACTGGTTAACACGACCGCCCCGGCCGCATGGCCGGGGCGGACGAAATATTCAACGCTCAACACTTGGCGAGGTAGATCAATGTCTCTTGATGATCTGTTCGCAATGCGAGGGCCTTCCATGTCCTCCCAGGGAAGCCGGATGCTCGACGCCATCCAGATTTCCCTGGCCTCTCCCGAAAAGATTCGGGAATGGTCCTTCGGCGAGGTCAAGAAGCCCGAAACCATCAACTACCGTACGTTCAAGCCTGAACGCGACGGCTTGTTCTGCGCCAAGATCTTCGGTCCGGTGAAGGACTACGAGTGCAACTGCGGCAAGTACAAGCGCATGAAGCACCGGGGCATCGTCTGCGAGAAGTGCGGGGTCGAGGTCATCGCCTCCAAGGTCCGGCGCGAGCGCATGGGCCATGTGGAGCTGGCCGCGCCCGTGGCGCACATCTGGTTCCTGAAGACCCTGCCGTCCAAGATCGGCACCCTCCTGGACATGACCATGTCCGATCTGGAGAAGGTGCTGTACTTCGACTCCTTCATCGTGCTTGATCCGGGCGAGACCAGCCTGCAGCAGAACCAGATCATCTCCGAGGAGCAGTACTACCAGGTCATGGACCACTACGGAGAGGACGCCGTGAAGGTGGGCATGGGCGCGGAGGCCATCCGCGGCCTGCTGGAAGAGCTGGATCTGCCGGCCCTGCGCGTGTCCCTGCGCGAGGAGTCTCTGGCCACCCGCTCCCAGACCAAGAAGAAGAAGCTCACCAAGCGCCTGAAGATCGTGGAGGCCTTCCTGGAGTCGGGCAACAAGCCTGAGTGGATGATCCTCGAGGTCATCCCGGTCATCCCGCCCGAGCTGCGCCCCCTGGTGCCCCTGGACGGCGGCCGCTTCGCCACCTCGGACCTCAACGATCTCTACCGCCGGGTCATCAACCGCAACAACCGCCTGAAGCGGCTCCTCGAGCTGGGCGCGCCGGACATCATCATCCGCAACGAAAAGCGCATGCTCCAGGAGGCCGTGGACGCCCTGTTCGACAACGGCCGCCGCGGCCGGGCCATCACCGGCACCAACGGCCGCCCGCTGAAGTCCCTGTCCGACATGATCAAGGGCAAGCAGGGCCGCTTCCGCCAGAACCTGTTGGGCAAGCGTGTTGACTACTCCGGCCGTTCCGTTATCACCGTGGGCCCCAAGCTCAAGCTGCACCAGTGCGGCCTGCCCAAGAAGATGGCGCTGGAGCTGTTCAAGCCCTTCATCTATTCCAAGCTCGAGGAAAGGGAGCTGGCCACCACCATCAAGAGCGCCAAGAAGATGGTGGAGCGCGAGGACTTGGTGGTCTGGGACATCCTGGAAGAGGTCGTCCGCGAGTACCCCATCCTCCTGAACCGAGCCCCGACCCTGCACCGTCTTGGCATCCAGGCCTTCGAGCCCATCCTGGTGGAAGGCAAGGCCCTGCGCCTGCATCCCCTGGTCTGCTCGGCCTACAACGCCGACTTCGACGGCGACCAGATGGCCGTGCACGTGCCCCTGTCCGTGGAGGCCCAGATCGAGTGCCGCGTGCTGCTCATGAGCACCAACAACATCCTGTCCCCGGCCAACGGCTCGCCCATCATCGTGCCCAGCCAGGACATCGTGCTCGGCCTGTACTACCTGACCTGCGACCGCTCCTTCGAGAAGGGCGAGGGCAAGCTCTTCTCCGACAAGTGGGAAGTCATCGCCGCCCTGGACCACGGGGCCGTGTCCCTGCAGGCCCGCATCAAGGTGCGCATGGACGGCAAGCTCGTGGACACCTGCCCGGGCCGCATCCTGGTCAGCGAGCTGCTGCCCCCCGAGGTGCCCTTCGACCTGGTCAACTGCCTGCTGGACAAGGGCAACATCAAGCGCCTGGTGGGCGAGACCTACCGCTTGGCCGGCACCAAGGCCACGGTCATCCTCTGCGACAAGATCAAGGACCTGGGCTACGAGTACGCCACCCGCGCGGGTGTCACCGTGGGCGTGCCCGACCTGCGCATCCCCGAGAAGAAGAAGACCATCCTGGCCGACTCCACCGCCGAGGTGGAGGCCATCGAGCAGCAGTACCAGGACGGTATCATCACCCGCACCGAGAAATACAACAAGGTCATCGACGTCTGGACCAAGGCCACCAACGACGTGTCGCAGGAAATGATGCGCGAGATGTCCGTGGACATGGTCAAGGACCCCAACTCCGACAGGGTCGAGGCCAACATCAGCAACAACCCCATCTTCATGATGGCCAACTCCGGCGCCCGAGGCAACCAGGACCAGATGCGCCAGCTCGCCGGCATGCGCGGCCTGATGGCCAAGCCTTCCGGCGAGATCATCGAGACGCCCATCACCTCCAGCTTCCGCGAGGGGCTGTCGGTGCTGCAGTACTTCATCTCCACCCACGGCGCTCGAAAGGGTCTGGCCGACACCGCCCTGAAGACCGCCAACTCGGGTTACCTGACCCGCCGCCTGGTGGACGTGGCCCAGGACATGACCGTCACGGAATTGGACTGCGGCACCGTGGACGGCCTGGAGATGGGCGACCTGATCCAGGCGGGCGACATCAAGGAGAAGCTCTCCAAGCGCGTGCTCGGCCGCGTGTCCCTGCACCCGGTGTTCGATCCCGAGAGCGGCGAGGAGATCGTTCCCGCCGGCGTGATGATCGACGAGGCCTACGCCGACAAGATCGACAAGGCCGGCGTGACCACCGTGACCATCCGTTCGGCCCTGACCTGCCAGAGCCGTCACGGCGTGTGCGCGGCCTGCTACGGCCGCGACCTGGCGCGCGGGCACCTGGTGAACGTGGGCGAGACCGTGGGCATCATCGCCGCCCAGTCCATCGGCGAGCCCGGCACCCAGCTGACCATGCGTACCTTCCACATCGGCGGCACGGCCTCCAAGGAAGTCGAGCAGAACACCCACGTGGCCCAGCATCCCGGCCGCATCACCCTGTCCAGGGTCAAGATGGTCCAGAACGTCAAGGGCCAGCAGCTGGTCATGGGCAAGTCCGGCCAGGTGGGCGTGGTGGACGACGAGGGCCGCGAGCGCGAGAAGTACGTGCTGCCTTCCGGCGCCGTGCTGCACGTGGCCGCAGGACAGGAGGTCAAGAAGGGCGACGTCATCGCCGAGTGGGACCCCTTCAACGAGCCCTTCGTCACCGACGTGGACGGCCTGGTGAAGTTCAACGACCTCATCGAGGGCAAGACCTACCAGGACAACGTGGACGAAACCACCAACCGCGTGTCCCAGACCATCATGGAGTACCGCACCACCAACCTGCGTCCGTCCCTGTCCATCCTGGACGAGGGCGGTGAGGTCAAGGAGCGGCCGGGTGGCCAGGGCAACCTGGCGCAGTTCCCGTTGCCCGTGGGCGCCATCCTCATGGTCCGCGACGGTGACCAGGTCCAGGCCGGCGACATCATCGCCCGTAAGCCGCGCGAAACCTCCAAGACCAAGGACATCGTCGGCGGTCTGCCGCGCGTCGCCGAGCTCTTCGAGGTGCGCAAGCCCAAGGACCAGGGCGTGGCCTCGGAGATCGACGGCATCGTGTCCTTCGGTCCGGAGACCAAGGGCAAACGCAAGATCATCGTCACCCCCGAGGTGGGCGAGCCCATGGAGTTCCTGATTCCCAAGGGCCGCCACATCACCGTGTCCGAGGGCGACTTCGTGGAGGCCGGCGAAATGCTCACCGAGGGCTTCGCCGAGCTGGCCGACATCCTGAAGATCAAGGGCGAGAAGTACCTGGCCAACTACCTCGTGGAGGAAGTCCAGGCCGTGTACCGCTTCCAGGGTGTGGGCATCAACGACAAGCACATCGAGATCATCGTCCGCCAGATGCTCAAGAAGGTTGCCATCACCGATCCCGGCGAGACCGGCTTCCTGACCGGCGAGCAGGTGGACAAGTTCCGCTTCATGGAAGAGAACCGCAAGGCCATGGAGGAGGGCCGCAAGCCCGCCGTGGCGCAGCCTCTGGTCCTGGGCATCACCCAGGCCTCCCTGACCACGGATTCCTTCATCTCGGCGGCCTCCTTCCAGGAGACCACCAAGGTGCTCACGGAAGCCGCGCTCATGGGCAAGGAGGACTCGCTGCGGGGCCTCAAGGAGAACGTCATCGTCGGCCGCCTGATTCCCGCGGGTACCGGCTACCGCAAGTACATGGACTGCGGTATCGACGTCCCCGAACAGCCCGAGCGGCCCGACAAGTTCCTGGACGAGCTGGAGGACAGCGCCATGATGGCGGGTTCTTCGCTCTAGGCGAGCTTGCTAATGAAAATGAGAAGGCCCGCGCCGGATGGCGCGGGCCTTTTTTTGTGGTGTTGGAGGGAGGGGGGAAAGGGGAGGGGAGTCGTGGAGCAGAACCAATTGTGCCCTCCCGCCCTCCCTCCGCGTTCCCTCGCGGGTAGGGCGTTGGTTTGTCGGGAGTGTTGGATTGGGTGGCGCGGTCGCGCCCCATGCGGGTACGGGGGGCTTCGCTTCGGGGGTTGCCACCCAGGTCGCTACGCCCCCCGTACCCGCATGGGGCGCTGGGGCGTAGCGGTGGTGCGGTCCCGAGAGGGTGGCTCCCCTCGTGTCGCGGCACAGATAGTGCCGCCCCGTCGCACGAGCCCGGCTTCGCTTCGCTGATTACCATCACAGCCGCTGCGCCGGGCAGCGCGCCGGGGCTTAGGGCGTCCCTGGGGGTGGGGTACGAGTGGCGATGCGGAGCGGGGCCGAGAGTCGTGGCGCGAGTAATGCGGAAATTTTTAGATTGGAGCCGTGGCGTCGGGCAATGCCCAATGATCCTGGTGCTCATCCGTTCAACGTCCAAGCTCATCAGCCAAGATCAGCGGCGCACACCCATACCCCCCCCGAAAATCGGGACCGTAAAGCGAATTCCCGGGCGTACCGTGTAGCCCGAGGAATTACGCAGGGACCGCCTGCGGCCAAGGCGTCATGACCCTGCGGCAAATCTCTTCCAGCAACCCGCCTGTCTGGACGCACATGCCCACCCCCTCTATCGGGGCGATAGGGGCGACGCGGAGGCGTATCGCGTAGCCCCGCCAAAGCCCCTGCCCCGCCGACACGAGTTGCATTCATGGTGAGACACGCCTTGGCGTTTCTGTTTTTGCTTGTGGGTGCGGTATCGCCCCCACTCCAAAAGGGGGGCAGGGGAGTCCAGAGGGGCCTGGGGGGCTCGCCCCCCGGCCCCTTTGGCAGCTGGTTCAAATGCGCAAGCGTTTGAACCAGCTGTTCCCCTGGAGCTAAATATCTCTCCCTGTCCGGCTTTCATCCCCGACTACTCGCCCTCCATATCCTCGATCAAAATCTCCAACGCCCGCATGGAAATGCGAATCTCCATAAACGACACAACCAGCGAGCCCAGCAAAAACGCCAGACTCAGCCCGAAAAAAACCTGCCCGGTGATGGTCAGGTCCATGAACAGCGCCACCATGGACCCCACGCAGCAGCACATGGCCACGATGCCGAGCCCCTGCATGGCCTGGATCTGGCGCACGCGCACGCGCAGGTTCTGGATCTGCCTGCGCTGGGAATCGCCGCCGTCGCGCAGATACGCGTCGTGTAGGCTGCGGATGCGCGCCCCCAGGGACAGGAAGCGGTTGGTGAAGGCCAGCATGAACAGCGAAATGGCCGGGAAAAGCAAAGCCGGGGTGGTCACGTTTATCTGCATGGTGTCTCCTTGATGTCTCGAGTCCTGCTCCGCTAAAGCAAGGCCCATGCCGAAGTGGATCACTTGGAGTTTCAGGTGGTTGCGACGCGGAGCCGGGCCTGCTGCCAAACAGTTTCCGACAAAACCGTCATTTTTCATGACATGAATGTAAAAACAAGGCGTCGGCCGCATCTGCGGCCGACGCCCGAGGGGGGGTGGGGCCGGCAATCATGGGGAGGTTGATTACCGGTCCGTCTCGTTTTCGGCGGGTTCCGGGGGGGAGGCGTTGGGAGCTCCGCCGAAAAGTCTTGCCCGGAGGTTGTGGATGTCCTCCAGCACGCAGTAGAGGCACGGCACCAGGATGAGGGTGATGCCCGTGGCGAAGAGGATGCCGAAGCCCAGGGATATGGCCATGGGGATCATGAACCGCGCCTGGCGCGAGGTCTCCAGGATCATGGGGGTCAGCCCGAAGAACGTGGTCAGGGTGGTCAGCATGATGGGCCGGAAGCGGGCCCGCCCCGTCTCCAGGACGGCCTTGAGCAACCGGTCCCCGGCCAGGCGCTTGCGGTTGGCGGTGTCGATGAACACCAGGGAGTCGTTGACCACCACCCCGGACAGGGCCACCACCCCGAACATGCTGGGCACGGACAGGGAATAGCCCATGAGCAGGTGCCCGAGCACCGCGCCCACGATGCCGAAGGGGATGCAGACCATGATGATCAGGGGCTGGGAGTAGCTGTTGAAGGGGATGGCCAGGAGCGCGAAGATGGCCAGCAGCGCCAGGAGCAGCCCGTCGAACAGGCTCTGCATGCTCTCCTTCATGTCCGCGCTGCGTCCCTGGAAGCTCCAGCCCAGGCCCGGCACTTCGTCCATGAGCTGGGGCAGGACCTTGTCGCGCAGCTCGTTCTGCAGCTGCGTTGCCTGGGACGTGGGCGTGACCTCGGCCTCCACCTGGATGGCGCGGCGTCCCTGGCGGCGGGTGATCTTGGTGTAGGCCCGGCCGCGGTCGATGCTCACGGCCTCGGTGAGGGGAATCTCGCCGCCGTCGGGCGTGCGTAGGATCAGGTCCTCCACGGTCTGCTCCAGGGCCCGGTCGGCCTTGGGCAGCTGCACGCGCACCGTGACCTCGTTGCGTCCGCGCTGCTGCTTCAGGGCCTCGCTGCCCTGGAAGGCCGCGCGCACCTGCGCGCCCACCGAGGCGCTGGTCAGCCCGGCGGCGCGTCCGGCGGGCAGCATGTGGAAGTCCAACTGCTGCTTGCCGTCGGCGGAGCCGTCGTCGATGTCCGAGACGCCCGCGTAGTCCGCCAGGCGCTTGGCCAGGATCTTGCCCGCGGCGTTGAGCACGTCGGTGTCGCGGTGGGTCAGTTCCACGTTGATGGCCGGTTCCGAGCCCGGGCCGCCCCGGTCGGACTTGAAGGTCAGGGTCTCCAGGCCGGGGATTTCGCCGGTCTTCTCGCGCCAGAGCTGGGTGAACCTGGCCGTGCTCACGGGGCGCACGTCCGCGTCCGTGAGGTACACGCGGAAGGAAACGGTGCTGTCGCTGACCACGCCGAAGATGCCTTCGACCTCCTTGTCCCCGCCGTTCTCGGCGGCCACTTCCTTGGCCGCGTTGGTTATCAGGGTGCGCACCTCTTCCAGGCGCGACCGGGGGGAGCCGTAGGGCAGCACGGCCTCGCAATAGGACTGGTCCGATTCGATCTTGGGGAACAGGGTCACGCCGATGCGCGTGCTGGCCACGAAGGCCCCGGTGATCATCAGCAGGGCCACGCCCAGGGCCAGCACGGCGTAGCGCCAGCGCAGGGCCGTGGACAGCACCGGGGTGTAGCGCCAGACCACGAACATGTCGAAGGCCCGCTGGAAGCGCTTGTGCTGCCTGCCCAGCCAGCCGTCGCCGTTGCCGAAGCCCTTGGTGTGGGCCATGTGCGCGGGCAGCACGAACAGGCTCTCCCCCAGGGAGATCATGAACACGGTGATGACCACCAGGGGGATGTTGATGAAGATCTTGCCCGGCACGCCCGGCACGAAGAGCAGGGGCGCGAAGGCCACCACGTTGGTCAGCACGGAGTAGACCACGGGCACGGCCAGTTCCTTGGCCCCCTCGATGGCCGCCTCCAGGGGGCCCATGCCCCGCTGGCGGAAGGCGTGGATGTTCTCGCCCACCACGATGGCGTCGTCTACCACGATGCCCAGGGCCACGATGAAGGCGAACATGGAGATCATGTTGATGGACACGCCGAGCCCCGGCAGGAACAGGAACGAACCCAGGAAGGACACCGGGATGCCCAGGCTGACCCAGAAGGCCACGCGGATCTCCAGGAACAGGGCCAGGAGCCCGAAGACCAGCAAGAGCCCTATCCAGGCGTTGGACAAGAGCAGCTCCGCGCGCTGCAGGAAGATGTCGGACATGTCGTTGCGGATGGCGACGTGCAGCCCCTCGGGCAGGCCCGCCTCGAAGCTCTTGACCACGGCGCGCGTGGCCCGGGAGACCTGCCCCGGGGTCTGGTCGCCCATGCGGTAGGCCTCGATCATCACCGCCGGGCTGTCGTTGTACACGCCGTATTTGTTGGAATCCTCGAAATTTTCGCTGACCTCGGCGATGTCGCGCAAGAGCACCTGGGAGCCGCTCTCGTCGGTGATTACGGGGATGGCCCCGAATTCCCAGGCCCAGTCCCGGCGTTCCTTGACGCGTACCAGGATGTCGCCGCCCTCGGTGCGCACGGTGCCGCCGGGCAGCTCCAGGGAGGATGCGTTGATGGCGTCGGCCACGTTGGCCAGGGTCAGGCCGTAGCGCCTGAGTTGGGCCTCGGGCACCTCCACGTGGATCTCGTGGTCGCGCACGCCCGAGAGCTCCACCAGGGTGATGTCGTCCTGCTGCAGCAGCTCGTCGCGCAGCTCCTCGGCCTTGTCGCGCAGCACGCGGTCGCCCTTGTCGCCGTACAGGGCCACGGTGACCACCTGGCGGCTGTGGGACACGGCCGCGACCTCGGGGTCCTCGGCGTCGTCCGGGAAGGTGCTGATGCGGTCGACCTCGCTCTTCACGTCCTCGGTCAGCGTCTGCAGGTTCGCGCCTTCCATGGCCGTGATGGTGATGGATGCGCTGCCCTCGCTGGCCGTGGAGTTGATCTCGTCCACGCCGTCCAGCCCCTGCACCGCGTCCTCGATGGCCAGGATGATGCCTTCCTCCACCTCCTCGGGGCTGGCCCCGGGGTAGGCGACGGTGATCTGCACCTGGTCCTCGGTGAACTCCGGGAAGACTTCCTGCTTGATGCTCAGGGCCAGGAGCAGCCCGCCGATGAGGCAGATGAGCATGATCAGGTTGGCGGCCACGGAATGGCCGGCCATCCAGGCGATGGGGCCCTTGTGCTTGCTATCCGGCATGGACGCTCTCCGAGGCGGCGGACGAGTCCGCGTCCTTGATGCGCAGCTTCATGCCCTGCACCGGGGTCGGGATGTCCGTGGTCACCACCTGTTCGCCGGGCGCGACGCCCGAGGAGACGTACACGGTGTCCGGCTCGCGCCAGGCCACGGTCACCGGACGCACATCCAGGGCCCCGTCCTTGTAGATCCAGACCTGGGACTCCTCGCGCAGGGCCGCGCGGGGCAGGGGCACCACCGACTGCATGGTCTTGCCGCTGATGCGCACGGTCACGTACTCATCCAGTTGCAGGGGCGCGCCGCCGTTCTTGAGGTTCAGGGGGTCGGGCACGGAGATAAGGAGCTGGGCCATGCGGCTGGACTCCACCAGGGACCCGGCCAGACGCAGCACGCTGCCCCGCATGGGCGCGGACTGGCTGCGGGCCGTGACGGTCGCCGGGCTGCCCTGGACCTTGCCGTGGGGCAGGTCGATCCAGCGCAGGCGGTCCACGGGCACGGCGGCCGTGATCCAGTACTCGTCGGTGCCCACCAGGGTGCCCAGGGTGTCGGAGGTGGAGACCTCGGAGCCCTTGTTCACCGAGCGCGCGGTGACCAGGGCGTTGAAGGGCGCGCGGACCTTGGTGCGTTCGAGATTCAGTTCGGCCTGCTCAAGGTTGGCCTTGGCGTTGTCCAGCACCGCCCGGGCCTGGGCCAGCTGGGGCTTGCGCAGGGCCAGGGAGGTGTCGCCGTCCAGGGCCTCGCCCGCGGCCTTGGCCAGCATCTCCAGCTGGGCCTGGGCCACGCGCTGCTGTCCCATCTCCAGGTCGAGGTCGGCCTGGGCCTGGTCCACGGCGCTTTGGGCCTGGCGCAGGGCCAGGCGGTAGTCGGCGTCGTCCAGGACCAGGGCGGCCTGGCCCCGGCGCAGGATGCCGCCGGGGGCGAAGGCCTCGTCCAGGGACTGCACATGGCCGGATACGCGGGCGCGCAGGGTGATCTCCCGCGCGGGCTCCACGCTGCCCATGATCTCGATGGACACGGCCTTGTCCGTGACCGTGGCGGGCTGCACCTGCACCAGGGTAGCCCTTTCCGTGGGGCGGCCTTTGCCCGCCGTGGGACGGGTGGCGATGAGCATGGCCGCCACGGCCGCGCCCAGGACCAGGATGACCAGGGGCAGGAACACGGTCAGCAGGCGTCTGGCCGTCGAGCGCTTGTCGTCTTTCTTGTGGGTCACGATGTCTTCCTTGTGCCGGAATTTGTGTCGGGGTCGGCCAAGCCGTCGGGGGTCAGGTCCCCGGTCCAGCCGCCGCCCAGGGCGATGTACAGGGCCACGCGGTTCTTGAGCAGGTCCGTGCGTTCCTGGACCAGGGTGCGCTGCAGGCCCTGCACGGTGGATACGGCCTGCAGGTAGGGCAGGAAAGAGGCGTCCACCCCGCCCAGGTAGCGCCTGCGGGCCTCGGCCTCGGCGTCCCTGGCCGCGCCGAGTTGCGTCTCGAGGGCGGCGATGCTCTCCAGCTGGCCCCGCTCCGTGGCCATGGCGTCGTCCACTTCCTTGATGGCTGTGAACACGGTTTCTTCATAGGCGGCCAGGCGCTGTTCGGCCACGGCGCGCACGCGGTCCACCTCGGCGGAGCGCTGCCCGCCGTCCAGGATGGGCATGACCAGGCTCCCGGCCAGTTTCAGGGCCCAGGCGTCGAACAGGGTCTCCAGGCCCGTGCCGGAGTACGCGCCGCTGCCCGTGATGGTGATGGCGGGCAGGCGGTCGGCGCGCGCGGCCGCCACTTCCCAGTCCGCCGCGCGCAGGGACAGGCCCGCGCCGCGCACGTCCGGGCGCTTGGCCAGCAGGTCCGCGGGCAGCCCGGCCGGGGGCGTGGGGGGCAGCTCGGGCAGGGCGTCGCCCCCCGGCGCGGCCACCGTCCCAGGGGCGTGGCCCGTGAGGATGGCCAGCTGGCTGGACAGGGTGCGCTCCCGGGTGGACAGGTCGGGCAAGAGCGCCTTGACCGAGGCCAGGTTCTCGCGCTGCTGCAGGACGTCCAGGGCCGTGGCCCCGGAAGCCGCGAGCAGCAGTTCCTGCACGCGCAGGATGTCCTGGTTCACGCGGATCTGTTCGCGCACCAGCCGGTTCTCTTCGCGCGTGGCCAGGAGGTCTATCCAGGCCTCGGCCACGTTGCCCGCCACGGTGGCCGCGGCGGTCTCCAGGTCTTGGCGCGACGAGGCCGCGTCCAGGTTCCCGGCCTCGGCCGTGGCCCGCACCCGGCCCCAGAGGTCCATCTCGTAGGAGGCCGAGAGACCCAGCTCGTAGTCCTCGCCCAGGGAGAAGGTCTCCTTGCCGTTCGCCTCGGACCAGGAGCGGGTGTGGGTGGCGCCGCCCTTGCCCGACAGGGACGGGGTCAGCCCGGCCCCGGCCTGGCGGGCCTGGGCCCGGGCCTGCCTGAGGGTGGCCCAGGCCTGGCGCACGCTGAAGTCGCCGGTCAGGGCCTGGCGCATCAGGGCGTCCAGCTCCTGGCCGCCGAGCTCGGTCCACCAACGGTCCGGGGTGGGGCCCTGGGCGTCCTTGTCCCAATCCTCGTACAGGCCGTACTGCACGGGCATGCCCTGGGGCGCGGGGTCGCGGGGCGAGGGCGCGAAGGGCGCGCAGCCCGCCGCCAGGAGCGCGGCCAGCAGGGCGATGGTGATATGAAGAGGAGTGCTCATGGTTTCCTTGTCGTTCTCGGTTCGGTGGCTGGTCCTCAAGGGATCACGATAGCAATAACGGAACGGGGAGGGGAATCCCTGCGCAAAAAAAACGTGCGCCGCGAAAATTCGGTTTCAAGCCCCTTCGATCTGGCGGCGCAGCCCCTTGCGCGCCCGCACCAGCAGGGATTCCACGGCCGCCACGGTGGTGTCCATGGCCTCGGCGATCTGGTCGTAGCGCATGCCCTCGTTGTGGCGCAGTATGAGCGCCGTGCGCTGGGACTCGGGCAGGGAGCGCACGGCCGAGGACAGGGCCTCGGCGCTCTCCCGGCGCAGGGCCGCCGTGAGCGGGGTCTCGGAGTCGGCCTGTTCGGGCATGTTCTCCATGAGCACCGGCCGGACCTTGCGCACGTGGTCCAGGCAGAGGTTGCGGGCGATGCGCATGACCCAGGCCCTGAATGTGCCTTCCCGGCGGTAGGTCGCGGCGTTCCTGTAGACGCGGAGCAGGGTTTCCTGGGCCACGTCGCGGGCCTCCTGGGCGTCGCCCAGGAAGCGGTAGGCGAAATCCAGGACCATGGGCTGGTGGCGTTCCACCAGCACGCGGAAGGCCTGCTCGTCGCCTTGGCCCGCCAGCTTCATGAGCTGGTCGTCGGCCAGTTTGTCGTGGCTTTTCAGGAACAGCATGCGCGGGCCTTAGCGGTGCCTGTGGTCCTTGCGGACGGCCTCGATCATGGAGTTGCCCAGGGTGCGCAGCTTGTCCGGCCCGAGTATGCCGAGGGCCTCCAGGAAGATGTTCTGCGTCTGCAGGCCGTGCCTGCGCAGCAGGTCCAGCTCGGTCTCCCGGTTGGTCGCCAGGCGCTCCAGGTCCGGGCCCTCGGCGCGGGTCATGGCCTCGATGGTGTCGGTCTTGATGTCCAGGGCCTCGTCGCGCCACTGCCGCATGTTGGCGTGTATCCTGTCCTCCAGGGCGAGCATGGCCTCGCGCTGCTGCCCGCTGACGTCCATGCCGTCCAGAGCCTGCATGAGCAGCCTGCGCGGTTTGGGGATGCGGGGATCGTCGCTCATGGCGTGGTGCGCGGCCGCAGCCAGGAACCCCAGGTTCAGGCACACGGAGAACAGGATCAGGATGCGCTTCATATTTAATGTCATAAGTACTCCAGGTCGCCCGCGGCCAGGATCAGGGTCTGGTGCGTCGACTGGGTCGCGTAGGCCGTAGCCGCGTCCGGGGCCAGGGGCGATGCATTAAAAAGGAATATGCCCAGGAGCAGGCCGGCGGCCACCGCCGCGAAGCTGGTGCCCTTGTAGAAGACGGGCAGGGCGGCCCACCATTGTGCCGGGGGCGGGTAGGCCTCGGCCTCGGCGGCGCGCAGGGTCGCCTCCACCAGGCTCTGGTCGTGTCCCGGTCCGGGCAGCCCCCCCAGGGCGTCGAACAGGGCCGACAACTCGCGCGCGCGAACCGCGCACTCGGCGCAGCCGCCCACGTGGACCTTCATGGCGCGGGCCTCGGCGGGCGGCAGTTCGCCGTCCAGCCAGGCGTGCATCTTATCTCGTGCCGTGGTGCAGTCCATGGTTCCTCCTCCTCTCTCTCCGGCCGTTGCCAGGCCGTTACATATACGCTAACGCGCGGGACAACAAAACCCTGCGCGGCGATCCGAAAAGAAGAGCCGACCGGGACCCGCGGCAAAAGGCGGAAAATTCGATTTTGGAGGTTGACAGCGCACTGGACCGAGGATATAGACCTCTGACTTATTGATTGTGAGCATACCGTTCCGGATGGGAACGGACGTCCACTGCTCATCGATCCCACGGGATCCTCTGAGAGTGGAAGATAACTTCGCTAGACAAGGCGGGGGGATTCTTCCTCCTGCCTTTTTTGATTATGTATTTCGGCTGGCGTCGAACGACCGGGAGGACCGGGACCGGGAGACGCTCATTTCCAGGCGCGGGCGGACGGCAACCACCCAAGAATGCGCCCCTACTTACGATGGAGGAAGTAGATGCCGACCATCAATCAATTGGTCCGTAAACGTCGGGTCAGGCAGTTGAAGCGGAAGAAGACTCCCGCGCTGCAGGAATGCCCGCAGCGCCGTGGCGTGTGCACCCGCGTGTACACCACGACCCCCAAGAAGCCTAACTCGGCTCTGCGCAAGGTCGCGCGCGTGCGCCTGACCAACGGGATCGAGGTCACCTCGTACATCCCCGGCGAAGGGCACAACCTCCAGGAGCACTCCGTGGTCATGATCCGCGGCGGCCGCGTCAAGGACCTTCCCGGCGTGCGCTACCATATCATCCGCGGCACCCTGGATACCGCCGGCGTGGCTGATCGCCGCCAGGCCCGTTCCAAGTACGGCGCCAAGCGGCCCAAGTAAGTCATCAAGGGAGTTATTGAGCTATGCCCAGAAAAGGCCCTGTGCCCAAGAGAGAGATTCTTCCCGATCCGAAGTTCCGCAGCGTGCTCGCCGCGCGCTTCGTCAATCGGCTGATGTTCGACGGCAAGAAAAGCACCGCCGAGACCATTTTCTACAAGGCTTTGGATATCCTGGCCGAGAAATCCCAGGAAGATCCCATCCGCGCCTTCGAGAAGGCCGTGGAGAACGTCAAGCCTCAGCTTGAAGTCAAGTCGCGCCGCGTGGGCGGCGCCACGTACCAGGTGCCGATGGAGGTGCGCCCGGACCGCCAGATCGCTCTGGCCATCCGCTGGCTCATCGGCTACGCCCGCGGGCGCGGCGAGAAGGGCATGATTGCCCGTCTTTCCGGCGAATTCCTGGACGCCTACAACAATCGCGGCGGCGCCGTGAAGAAGAAGGAAGACACCCACCGGATGGCCGAAGCCAACAAGGCTTTCGCCCATTACCGTTGGTAGGTGACGGAGATACACGTGTCCAGAGTGGTTCCCATTCCCAAACAGAGAAACATCGGTATCATGGCCCACATTGATGCGGGCAAGACCACGACTACCGAGCGCATTCTCTTTTATACCGGCGTTTCTCACAAGATCGGCGAAGTCCATGACGGCCAGGCCACCATGGACTGGATGGAGCAGGAACAGGAGCGCGGCATTACCATTACTTCCGCCGCCACCACCTGCTTCTGGCGTGATCATCGCATCAACATCATCGATACTCCCGGCCACGTCGACTTCACCATGGAGGTGGAGCGCGCGCTTCGTGTGCTGGACGGCGCCGTGGCGGTGTTCGACGCCGTGGCCGGCGTCGAGCCCCAGTCCGAGACCGTGTGGCGCCAGGCCGACCGCTACAAGGTTCCCCGCATGGCCTTCGTCAACAAGATGGACCGTGTGGGCGCCAACTTCTTCCGTTGCGTGGACATGATCAGGGACCGCCTGGGCGCCAAGCCCGTGCCCCTGCAGCTGCCCATCGGCTCCGAGGACGAGTTCCGCGGCGTCGTGGACATGATCCACGGCAAGGCCATGGTGTTCGACGACCAGACCATGGGCGCCAAGTATGACTTCGTGGAGATTCCCGAGGAGCTCCAGGAGCAGTACGAGGAGATGCACATGGCCATGGTTGAAGCCATCGCCGAAGAGGACGACACCCTCATGGAGAAGTACCTCGCGGGCGAGGAACTGACCCCCGAGGAACTCATCGCCGGCGTGCGCAAGGCCACCATGAACCTGACCATCTGCCCGGTGCTCTGCGGCTCCGCGTTCAAGAACAAGGGCGTGCAGCCCCTGTTGGACGCCGTCGTGGACTACCTGCCGTCTCCGGACGAGGTCGTGGTCATGAAGGGTGAGGACCCGCACAGCGGCGAGACCATCGCCTGCCCCTGCGACGACGACAAGCCGTTGGCCGCCCTGGCCTTCAAGCTGTTCTCCGACCCCTTCGTGGGCCATCTGACCTTCCTGCGCATCTACTCCGGGCACATCGAGTCCGGCATGACCGTCATCAACGCGGCCACGGGCCGCAAGGAGCGCATCGGCCGTCTCCTGAAGATGCACGCCAACAAGCGCGAAGAGATCAAATGGGCCGGCGCCGGCGACATCGTCGCCGCCGTGGGCCTGAAGAACGTCGCCACCGGCGATACCCTGTGCGAGCAGGGCAAGGCCGTGGTCCTGGAGTCCATGGACATCCCGGACACGGTCATCGAGGTGGCCATCGAGCCCAAGACCAAGGCCGACCGCGACTCCCTCACCGACGCCCTGGCCAAGCTGGCCAAGGAGGATCCGTCCTTCCGCGTGAAGGGCGACGAGGAGACCGGCCAGACCCTGATCGCGGGCATGGGCGAGCTGCACCTGGAGATCATCGTCGACAGGCTGCTCAGGGAGTTCAGCGTCAACGCCAACGTGGGCGCCCCCCGCGTGGCCTACCGCGAGACCATCACCAAGCCCTCCAAGGTGGACCACAAGTACGCCAAGCAGTCCGGCGGCCGCGGCCAGTACGGCCACGTGGTCCTGGAAGTCGAGCCCAACCCCGAGAAGGGGTACGAGTTCGTCGACTCCATCAAGGGCGGCGTGATTCCCAAGGAATACATCCCCGCCGTGGACAAGGGCATCCAGGGAGCCTTGAGCTCCGGCGTCATGGCCGGCTACCCGGTCGTGGACGTGAAGGTGAACCTCGTCTTCGGTTCCTACCACGAAGTGGACTCCTCCGAGCAGGCTTTCTCCGTGGCCGGTTCCATGGCCATCAAGGAAGCCCTCAGAAGGGCCGACCCGGTCCTCCTGGAGCCCATCATGTCCGTTGAAGTGGTCACTCCCGAGGAATACCTCGGCGACGTCATGGGCGACCTGAACTCCCGCCGCGGCCGCGTGTCCAGCATGGACGCCCGCGCCAACGCCCAGGTCGTGGATTCCCAGGTGCCGCTGTCCGAGATGTTCGGATACGCCACCGACCTGCGGTCCAAGACCCAGGGCAGGGCCACCTTCACCATGCAGTTCGACCATTACGAGAAAGTGCCGGCCAGCCTGGCTGAAGAAATCATGAAGAAGAACTAAGGGGGTTCTAGTCATGGGTAAGGCAAAATTCGAGCGCACCAAGCCGCACGTAAACATCGGCACCGTTGGTCACATTGACCACGGCA